>JAJBUU010000065.1 GCA_020860205.1 Oscillospiraceae bacterium | reverse complement strand
GGTACTGGCACTGCGCTATGTCAACGGCACAGCGGAGCTGCTGAATAACCAGATCACAGCGCTTGATGTGAGCGGCAACGGCACGGTGGAGACAAACGACGCGGTTTACATCCTGCAATATGTGACCGGCATCCTCGCCGCATTCCCGGCAGACGAGTAACTGATTTTGTTCACCCTTCCCGGCGGCGCGTGCCGCAGACTCAGGTGGTTCTTCCAAAAATATACATCAACAACGGCGAAGCGCCCGGTGGAAGGTTTTCCGTCGGGCGTTTTATTTTTATTAAAATATATTCTGGAATTATAGCGGGTTTCGCTCCTGCGGGAGCGACCTACTTTCGCTACGCGGCGAATACCCACAGGGCACTTAGCAAGCAAAGGCATAGGAGGTTTCGCTCCTGCGGGAGTGGGTCGGTTTCGTCGCAAGGGGCAGGGTTTCGCTCCCGCGGGAGCGATTTACTTTCCCGACGTGGGGAAAGTAAACAAAGGCACGACAGGAGAGGGGGTTCCGAATCCCCCTCTCCTGTACCTCTCCCCAACGGCCAAAAGGGGCGTGCCCCTTTTGGAAATCCCCTTGCAAGAGGGAAATCAAAGCATAAAAATTTGTGCTGCTTCTGCGAGACGCACGGGGTTTTCTTAAAGGGGCTGTGTCCCTTTAAGCCGTTAGGGGGAAAAGGTCTCGGAGAAGGGGGACATTCGGAAGTCCCCCTTCTTCGGGCGCGTCTTTGCCTACTTTCGCCGCGTAGCGAAAGTAGGTCGCTCCCGCAGGAGCGAAACCTCCTGTGTCTTTGCTTACCAAGTGCCCTGCGGGTATAAGTGCCCTGTGGGTATTCTCCACGTTGGGAAAGCAGGTCGTCGCCGCAACGACGAAACCCTGCCCTCCTCCGCAGGAGCAAACCCTGCCCATCACCGCAGGGCAAACACGCTGGCGAGGATGCAGGCCAGCCCGCCGAGCGCGCCAAGACTGAACGGTTCGCCAAACGCGAGCGCGCCGACAATGGCGGCAATGACCGGCTCTATACTGGCCAGGATGGAGGTCTTTCCGCTGTCACCCAGTCCCTGCAAACCGAAGGTGTAAAGCAGATAGGGCAGCACGGTGGAAAGCACGACCAGCCCCAGCGCCAAAAGCGCTGACTCCGCAGAAAACGCAGCTGCGGGAAACTCCGCCCAGCCGAACAGCAGCAGCACAAGCGAACCAAGGCTTGCAAAAATGAATGTATAGAGCGTCACTACCAGCGAACGGTAATGCGCCAGCGCAACGCGGGCAAAAATCGTATAAAACGCATAGAGCAGCCCGCTGCCAAGCCCAAGCAGCAGCCCCGTCGGGGTCAGGGACAGCCCGCCGCCCTCCAAAATGCCGCTGGCCAGGACGCAGCCAAGAAACGCAAGCAGCAGCGCCAGGAGCTTTTTCCCGGTGATGCGCTCACGGAACAGCAGCGCGGAGAGCAGCACGACAAAGGCCGGCGAAGTATAGAGCAAAATCGCCGCAACCGCAAGGGAATTGAGCTGCTGACTGCGGAAATAGCAGAGCGTGAAGCACAGCACGCTGACGATGCCGGTGCCGAGAAAGCAGGGCAGGTGACGCAAATGGATACGGAACGCACTGCGATCCGTCAGCAGGAAAAAGAGCGCCAGCAGCGCCGCCGTTCCCACATTGCGCAGCACCACGATGGATGCGGCGCTAAATCCCAGCGCAGTGAGATTGCGGTTAAACAGCCCGATGCAGCCCCAGAGCGCCGCGCCCAGCAGCACGCAGCCATAAGGCAGGCAGCGGGCCACGCTGCGCCGCGCGCCAGCGGCGTTCCAGCGCGCTGTTTTGGTTTTCTGTCTCGTTCTCGTTATGGTACTCATATGTTTTTCTTTTTCCCCTTCGCTTTCTGCGGTTTTTGCGGCGTTTGTCCCTGCAACAATATAATACGGTCGCGTAGCTCGGCGGCCAGCTCAAATTCCAGCATTTTTGCGGCTTCTTTCATTTTCTTTTCCAGCCGTTCGATTTCCGCGCGGCGCTCCGCGTCCGTCATTTTCACCGTACCACGCCCGCGCTTCATCGCGGAGGTGCTCTCCGATTCCTGCATCAGATCGCGCACGTCCTTGACGATGGTTCTCGGCACGATGCCGTGGGCGGCGTTATAGGCCATCTGCTTCGTCCGGCGGCGCTCCGTCTCTGTGATGGCAGCACGCATACTCGGCGTGATCGTGTCGGCATACATGATCACCATGCCCTCCGCATTGCGGGCGGCACGGCCAATCGTTTGCACCAGACTGGTTTCGCTGCGCAAAAAGCCCTCCTTGTCCGCGTCCAGTATCGCAACCAGACTGACCTCCGGCAAATCCAGCCCTTCCCGGAGCAGGTTGATGCCGATCAGTACGTCAAATTCGCCGAGACGCAGATCGCGGATGATCTCCATGCGCTGCATCGCGTCGATGTCATGGTGCATATAGCGGCAGCGAAGCCCGGCGGTTTCAAAATATTCGGTCAAATCCTCCGCCATACGCTTGGTCAGTGTTGTTACCAGTACGCGCTGCTGCCGTTCCATGCGCAGACGTATTTCGTCGATCAAATCGTCGATCTGCCCCTCCACGGGACGCACCTGCACCTCCGGGTCGCAAAGCCCCGTCGGGCGGATCACCTGCTCTGCGATGTTGCCCGCCCGTCCCCGTTCATAAGCGCCGGGCGTGGCGGAAACATAGCAGACCTGATTGATGCGCGCGGCAAATTCCTCAAATTTGAGCGGACGGTTATCAAAGGCCGACGGCAGCCGGAACCCGTAATTGACAAGGCTTTCCTTGCGCGCGTGGTCGCCGTTATACATTGCGTGGACCTGCGGCAGCGTGACGTGGCTCTCATCGATGAACAGCATGAAATCCTTTGGAAAATAGTCCAGCAGCGTCATTGGCGCGCTGCCGACCGGACGTCCGGAAATGATGCGGGAATAATTCTCAATGCCGGAGCAGTAGCCCAGCTCGTTCAGCATCTCGATGTCGTATGCCGTGCGCTCCGCGATGCGCTGCGCCTCGATCAGCTTGCCGCGCTCCTGAAAATACAGAACCCGTTCATCGCACTCGCGGCGGATCTCCCGCGCGGCGCGCTCCAGCTTTTCGTGTGTGGTGACATAGTGGCTGGCCGGCCAGACAGGAATGGAGTTCAGCCGCCGCACGACCTTGCCGGTCAGCGGCTCAATCTCGCTGATGCGGTCTATCTCGTCACCGAAAAATTCCACGCGAATGGCGCGGTCCTTCCAATAAGCCGGCCAAAGCTCCACCGTATCCCCGCGAACACGGAACATATTGCGCGCAAACGCGATGTCATTGCGCTCATAGCGGATATCCAGCAGCCGGTGCAGCAGCGTATCAAGGGGCAGCTCCGCTCCGGTGGTAAGGTTCACCATCATGTGCATAAAGTCGTCCGGTTCACCCAAACCATAGATGCAGCTCACGGAGGCGACGACAATCACGTCGCGCCGTTCCAGCAGAGACGCGGTTGCGGAAAGGCGCAGGCGGTCGATCTCCTCATTGATGGCCGCGTCCTTTTCAATATAAGTATCCGTACTGGCGACATAAGCCTCCGGCTGGTAATAATCATAGTAGCTCACAAAATATTCCACCGCGTTATCCGGGAAAAATTCGCGGAACTCGCTGCAAAGCTGCGCGGCCAGCGTTTTGTTGTGCGCCAGGACCAGCGTGGGACGCTGAAGCTGCTCGATGACCTTTGCCATTGTGTAGGTTTTGCCGGAGCCAGTCACGCCCAGCAGTACCTGCTCCCGCAGCCCGTCCTGCGCGCCCTTTACCAGCGACGCGATGGCCTCCGGCTGATCGCCCGACGGCGCATATTCGCTGACGACCCGAAATTCCGGCATGGCAAACAGTCCTCCCTATCAAAAAATGCTGCAAACCTTGATGCGGCACAACGCCGCTATTATACACCATCGCGCATAAAAAGAAAAGTCCTGTTCGCCATGGCAAAAGCACTTCCATCGTAGTTAAAGGACGCCGTGCCGCATTTTTGTGGAAATATGTGGAATTTTGTGTTAGAATAGGCATATAGAGACGCAGGAGCCTGACAAATGAACATGAAAACATGAAAACATAGAAACATAGAAAAGGAGCAGGAGAGATGAAAAAACGTATTGCCTTTCTGTTCATGTTACTGACATCCGCAGTACTTTTTTCGGGGTGTTCCAGCATAGACAGCCGACTGGAACGCTGTTTTTTTGAGCGATCCGGCATCTCGGAGGATGCGGACTATCTGCAATATCAGGAATACGACCAGTCCGGTATGCTGGACGAGGACGGATATTATACAAATGCAGATATTTTCAATGTGAGCGATGCAGAGGAAACACAACCTCTGACGGGTACGGTTCATGTGACGTTCGCGGAAAACCGTTATCTTCAAATTTCCTATTATACTGACGCAGAGCAAACAGTAAAAATCGACACGACAGCCTGTTACCTGAATCCCGGAGATTCGATTTATGCATCAAATGCATTTAACACCAACCCAAACAGCAGCCTGTACCGTCTTTCCGAATTCCGGATTTTTGAGTATGGAGACGGCGGAGAAAGGAACGCCCTTGAAACGCGGAATGCTTCTGACAGCGGTCTGGTTTATCAGATTCCGGAAGATTACACCGGAACAGAACTCTCGATCCTTCCCATTGGCGAATATCCAAATCTGCAAATTTCTCTAAACGCTTATTCCATCGACGAGGACAAAGAGAAACAGACGCTTACAGATGCGGGGATCTGGTACATCAATGAAACCAGGTGTGATGAATCTCTGGCGGAAATCAGCTCCATTGAATCGTATATACTGAAATTCGACTACGACGAGGGGCATTTTTTCTATGTCGCTGCGTCACCGGAACCGTTTACGCGAAACCCGGAAAACACGGGAGTCGTGGAATTTTGGGAGACAGAACTCACAGAGGAAAACGCCTCCTATTCCGTCGAACTTCACGCTTATCTGTCCCTGACCGTAAAATTGGAAACGGGTGGAACCGTGAGCGTCAATGGCGCTTCCGCGCAAAGCGTTGCGAAAAGAAAGACATGGTCGGACGAGAAGCTCCGGTACGGAGACAAAATCGTGATTGAAACCGACGGTGCGTGTAGCATTACAGCCGGTGACTACCAGTACATTCAGGCGACGGTGAGCGAAACCGACGACGGCCTCCGCTATACCTTCACCATCACGCAGGACTGCGACGATGCTGCGGTTTCTACACTCTCGCAGCTGGGCATTTCCGTCAACTGGTCAATCCATGTCGATTTGCTTTCAGATGGGAAATACGGAAGCTGTACATACAAACTGGACGGCACGGAGGTCAGCGGAACGCTGACCATTCAGAGCGATCAAACGCTGACCGCGACTTATCATATTACAGACTCAAATTATATATTTGCAGGCTCCACAGGACTGATTTTTGACTGGGTTCAAAATGTTCTGTCAAATTTCATAAACATAAATCAGAAAACAGTCACGATTCCGCTTTCCATGGATATGGATAACCAGACGATTGTGCCGGACGATTGGTTGTTTTCGGTAAAATGAAAGTAGCGCAAAAGGTCCCCAGAATGTGAGCACCC
>JAJBUU010000001.1 GCA_020860205.1 Oscillospiraceae bacterium | reverse complement strand
TTCCTTTCGTCAAGTCCTGTTTGGGGCTTGACTTTTTATTTGCAGACTTCCGTTTCAGCTCCCCAAGCAATGTCAGCGCTTCCAGCGGGGTCATGCGGTCGATGTCGATGCGCCGCAGCGTATCGCGCACCTCGTCCGCGCCCATATCCGTCAGGCTGATTTGCTCGCTTGGCGCGGCGGGCGTCACATCCAGCTCGGCGCCTGCGGCCTCCAGCTCACGCAGGTAGCTCCGTGCGCGGCTGACGATGCTCTCCGGCACGCCGGCCAGCCGTGCGACCTCGATGCCATAGCTGTCGTCCGCGCAGCCGCGGACGATTTTTCGCAGAAAGATCAGGTTCCCTCCCTGCTTTTTTGCGGTGATATTATAGTTGACCGCGCCCGGCAGACTTCCCTCCAGCGCGCCCAGCTCGTGATAATGCGTGGCAAACATGGTCTTTGCGCCAAGCCGCCGCCTGTCCGCACAGTGCTCCAGAATGGCGCGGGCGATGGCCATGCCGTCATATGTACTGGTGCCGCGGCCGATCTCGTCCAGGATCAGCAGGCTGTTGCGCGTGGCGTATTTCAGGATGTTCGCCATTTCGCTCATCTCCACCATAAAGGTGGATTGCCCGGCGGAAAGATCGTCGCTTGCGCCGATGCGGGTGAACACCCGGTCCACAATGCCGATCTCGGCATGGGATGCGGGGACAAAGGAGCCGATCTGCGCCATCAGCACGATAAGCGCGGTCTGGCGCATATAGGTGCTCTTGCCCGCCATGTTCGGCCCTGTGACGATCGCCACAAGGTCGCTGCCATCGTTCAGGAATGTGTCGTTCGGGACAAAGCGCGTTTCGCGCTGCGCGGCCTCCACCACGGGGTGCCGCCCGTCCGTAATGCGCAGCGTGCCGCCCGCGTCCACCTCCGGCATACAGTAGCCGTTGCGCACGGCGACCTCCGCCAGTGAGCAGAGGCAGTCCAGCTGCGCTACCGCGTCCGCCGCCGCCTGTATCCGCTGCACCTGCGCGGCGACCTGCTCCCGCACAGCCTGAAACAGCTCATATTCCAGCGTGTCCAGCCGGTCTCCGGCGGAAAGCAGCGTTTCCTCCAGCTCCTTCAGCTCCGGGGTGAAATAGCGCTCGTTATTCACCAGCGTCTGCTTGCGGATATAATCATCCGGCAGCGCGACCTCTCCGGCGGACTTCGGCACGTCGATATAGTAGCCGAACACCTTGTTATAGCCGACCTTCAGCTTTTTCACGCCGGTACGCTCCCGCTCCCGTTCGCCCAGCTCCAGAATGAGCTGCTTGCCGTTGGTCTTTGCGCTGCGCAGATAGTCCACTTCCTCGTTGTAGCCGTCCCGCAGGATGCCGCCCTCCCGCACGGAAAACGGCGGGTCGTTGCAGATAGCGGCGCGGGTCAGCGCGGTAATGTCCGCAAGGCAGTCCATGTCCGCAGCCTCGCGCAAAAGCGCGCTTTTTGCGCCGCCAAGCAGCGCGCAAAGCTCCGGCAGCACGGCGCAGTCCTCTCCCAGCGCGCGCACATCCCGTCCGCCCGCAGTGCCGTAGACGCAGCGTCCCACCAGACGGCGCATATCCCCGATTTTTTGCAGGCGGTACATCAGCTCGCTGCGCAGCACCGTGTCGGAATAAAGCTCGTCCACTGCGGCCAGACGGCGGCGGATCACCGTGGGGGAGAGCAGCGGCCGTTCCACCCATGCGCGCAGCAGCCGTCCGCCCATCGGCGTTTTGGTCTGGTCGAGCACCCAGAGCAGACTGCCCTTTTTCTCCCCGGTGCGCAGGTTCTGCGTCAGTTCCAGATTGCGCAGGGTCGTATAGTCCAGCTCCATATAGCGGCTGCTGCCCATCAGCTCCAGACGGCTGATGTGGCGCAGGTCAAATTTCTGCGTTTCCTCAAAATAAGCCAGTAGCGCGCCGGCGGCGCGGACCGCAGCGTCCTCGCCGTCCAGTCCCAGCGCGGCGAGCGAGACTGCGGAAAACTGCTTCAGCAGCCGCGCCTCCGCCGCCGCAGCGTCAAATTTTTCCGCGCCCGCTTCCGGCATGGCTTCCAGCCGCTGCACGACAAAGTCGCGGATCTCCGCGCTCTCCCCCGCCTCCGGCGAGAGCAGCGCTTCCCGCGGGGAGAAGCGACCCAGCTCGTTCAAAATGTGGCTTTTTGCATCCTCCGCAAAGCCGGAAACGCACATCTCGCCGGTGGAAACGTCCGCAAAGCAGACCGCGCCGCACGCGCCGGACAGATAGACCGCCGCAAAATAGTTGCTGCGTCCCTCCTCCAGCATACTGCTTTCCGTCACGGTGCCGGGCGTAATCACCCGGATCACGTCCCGCGTGACGATGCCTTTGGCAAGCGATGGGTCCTCCATCTGCTCGCAGATGGCCACCTTGTAGCCCTTGGCAATCAGGCGGCCGATATAGGCCTCCGCGCTGTGGTAAGGTACGCCGCACATCGGCGTCTGCTCCTCCGCGCTCTTGCTCCGGTCGCGCGTCGTCAGCGTCAGATCCAGTTCCCGCGAGGCCGTCTTTGCGTCCTCGTCGAACATTTCATAAAAATCCCCAAGCCGGAAAAAGAGGAGACAGTCCTCATATTCCGCCTTGATTTCGTTGTATTGCTGCTTCATTGGGGTCAGTTCCGCCATTCCGCCGCCCTCTTTCTTTCCTTCATGTCCGGAAACCCGTCCCTATTTTTTCTTTGGAAATTTCCGGTTCGTCTGATAGTTTACCACCGGGAGGAACAGGGCGATGCTGGCCACCTGAATGCCGATCTGCACCCAGTAGACCGTTCCCGTCACCTCCTCATAATTTTCCGCAATGAGGTAGACGATCAGCGCGATGCACACCGCGGCGACCAGACAGTAGTTCCCCGCCGTGCGCTGGACATAGTTCCAAATCTCCTCGCTCTCCTTCGCCCGCCTGGTGGAAATGCCGCCGTTTTCCCCAAACGGCGCGGGATGCCGGATCAGCCGATAGGCAAAGTATAAATACAGCAGCGGGATCAGGTATGAGCTGATCATGTCCATTTCAATTCACCACTTCCCCAAACAGCGCCCATGTTGTGCTGTCCGTGATTTTTGCCGTGACAAACGCGCCGGGAGCGGCGTCGCCCCGCAGATGTACGAGCCGTCCGGACTTTGTGCGGCTCGTGTGCGGGCAGGCCTCGCCCGGATTTTCCCCGTCCACCAGCACCTCCAGCGTCTTTCCGACATAGGCGGCGTGCTTCTCGCCCGAAATGCGGTTGGAAAGCTCCAGCAGGCGGTCAAAGTTGCGCTGCTTTTCCGCGCGGGTCATGGGGTCTGGCATCGCCGCGGCGCGCGTCCCCACGCGGGGGGAATAGATAAAGGTGAACATACTGTCGTAGCGTACCTGCTCCACAAGCGCAAGCGTATCCGCAAATTCCGCGTCCGTTTCGCCGGGAAAGCCGACGATGATGTCCGTCGTCAGCACCAGGTCCGGCATGGACCGCCGCGCGGCAGCCACCTTGTCCAGATACTGCGCCGCGGTGTAGCCGCGGTTCATCTCCCGCAGGACGCGGTCATTCCCCGCCTGCACGGGCAGGTGAATGTGGTGCGCGCATTTTTCGCATTCCGCCATCGTGGAAAAGAGCTTTTCCGTCGCGTCCTTCGGATGGCTAGTCATAAAGCGCAGGATAAATTTTCCGGGGATGTCGTTCACCATGCGCAGCAGGTCGGAAAAATCCGTGCCGCCGCCCAAATCGCGGCCGTAGCTGTTCACATTCTGTCCCAGCAGCGTGATATCCCGATAACCGGCGGCGACGAGCGAGCGCGCCTCCGCCACAACGTCTTCCGGGCGGCGGGAGCGCTCCCGTCCCCGGACATAAGGCACGACGCAATAGGAGCAGAAATTATTGCAGCCATACATGACGGAAAGCCATGCCTTTACGCCGCCGACGCGGGCGCGCGGAACGCCCTCCGTCACCACGCCGTCCTGCGTCTCCACGGCAAAAACGCGCTTTTTCCGTCCGGTCAGTATCTGCTCCAGCAGTTCCGGGAACCGCCAGATCTCATCCGGGCCGAACACCAGGTTGACGATGGGGTAGCTCATCCGGATTTTTTCCGCAATGTGCTTTTGCTGCACCATGCAGCCGCACAGACAGATGATCTGCCCCGGTCTGGCCTTCTTCGTATGGTTCAGCGCGCCGACATTGCCCAGCACGCGCTGCTCCGCGTGTTCACGCACGGCGCAGGTGTTGATGACGATGATGTCCGCCGCGAACTCGTCGTCCGTGAATGTGCAGCCCATCTCCGCCAGATAGCCGCGCAGGCGCTCACTGTCGCTCTCGTTCTGCTGGCAGCCATAGGTATCCACCATCGCTGTGACCGTCCGCCCTTCTGCGGCGAACCGCGCCGCGATGCGCGCGGCGATCTCCTCCTGCTGTTCCACCCGCTCCCGCGGGATTTCCACTCTCTGATATGCCAATGCCGTTTTTCTCCTCCGGGTGAATCTGCACGTTCCGTTTCGTGCGCAAAAGCGGCCAAAAGCCGCCGCTTTTGTGGAATCGTCCGATATGTGGCCGATTCAGCAGACATCATTATAGCATTTTCCGGTGGCGTTTTCAATCAAAATGTATTATAATATCGGCAACGGTCGTGACTTTCGGGCGGGGCAGGGCTTTGCTCCCGCAGGAGCGGACGCCTGTCCCGCCGCTGCGACTGAAAATCCGCCGCGGCAGCCTTTACCTTTATTATGAACAGGCAAAAGCAGGCGCTGCCGCCGTGATCCCATAAATATACATCCAGCAGGGCGACCGTCAGGAAGCAGCCGCTTCGCGCCGCACCGCGCGGCGGCTCTTTGGAAAGAAAGCAGGTGAGTTCCATTCCGATTATCAATATTCTCTCCCCCCATGTGGCGGATCTGATCGCCGCTGGCGAGGTGGTGGAGCGTCCCGCCAGCGCGGTAAAGGAGCTGGTGGAAAACGCCATCGACGCGCACGCACGGAATATCACCGTGGAAATTCGCGCCGGAGGCATGAAAGCCATCCGCGTCACGGACGACGGCTGCGGCATGAGTCCGGAGGACGCGGGCATCGCCTTCCTGCGCCACGCCACCAGCAAGCTGCATGATGCGGACGGGCTGAGCTGTATCGCAACGCTGGGCTTCCGGGGCGAGGCGCTCGCCGCCATCGCCGCCGTTTCCCATATCACGCTTTTGACCCGCGCAAAGGGCGAGAGCACCGGAACGCGGCTGCGGCTTTGCGCCGGAGAAATTGAGGAAATGACCCCCGCCGGCTGCCCGGAGGGGACCAGCATCTCCGTGGAGGATCTGTTTTATAATACCCCCGCCCGGCTGAAGTTTATGAAAAGCGACCGCGCGGAGGGCAGCGCCTGCGCCGCCGCCGCGCTGCGCTGTGCGCTGGGGCATCCGGAGGTTTCCGTCCGCTTTTCAAAGGACGGCGTGGAGCAGTTTTTCTCCCCCGGAGACGGACAGGCGCGCAGTGCGGTTTATGCGCTGCTGGGTCGGGATGTGGCGATGGGGCTGCTCCCCTGCGCTGGAGAAGTCGACGGCGTTTCCGTCACAGGCTTTGTTTCCGCGCCCCATGCCAGCCGCGGCAACCGCGCGATGCAGTTTTTCTTCTTGAACGGACGCGCCTTCCGCTCCGCCGCGCTGCAGGCCGCGCTGGAGCAGGCTTACCGCAACACGCTCCTGACCGGACGTTTTCCCGCCTGCGTGCTTTATCTGACCCTCGCTCCCGGCAAGGCGGACGTGAATGTCCACCCGACGAAAAGCGAAGTGAAGTTTTCCGAGGAAAAGAAGGTCTTTGACGCGGTCTACTGCGCCGTGCGCGCCGCGCTGGAGGAGCGGGAAACGCAGTCCACGGCGGAGATTTGCCTTTCGCCCGGCACGCGCCGCGCCGCCGCGCCCCGCCGGGACTTTTACCAAACGATGAGCGCCGCCGCCTTTCGGGAACGCACCGGACAGGCCGAGCCGCAAACGGCGCGCGCACCCGCGCCGTTTGCGCCGGAGCAGACGCGCATGACGCTGCATCAGGAAGCCGTGCCTTATGGCACGTCCCGGACGATCCCCCGTCCGGAGCTGCCGCAGCCGCGCCCCGCCGCGCCGCAAATGCAGGCAGAGCCGGATGAAAAAGCGGCGGCGTCCGGCGTTCCGTCTGCGCAGACAGAGCCGGAAGCTGCGCCCGCGCCCGCCGCACCGGAGGATTACCGCGTGATCGGCGAGGCGATGAATACCTACATCATCGTGGAAACCGGAGATGCGCTGCTGCTGATCGATAAGCACGCCTGTCACGAACGCATCATCTTTGACCGGGTCTCCGCCGGACTGGGCGCGCAGATGCGCCAGACGCTGCTGGTTCCCGTGACTTATTCTCCCGGCGCGGGTGCGGTGGAGCTGCTGGAACGGAACCTGCCGCTTCTGGAGGAAGCGGGCTTCGTGCTGGAACGCTTTGGCGAGGACGGCGTGATCATCCGCGCTGTTCCTGCGGACACGGACGGCAGCGAGATCGCCATGCTGGAGGAAATTTTGAATACGCTGCAAACCGGACGCGGCGGCGACCCGCGCGAGACCGTGTGCCACACGATTGCCTGCAAAGCCGCGATCAAGGCCGGTTCCCGCTCTGACCCTGCGGAGCTGGACGCGCTGGCGGCGCGGGTGGTCAGCGGTGAGATCCGCTATTGCCCGCATGGCCGTCCCGTCGCTGTCCGGCTCACCAGACGCGAGCTGGACAAGCAGTTCAAACGCATCGTATGAGCGCGGGGACGGAAAAGCGGCTGCTGGTGATCGCGGGGCCGACCTCCGCCGGAAAGACCGCGCTGGCCGTGGAGCTTGCACTGCGGCTTGGCGGCGAGGTCATCTCCGCGGATTCGATGCAGATTTATCGCGGCATGGACATTGGCACCGCAAAGGCGACGGCGGAGGAGATGCGCGGCGTTCCGCACCATCTGCTGGACGTGGCCGAGCCGGAGGAGTCCTATTCCGTCGCGCGCTGGGCGAAAACGGCGGAGGCCGCTGCGCTGGATATTTTCGCGCGGGGGCGGCTGCCCATCGTCGCCGGCGGCACGGGACAGTATATCGACGCGCTGCTTTACCCAAGAGACTTTGCATCGAGCGGCGACGGCGCGCTGCGCGCCCGGCTTGGCGCGGAATATGACCGCATGGGCGGCGCGGCGTTCCGGGAACGGCTGCGCGTGATCGACCCGGCGCGCGCGGAAAAGCTCTCCCCCGCCGACAAAAAGCGCCTTGTGCGCGCGATGGAGGTCTATCTTCTGACCGGCGAAACCATCAGCGCACACGACGCCCGCACCAGGGCGCTGCCGCCGCGCTTTGATTCCCTGCGCGTCGCGCTCTCCTTTGCGGACCGCGCCGTGCTCTATGCGCGCATCGACCGGCGGGTGGACGAAATGCTCCACCGCGGCCTTCTGGAGGAGACTGCGGCGCTGCTGGCGCGCGGCGTCCCGGCAGAGAGCACCGCGATGCAGGCCATCGGCTATCGGGAATGCGCCGCCTGTCTCCGCACGGGCGGCGATTTGGAGGAAACCGCCGCGCAGATCCGTCAGGCCTCCCGCCGGTACGCCAAACGGCAGCTGACATGGCTGCGGCGCGACGGCGGTCTGCACTGGATCCTGTGGCAGGACGCGCCGGACATCTCCCGCGCCGCAGACGAGATTTGCGCGCTCTGGAACCGCGCGCCGGACGGAGCATGAACCGCATCCGGCGCTGTGGGGCAAAAATTTGTCGTCTCCCCGCCGTTTCGACAGCTTTCTCCGGCGGGCGCGTGTAGAATGAAAGACACGCGGGCAAAGCCTGCGGAAATACAGGCATCACCGCACCAGACCGATTTCTGCGGTGGAGCCGATCCATTCTACATGACCCCGTCGGGGTCGAGAAAAAGGAGACGAAACCATATGCAAAGAATCCAGAATTACCAAGACCAGTTCCTTGCCGCCGCACGCCGGGAGCGGTGCGTCGTCACGCTCTTTCTGATGAACGGCTTCCAGATGAAAGGCGTGATCCGCGGCTTCGACAACTTTGTCGTCCTTGTGGAAAGCGACAACCGGCAGCAGATGATCTTCAAGCACGCCATTTCCACCATCGCGCCGCCGCAGCCGCTGCTGCTGAATGTCGATGCGCCGCTGGGACAGGCGTCCTATCTGGACTGACATACGCACGGCGCGCCGGAAAAGCTGCGCGGCAGGACGGGGGAGCGTGCGTTCCGCAGGATACATAAACGATGCAATACGCGGATAAACTCTTAGATATATAACAGGGTTATAGGGTTTCACCCATCCATCGGCAGGGCGGGAAATTTCGCGTCAGAAACCGGCGCAACCGCGCGGGAGCGGGAGCGCCGCGAGGCGCGGGCATACCCCCTGCGGATAATACCTTTTTGCATCTCACGCGGTTGCAGCGCGGTCCGGCAGAACGCCGCCGCAGACGCATTGGCGCGGTGATGCCCTGGAAAAAAGCGGCGGCGCGCTGCCGAAAACGGGAAAGAAACAGACATGAAACGGACAGACCGGCTGACAAATTTTATATCCATCCTGCTTTTTCTGGCGATGCTGGCTTATGTGGTCGCATTTGCCGCCCGCTCCATGCAGGATGTCACGGTGACTGCGGAGGCGCTTGCGGTGGAATACCAGCTCAGCGGCGTGGCCAGCGGCATCGTGGTTCGGGACGAAACCGTGCTCTCCAGCAGTGAGACCTACATCGACGTATCCGTGGAGGACGGAAAGCTCGTCGCCGTGGGCGCGTCGCTTGCCACCGCCGTCAGCAGTGAGCAGGGGCTGGAACGCCTGAACCGGATGCATGAGCTGGAATCGGAGATCTCCCGTGTGGAAAGCGCGCTGGCCGAGGCGGACACCGCCGACGACCTGACCACACGGGACGATTCCTTCTCCGCGTTCGCCGCCGCGCTGGCCTCCTCCGTTGCGCGGCACGACATGGACGCGCTGGACACCGCCGCGCTGAACCTGAAAACGGCGCTCATCGGCACGGACGACGGCTCCGTTTCGGCGGAGCATCTCTCCGAGCTGAACCGGGAGCTGCTAAGCCTGCGCGCCAGCTCCACCAGCGATACGCAGGAGATCATTGCGGAGAGCTCCGGCGTGTTTTCCTCCGCCGTGGATGGCTATGAGCATCTCAGCTATGCGGACATCGCGGACATCACGCCCGGCGCGCTGCAGGCGCTGATCACGGCGGAGCAGGAGCCGGTGGACGGCGCCTATGGCAAGCTGGTATCCGGCATCACATGGTACTTTGCCGCCGTCCTCTCCGCCGAAGATGCGGAGAACCTGACGGAAGGGCAGAACGCCACGCTGAACTTTGGCCGCTATTACAGCGCCGACCTCACCGCGAAGGTCGTCAGCATCAGCGCGGAGGAGGACGGCGCCGTTGCAGTCGTCTTTTCCTGCTCCTCCGCGCTGGCGGATACGCTCTCCATGCGCAGCATCAGCGCGGACGTGGTGTTCGGCAGCTATGACGGCATCCGCATCCCCGCCGAAGCGGTGCAGACCGATGCGGAAACCGGAGAACTTTATGTCTGGACGATCACCGCGATGCAGCTGGAACGCAAGGACATCGAAATACTTTACAGCACGGACGAATTTGTCATCGCGGCGCGCGGTTCCACAGGGGACGCGCTGCGCGCGGGCAACATGATCGTCGTCAGCGGCACGGATTTGTATGAAGGAAAAATCATGGAATGAAGCAGGCCGCCGCGCGGCGGCTTGCACTGTCCGGATTTCAGTGATATAATGACCGCAGGCGGTCATTATATCACTTGCGCACATATCGCCCTCCTGCGGCGGCGCGCTTTGGTTTCAGGCCGCGCCGACGGCGGCGCATGGCCGGTCATCCCATGAACGGGTTCATGAGACGACCATAAAACTCAGGATACAGAAAGAGAGCGGACGATTTTATGAGCATTGCGGAAAATATCGCGGCCATCCGGGCGCGCATTGCGGAAACCGCCGGGGAACGGCGGGTCTGGCTGGTCGCGGCTACCAAAATGAACGACGCCGCGGCGGTGCGGGAGGCCGTGGCCGCCGGAGTGGACGCCTGCGGCGAAAACCGGGTGCAGGAATTTCTGCAAAAGGACGCGCTTGGCGCTTATGCCGGTGCGCCAAAGCACTTTATCGGCCATTTGCAGCGCAACAAGGTGAATAAGCTGGTCGGCGCGGTGGACCTGATCCAGTCGGTAGACAGCACGGAGCTGCTGCATCTGATCGACCGGCGGGCCGCTGCGCTTTCTGTTACGCAGGATATTCTGCTGGAGGTCAGCATTGCAGGAGAGGCGCAGAAGTCCGGCGTCGCGCCGGAGGCGCTGCCTGCGCTGCTTACCGAAGCCGCAAAATGCGGCGCGATCCGGGTGCGCGGACTGATGTGCGTCCCCCCTGTTGCGGAAAAAAGCGGCGAAAATCGCCGTTTTTTTGCCGCAATGCGCAAGCTTTTTATTGACAACCGGGAAAAAAAATACGATAATGTTTCTATGGACTTTTTATCTATGGGCATGACAGACGATTATCTGGACGCGATTGCCGAAGGCGCAAACATGGTGCGCATCGGCTCCGGTATCTTTGGGCCGCGTCATTACGATTAAAACGGAGGCAAGAAACGATGGGCTTTTTGGACGAGCTGAAAAAGCTGACCCGTCCTTACGACGAGGATGAAGAGGATTTTATCGACGAGGCCGACCCGGCGGAGGAGCCGGAGGAGCCTGCCTTCTCCAACCCGTTCTCCAGCTTTGCTACGGAAAGCCGCCGTGCTTCTGCGGCGCAGCAGCCGACCAGCGCGCCGCGCGCGCCGCGGGAGGGCCGGATCGTGAATCTGGGCAATGCGGGCAGTCAGTTTCAGGTGGTTTTGATCAAACCGGAACGCTTTGAAACGGCGGCGGAGATCGCCGACCACCTGCGCAGCAAGCACGCGGTGCTGGTCAACATGGAAACAACGCCGAAGGAAACGACCCGCCGTTTGGTGGATTTCCTCTCCGGCGTGACTTACGCCATTGACGGAAACATCAGGAAGGTGGCTTCCAACACCTACATCATCACGCCGCCCAATATCAATCTGGTGGGCGATCTGATGGACGAGCTGGAAAGCAGCGGCGCTTATTTTTGAGGCGCGCCCGGCGGCGCAGAGAGCGAAATTTCTATACTAAGTGGGAGAGACAGACATGATTACATCGCAGGATATTCGCGGAAAGACGTTTGAAAAGGCCGTGTTCGGCGGCTATGACATGGCGACAGTGGACGGCTTTTTGGACGAGGTCGCAAATGACCTTGCGCTGCTGCAAAGGGAAAACGCCACCCTGAAAGCAAAAATGAAGGTGCTTGTGGACAAGGTGGAGGAATACCGCAGCAGCGAGGACACGCTGCGCAAGGCGGTGCTTTCCGCGCAGAAGCTGGGCGTGATGATCGAACAGGAGGCGCGCGAGCAGGCCGCCTCGACGATCTCGGACGCAAAGGCGGAGGCGGCGCGCATCCTTTCGGAGGCGCACAGCAGCGAGGAAACGGAGCGTGCCCGCCTTTCCGAAGCCAAAGCCGCCAGCGCGAGCTTCATTGAAAACATGGATATGCTCTGCCGCCGCCAGATGGAATTTTTGAACAAGCTGGGCGAAACGGATTTTGTCCGCCAGCTCCAGCAGGAATATCCCGGCCAGAGCGCGCCCGCAGCGGCAGCAGCGCCCGCAGCGCCGCAGGCAGACCCGGCGGAGATGCGGGAAACGGTCAAGAGCATCGAGGAGACGATTGCAAAGGTGATGAACGAGCCGGTCGTCCATGTGCAGCCGGATATTCAGGCCGCCGTGGCGGACGACGAGCGCCCGACGCGGACGTTCAACATTCTCTCCGACGCGGAGGATGCGACCACCCGCTTTTCCCCGGACGCCGCACGCAAGGCATGAACCGCGCCCGCCGCGCGGTTTTTTCGGAGCGGCGCGTCCGCTCCCGCTTTTTTATAGTCAACGCCTGAATGGCAGCGCCGCGCGGCGCTGCCCTGATCACACCATACTGGATATGACGGAGATATAAAGGAAATGGCAGTAAATTTTAACGAAACGATCAACCTTCCCAAGACCGACTTTCCCATGCGCGCCGGCCTGCCCAGGCGGGAGCCGGAGATGCTTGCGCGCTGGGAGCAGGAGGATGTATACCATGAAATGCTGAAAAAGAACGAGGGAAAGCCCCTCTTTTCTCTGCACGACGGCCCTCCCTTTTCCAACGGCGGACTGCATATGGGTCATGCGCTGAACAAGGCGCTGAAGGACTTCATCACCCGCTCTTATGCCATGCGCGGCTATTACACGCCCTATATTCCCGGCTGGGATAACCACGGAATGCCAATCGAAAGCTCCATCATCAAGGAGCAGAAGCTCAACCGCAAGGCCATGTCCGCCGCGGATTTCCGCTCCGCCTGCCATGACTACGCTGAAAAGTACGTCCAGCTCCAGATGCAGGGCTTCAAGCGCATGGGCGTTCTGGGCGACTGGGAGCATCCCTACAAGACGATGAACCCCTCCTTTGAGGCGGAGGAGGTCAAAATTTTTGGCCGGATGTTCCGCAAGGGACACATCTATAAGGGCTTCAAGCCCGTCTACTGGTGTCCGAAGGACGAAACCGCGCTGGCGGAGGCGGAGATTGAATACAAGGACGATCCCTGCACCACCGTTTATGTCCGGTTCCCGCTGGCGGACGATCTGGGCAGGCTCTCCCATCTTGACACAAGCCGCCTTTCCGTCCTGATCTGGACGACGACCATCTGGACGCTGCCGGGCAACCTTGCCATTGCACTGCATCCGGAGGAACAGTATGCCATCGTCCGCGCCGGGGAGCAGCTTTATCTGCTGGCGGAGGCGCTGGTGGAGCGCGTCATGGCCGTTGGCGGCGTGACGGAATACGAGATTTTGGAGCGCCATCCCGGCAGCTTCTTTGAATACATGAAAGCGTCCCACCCCTTCCTGCCAAAGACCAGCCTGCTGGTCACGGCGGACTATGTTACGATGGACTCCGGCACGGGCTGCGTCCACACCGCGCCCGGCTTTGGCGCGGACGACTACGAGACCTGCGCCCGCTACGATATGGAGCTGGTCGTTCCTGTGGACGCGCACGGCCGCCACACGGAGTACGCCGGACCATATGCCGGTATGACGACGGAGGAGAGCAACCCCGTTATTCTGGCCGACATGAAGAAAAGCGGCGCGCTCTTTGCCAGCGAGGACATCGTCCACTCCTATCCCCATTGCTGGCGCTGCAAGGGACAGATCATCTTCCGCGCCACCCCGCAGTGGTTCTGCTCGGTGGACGGATTCAAGGAGGAGGCCTGCGCCGCCTGCGATGATGTGAAATGGTACCCCGCGTGGGGCATTGACCGCATGAAAAGCATGGTGCGCGAGCGCAGCGACTGGTGCATTTCCCGCCAGCGCAAATGGGGTCTGCCCATCCCGGTGGTCTACTGCCCGGACTGCGGAAAGCCTGTCGTGACGGAGGAGAGCATCGCTGCGATTTCGGAAACCTTTGCAGCCGAAGGCTCCAACGCATGGTTCCTGAAGGAAGCAGCCGAGCTGCTGCCGCCGGACTTCACCTGTCCGCACTGCGGCGGCAAAGGCCCCTTTACAAAGGAGGAGGACACACTGGACGGCTGGTTCGACTCCGGTTCCTCCCACTTTGCTTCTATGCAGCGCGATCAGGGGTTCTGGCCGGCCACCGTGTATCTGGAGGGGCTTGACCAGTATCGCGGCTGGTTCCAGTCCAGCCTGCTGACCGCTGTTGGCGCGCTGGGCAAGGGCGCGCCATTCAGGGAATGCATCACCCACGGCTGGACCGTGGACGGCGAGGGCCGCGCAATGCACAAATCGCTGGGCAACGGCGTGGACCCGAACGAAATCATGGAAAAATACGGCGCGGATCTGCTGCGCCTTTGGGCGGCCTCATCGGACTATCATGCCGATGTGCGCGCATCGGAGGCCATTTTCCGTCAGCTCAGCCAGAATTATCTGAAATTCCGCAACACCGCCCGCTATTGTCTTGGCAACTTAAACGGCTTTGACCCGGACGCGGATATGGTCGCTCCGGCGGAGATGGAAGCGCTTGACCGCTGGGCCGTCACGCGCCTGAACGCGCTGATCGCCCGCTGCGAGAACGCCTATTGCTGCTATGATTTCAGCGCCATCACCCACGCGGTCAATGACTTCTGCGTGGTGGAAATGAGCAACTTTTATCTGGACATCATCAAGGATCGGCTCTACTGCGAGGAAACGAACGGCACGCTGCGCCGCAGCGCGCAGACCGCGCTGTTCCTTGTGCTGGACAGCATCACCAAAATCATGGCGCCGATCCTCTGCTTCACCTGCGATGAGATTTGGCAGGCGATGCCGCACCACAGCGGCGACGACGGGCGCAACGTGGTCTATAATCAGATGAACGGCGCGTTTGCCGACTTTGCCCTGCCGGACGCGGAGATGGCGCGCTGGGAGACGCTGATCGCCCTGCGCAGCGATGTAAACGCCGCGCTGGAAACCGCCCGCGCCGCCAAACGCATTGGCAAATCGCTGGAGGCCGCCGTTACCCTGACGCCGCAGGGCGCGGAGGGTCGCGCCGTGCTGGACGCGCTTGCCGATATGAACCTGAAAGAGCTGTGCATCGTTTCCGATGTGCAGATCGCAGAGGAAGCCCCCGCAGATGCGGTTCCCGGCGCAAATATATCGGAGGTTGCCGTTTCCGTCCGCGCGGCGGAGGGCACAAAATGCCCGCGCTGCTGGACCGTTACCGGAGAACCGGACGCGGACGGCCTTTGCCCGCGCTGCGCACGGGTCGTATCCTTTTTGAAATGATCCGTCCGCTTCCGAAAGGAGAAACAGCCCCATGTCTTATGCAATCGCCGCTGTTATTGCACTGATCATCGATCAGCTGTTCAAATACTATACCACCGTGAACATTGTGGAAAACACCGGCGAGGTGCAGTTCATCCCCGGTGTGCTCCATCTGACAAATGTTCACAATACCGGCGCGGCCTTCAATATTTTTGACGGCGCACGCTGGTTCCTCATCGTTCTTTGTCTTGTGTTTGTTGCCGCAGTCGTTTTTGTGCTGGTACGCAACATCATCGCCACGCCGGGCGCGCGCTGGGCTGCGGTGTTTGTCGCCGCCGGCGCGGTCGGCAACTGTCTGGATCGCATCCTCTGCGGCTACGTTGTGGATATGCTGGAATTTGAGTTTATCAGTTTCCCGGTGTTCAATATGGCAGACATCTATATCACACTCGGCGCGATTGCGTTTTGCGTCTGTCTGCTGCTGGAAAAACCAAAGCCGAAACAGGCGGTGGAGGCAGATGATCCGGCGGGACAGCAGCGCGGCAGTGTGAAAACGCGCGGCGCTGCCGCAGCGCCGATCATTCAGCTGCAGCCGCAGCGCGAGTCTGCCAAAGCGCCGCGCTCACGCAAAACGACGCGCTATACGCAGCCGGAGGTCACACGGCAGCCGGAGGCCACGCAGCAGCCGGAGACCGCACGGCAACCAGAGACCACACAGCAGCCGAAGGTCATGCAGCAACCGGAGGCCGCACAGCAATCGGAAAAAGCAGAGCCTGCGCCGGAGCGGGTCAGCTACGATTTGGACGACATCCTCGCGGAATTCCGCGACAATCCATGACGCCGGTTCTGGCGACGGCGGAGGAAACGGGAGCGCGCATCGACGCGCTCCTTCCGCGTATCATACCGGAGCTGACGCGCTCCGGCGCGCAAAAGCTGCTGGAGGCGGGCGCCGTTTCCGTGGACGGACGGATCGTGCGGAAAAATTACCGGCTTACCGCCGGGGAATCCATCTGCGTTGTTCTGCCGGAGCCGGTGCAGAGCGTACCGCAGCCGCAGAATATCCCGCTGGACGTGGTGTTTGAGGATGACGATCTGATCGTGGTCAACAAGCCGCGCGGCATGGTGGTGCATCCCGCGCCGGGACATCCGGACGGTACGCTGGTCAATGCGCTGCTGTTCCACTGCGGCGGCAGCCTCTCCGGCATTGGCGGCGTGCTGCGCCCCGGCATTGTTCACCGCATCGACATGGATACCTCCGGCCTGATCCTTGCCGCAAAGAACGATTTTGCCCATCAGCGCCTTTCCGCACAGCTTTCCGGGCACAGCCTGGCCCGCACTTACGAGGCGGTGGTCTATGGTCGGATGCGGGACGATGCGGGGACCGTGGACGCACCCATCGGCCGCTGCCCGACCGACCGCAAACGCATGGCAGTCACGGAGAAAAATGCGCGCGCCGCCATAACACACTATGAGGTCATCACGCGCTACGAGGGCTTTACGCACATCCGCTGTATGCTGGAAACCGGGCGCACACACCAGATCCGTGTTCATATGGAGCATATCGGTCACCCCCTGCTTGGCGATCTGGTCTATGGCCGTAAATGCCCGGCAAAGGGTCTCTCCGGTCAATGCCTTCACGCCTGCGCCCTGCGCTTCGTCCATCCGCGCAACGGGCAGGAAATGGCGCTGTCCGCCCCCCTGCCGGACGAGTTCCGTGCAGTGCTGTCCCGACTTGGTCCGCCGGTGGGATAGCGCCGCCAGCGGAGGGCTGCGCCGCACAAGTTTGATATTTTCCCATCGTATGACCGTCCGGCAATCCAGACAAAGTCTTAATTGCCGGGCGTTCCGCTATCGGAGAACCTGTTATGTATACGATCACCTTTTCGCTGAATCCCGCCGCCGATGCACCGCTCTATGAACAGCTTTACGCCTATTTCGTTGCAGAAATCCGCGCAGGCCGCCTGCGTCCGGGGGAAAAACTGCCCTCCAAACGGGCGCTCTGCGCACATCTGGGCATCAGCCGCTCCACCGTGGAAACCGCTTATGCGCTGCTGGTTTCGGAAGGGTACCTTTACGCGCGCCCGAAAAGCGGTTATTACGTTGCGGATTTCGTCGCGCTGGAAGGCGTTGGCGGTCTGACCGCGCACAGTGCCCCGGCAGAGACGGAACAGACGGAGGCGCCGCCGGAGTTTGACTTTTCCACCGGCGCGGTGGATGTAAGCCGGTTCCCTTATTCCTCATGGGCAAAGCTGAACAAGGAGGTCGTTTACAGTTCGCCGGAGCTGCTCCAGCGGGGCGACGGGCAGGGCGACGCCGCCCTGCGCAGGGCGCTTGCGGCGTTTCTGGGGGAATATCGCGGCGTGCAGTGTACGCCGGAGCAGATCGTGGTGGGCGCGGGTATGGAATACCTTGCGGACCTGCTGCTGCGTCTGTTCCCGGCGGACACCGTGTTTGGCATGGAAGACCCCGGCTATGCCGCCCTTCGCCAAAGCGCGCGCACCACTGGGCGGACGCTGCGCTTCCTTCCGCTGGACGAATCCGGTCTTAGCATGGAAGGGCTGATCGGGAGCGGCGCGTCCGTGGCCTATGTCACGCCGTCCCATCAGTTTCCAATGGGCATTACAATGCCCGCAGGACGGCGCTCCCAGCTCCTGCACTGGGCTGCCGCCGCGCCGGACCGCTATATCATCGAGGACGATTACGACAGCGAATTCCGCTATGCCATGCGCCCCATCCCCGCAATGCAGGGCATGGACAGCGCGGGGCGCGTGATTTATCTTGGCACCTTCAGCCGGAGCCTCGCGCCCTCCATCCGCGTGGCTTACATGGTATTGCCGCCCGCGCTCCTTGCGCGTTACCGCGCGCTTTTCGGTCATGCGCGCTCCACCGTATCGCGCTATGAACAGGCGGTGCTATCGCGCTTTCTTGCGGAGGGATTTTATATGCGTTATCTGCGCCGGGTCGGCAACCTCTACCGCCAGCGCCGCGCGCGGCTGCTCTCTGCGTTGGAAACCGTTCCGGGCGTCAGCGTTTCCGGCAGCGGCGGCGGCATCCACTTCCTGCTGACCAATCCACGCTTTTCCGAGCCGGAGCTTTGCCAGCGTGCGCTCTCCGTCGGCGTGGCGCTGCGCGGACTGAGCGCCTATTGCATCCGCTGCGCGCCCCGCCCGTCCACGCTGGTCATCGGCTACGGCGGCCTGTGCGACGAAAAAATCCCCGAAGCCGCCGCCCGCCTTTCCAAAGCATGGCGGTAAGGTGCGGTTTGCTTTTTGCGTAATCTTGCTGTGCAACGGACAGGGTTCGCTCCTGTGTCCTTGCTTCCTAAGTGCCCTGTGGGTATAAGTGCCCTCCGGGTATAAGCGCCCTCCGGGTATTCCAGCTCCGGGAAAACAGGTCGCTCCCGCCGATTTATGCGGCGCGGCCTTAAAAATAAACGCCCTCGCCCTGTGTCAAAACTATATCCCTATTGACAAAGCAGGTAGATTGTGCTATTGTAAACAGAAAGCTCATACGGGCGCGGGGATTGTGGTTTGCGCGAAAAATACCCGCCCCCCGTATATTGAACGAACGAGTTTGGACAGGCTGTTGAACCATTCAGCATCCAAAAAACAGGGAGGAACCATGAAGATATACGCAGACAACGCGGCCACTACAAAAATGAGCCGCAGAGCCATCGACGCAATGCTGCCCTATATGGAGGACTGCTTCGGCAATCCCTCCAGCCTTTATACCATCGGCCAGCAGGCCAACGAAGCGCTGACAGACGCGCGGGAGCGCATCGCCGCATGTCTTGGCTGCGCGGCGCGGGAAATCACATTCACCTCCGGCGGCAGCGAGGCGGACAATCAGGCCATCCGTTCCGCCGCCGCGACCGGTGCGCTGCGCGGCAAAAAGCACATCATTTCCACCGCCTTTGAGCATCATGCTGTGCTTCACACGCTGGAGCAGTTGAAAAAGGAAGGCTATGAGGTCGAACTGCTGGACGTTCACAGCAACGGTCTCGTCACGGCGGAGCAGGTCGCAGCGGCCATTCGTCCGGATACCTGCCTTGTCACCGTCATGTATGCCAACAACGAGATCGGCACCGTCCAGCCGATTGCGGAGATCGGCGCGGTTTGCCGTGCGCGCGGCGTGACATTCCACACGGACGCGGTGCAGGCGGCAGGACATCTGCCCATCCATGTTGCGGAGCAGAACATCGATATGCTCTCGCTCTCTGCGCACAAGTTCCACGGCCCGAAGGGCTGCGGCGCGCTCTATGTGCGGCGCGGCATTCCTCTGCGCAGCCTGATCGAGGGCGGCGCACAGGAGCGCGGCAAGCGCGCCGGAACGGAGAATGTCCCGGCCATCATGGGCATGGCCGCCGCATTGGAGGACGCCTGCGCCCATCTGAACGAAACGATGCCGCGCGTTTGCGCCCTGCGTGACCGCCTGATCGCGGGCATCTCCAAAATTCCCCATTGCGCGCTGAACGGCGACGCGCAGCAGCGGCTGCCCGGCAACGTCAGCTTCTGCTTTGAGGGTATTGAGGGCGAGTCGCTGCTGCTCCTGCTGGATGACCGCGGTATCAGCGCGTCCTCCGGCAGCGCCTGCACCTCCGGCTCGCTCGACCCCAGCCATGTGTTGCTGGCAATCGGCCGCGTGCATGATGTGGCGCATGGTTCTCTGCGCCTGACCATCGACGAGAGCAACACCGAGGAGGAAATCGACTATCTGATTTCCGCTGTGGAGGAGGTCGTGACCTATCTGCGCGGGATGTCTCCCATCTGGCGCGACCTGCAGAACGGAAAACGGCAGTATATACTTTGACGATTGAGATAAGGAGGAACTGAAAAACATGGCATTATACAGCGAAAAGGTGATGGATCATTTCCGCAACCCGCGGAATGTCGGCGTCATCGAGGACGCAGACGGCGTGGGCGAAGTCGGCAACGCCAAGTGCGGCGACATTATGAAGATGTACCTGAAAATCGACAACGGCGTGATCCAGGACGTGAAATTTGAAACCTTCGGCTGCGGCAGTGCGATTGCGTCCAGCTCTATGGCGACGGAGATGATTAAGGGCAAGCCCGTAGACGAGGCGCTGCATCTGACCAACAAGGCAGTGGCTGAGGCGCTGGACGGACTTCCCGCCCACAAGCTGCACTGTTCCGTTCTGGCGGAGGAGGCCATCAAGTCCGCGTTGCTGGACTATTACCGCAAGAACAACATCCCGTATGACGAGGCGCAATTTTCGGAGAAGGCGGAGTGCAGTCACGGCTGCTGCGCTGAAGGGTGAGTGCGATGGCGCGGGTAAAGGCTGTTTGCATCAGCGAGAAAAAAGGCACGATGAAGCATGAGGTGCCAGAGATTCAGGTGCGCCGCGACCATGGCATTGTCGGGGACGCGCACGCCGGGAAATGGCACCGTCAAATCAGTCTGCTGGGCGACGAGAGCGTGGAGAAGATGCGGGAGAAATTCCCGGACATCCCCATCGGCGCATTTGCGGAGAACATCCTGACCGAAGGGCTGACTCTCTATCAGCTTCCCATCGGCACGCGATTGCGCGTGGGCGAAACGCTGCTGGAGGTGACTCAAATCGGCAAGGAATGTCACGCGGACTGCGAGATCCGCCGCAAGGTGGGCGATTGCGTAATGCCCCGCGAGGGTATTTTTACGAAGGTTTTGGAAGAAGGCACCATACGCGCCGGTGACGCGATCACGGTCGAGCCGGGCGACGCGCTATGTTGACAAAAATATAGGAGAATGAAAGCAGATGAAAATTGACATTTTCAGAAATCCAAACCCGGCAGAGAAGCCGGGGGATGAGAGTAAGCTGGGCTTTGGCCGTGTATTCACCGACCATATGTTCCTGATGGACTGGGACAAGGGCAGAGGCTGGCATGATGCGCGCATCGTGCCGTTTGAAAACCTCTCCATTCATCCCGCGTCCACCGCACTGCACTACGGCTCGGAGATTTTTGAAGGACTGAAGGCGTACCGTGAGGTCACGGGTCAGGTCTGCCTGTTCCGCCCGGACGAAAACTTTGCCCGCATGAACCGCTCCGCGGCACGCATGGCGCTGCCGCAGCTTGACGAGGAATTTGCCGTCCGCGCGCTGAAGGAGCTGGTGAAGCTGGATGAGGACTGGGTGCCCCACGGCGAGGGAACCAGCCTGTATATCCGCCCCTTTATGATCGGCGACGATGAGCATCTGGGCGTTCACGGCGTTTCCCATGTCCGCTTTATCATCATCCTTTCGCCCTCCGGCAGCTATTATGCGCAGGGCATCGACCCGGTGGACATCATGATTGAGGACGAGGATGTGCGCGCAGTGCGCGGCGGCACCGGCGAGGCCAAGTGCGGCGGCAACTATGGTGCGTCCGTTCGTGCGGGCGACCGCGCTGAGGAAAAGGGCTATGCGCAGGTGCTTTGGCTGGACGGCGTGGAGCGGAAATACATCGAGGAAGTCGGCTCCATGAATATCATGTTCAAAATCGACGGGAAGATCTGCACGCCGGCGCTCAACGGCTCCATTCTCCCCGGCATCACGCGCAAGAGTATTCTGGCGCTGCTGCGCAGCGAAGGCACCGAAGTGGAGGAGCGCCGCATCAGTCTGGATGAACTGATGACCGCCGCGCAGAACGGCAAGCTGGAGGAGGCCTGGGGCTGCGGTACGGCCGCTGTGGTTTCCCCCGTTGGCCATCTGGCCTATCAGGATCAGGTCTTTGAAATCAGCGGCGGAAAAATCGGCCCCACCACGCAGTATCTCTATGATACGCTGACCGGTATCCAATGGGGCAGACTGCCGGATAAATTCGGCTGGGTCGTGCCGGTGGAATAATCGCAATAAACACAGCGCGCCGCGCCAAAGCGAAAACTCTGGCGCGGCGCTTTTTCAATGTTATGGGCATAAAAAACAAACGTGCGGTTTTCCGTTTCATGCAGAAAGCCCGATATTTCCGGAACCTAGAACGCGATTACCTGCACAATCCAATTTTTTCAAATACAAGGGTTGCCTGAATCCGGTCACCGCCGCCAAACCCCTTGCTCCCGCCGTTGGTCGTGCTTATCGTATGTAACCTGTACCCCTTCGCCACCTGCGCATTGATGGCATTTTCGAGATCTGTCAGATTCCCGGAGCCTGTGCCAAAAAACTTTTCTTTTAAGGTAACCTGAAGCACAACATAGGGCAGGTCTTTGCCGGAAGCAGTTGAATAGGTAGAGGAGTCGCTATAATCAGCCATTTGAAAATACCGCCTTTCTTTTTTGACCGGTGGTCGTTTTACAATCATTTCTGAAAAACACAGATGCAATCGCGCAGGGAAAACGCCGCGCAATCTCCTGTTTTCCTCTGTCGCTATTATAGCTGCTTTTGTCTCGAAACGCAAATTTTTTTCAAGCCAACAGCGCACACAAGCGCGGGGCAGGGTTTCGTCGCTCCCGCTGAAACGAAACCTCCTGTGCCTGAAATATCTGTTTTTGTTCTGAAAATAGCCTCTCTCCGAATGCAGGGCATTCGGAGAGAGGCTGTTGATTTTATGCTCCGTTTTCGTGTACGTTTGTTCAGCTTGCCAGCGCTGCGCCGAGCGCCTTGCAGGATGAGAGCGCAGTGTCATCCGGCGCGTCGTTGCAAATCACGTCGTCCGCGGCAAATTGCACCCCTGCGTCCGCGCAGGTTTCGTGCCATGTGCGCATCCATTCTCCGTCGCCCCAGCCATAAGAACCGAACAGTCCGACCCGCTTGCCGGAAAGCCCGGCAACGCAGGCCTGGAACATCGGCTCAAATTCGCTTTCCTCCAGTGTTTCCGCACCCATCGCCGGGCAGCCGAAGCCCACCGCGTCATATTCCGCCAGCTTCTCCGCACCAAATTGCGCCACGGAAAACAGCGTGGCATCTGCGCCCGCGCCCTGTGCGCCCGCAACGACAGCAGCGGCCATTGCCTCCGTGTTCCCCGTTCCGCTCCAATACACAACCGCAACCTTACTCATAATTTGATAACCAACCTTTCTTTTTTACAATAGAGAAGCTCTGAATGATTCATCGGCAAGAACGGACAGTGAGGAATTTTGTGCCACAAAACGGCATAAAATCTGCTTCTCCGGTCATCCAGGCCCATTGAATCAGTGCTTCCTTAAATTTTTAGTTTTTTTTCGTGTTAGAATATCGTGTTTCCGTCTCTGTCACTCGTATCATCTCCGACAGGGTTCACACGAAACGGCGGCAACCGCCAACGCTTCGACTGGCACGCCGTTGACCCAGTGCCGATAATATGCATCGGTACAGGCTTTGTAACGCCGGAACGTGCGTTCCGCCGCCGCCTTGTCTCCATAAACCTTCCAGCAGCCGACACACTTGCAGTTGGCCGCCTGATTTTCAATAAATCCCTGCACATCCTCCGGTGGATAGCTCAAAAACAGGCCAATCTCATGCGGAAATTCCGCGCCGCTGCGCAGCCGGTGCATCAGCGTGGCGACACAACGCTCCGGACTGCCGCAGGGATAGCCATAGCGCCGCAGCAGCGCCGCCACGGAACCGTTTTTCAAATCCTGCGCCAACCGTCCGGGACGATAGAGATAAATCAACGCGCGCCCGTCCTGCCAGCGGAGCGGCAGCGCCCGCAGTCCTTTGGGACAGAGCTTTTTGTTGAATGCGCGGATGCGCGCTGCCAGCTCTTTCCGCTCCGAAAAGGCGCAGGTGAACAGATTTCCCGTTTTCAATCCCGCCAGCGTGGGAGAACAGTAGCGGATCAGCAGCTCGTCAGACACGGCTGCCACCGGCGGGCGCGTGGACCTCCAGAATGCTCTTGAGCGCCTGCATCGAGCTGCTGTGGGAGCGCACGATGGTCGCATTGCTCCCGCGCGTCTCGCTCAGCGCACAGCGTAGCATTTTGTGGGACATGGTACTGGTGAACAGCACCATCAAATCCGGACGGCCGATTTTCTCCTTCAAGCCGCTTTTCATCTGTGTGAATACCTTTGCGCTGCAACTGTATTCCTCACATAGATCTTTATACTGCCTTACCATGCGGTCATTGCCGCCGACGATCACAACGCTCATATCCGAAAGCTCCTTTCCGTATCATCAGATTGAGTTAGATTTGACTAACCTATACCGCAAAAGAATCGCCGTTTTCGCGGCGAACGGGGGAATTCATTTGGTTACTTCTTGCTAACCATTATAACAGACACACTGCACCTTGTCAAGCGCTTTTCTCCGCTTCGGAAAAAAATTTCCGAAATCCGGAATGAATTTCGGAAACGCTGCAAATTCACGGCTTAACCCGCTCGTATGTCATGAACCGATATGCGATCCCGTCCTCGCACAGGGGCTGACCGGGATCGGTGACACGCCAGTCGGGGAGCGCGTCCAGATTCGGGAAAAAAACGTCTGACTGCACATCACATTCGATTTTTGTAACGTAGACCCGGTCAATATAGGGGAACATCTCCCGGTAGACCTGTGCGCCGCCAATGACAAAGGCACGTTCGCAGCTCTGACACAGTTCCGCTGCGGCGGACGGAGAATTGACCGTTTGCGCGCCCTCGACCGGAATGGATCGGCGCGTCAGCAGGAGATTCATCCGCCCTTTCAGCGGCTTACCGCCGGGAAAATCGGCAAGCGTCCGCCGTCCGACGACCACCGTCGCACCGTCTGTCAGCGTCCGGAAATGCCGTCGGTCTGCGCGCACCAGTACGGGCTGCGTCCCGTTCGCACCGATGCCCCAATCGCTGTAAACCGCCACGATCGCGTCCATATTTTCTCCCTTCGTCCAGATAAATCCTCTTTCCAGACGGCTCCGCACTGGTACGATGTGGAACCGTCCGGAAATTTGAGACATCGCCGCTGCCTGAATCGTGCGGTGGCGCCTCGATGCGGCTTTTTATTCTTCGGTTTGCATCCCGGCTTCCGCCGTCCCCGCCGTTTCCTCCGCTTTGCCCGGTTCCTCCTCCGGCTCGGCGTGGTCGGTGCGGACAATGGAAATCACACGGCTGCCCTCCGCAACTCGCATCAGGCGAACGCCCTGTGTGGCGCGGCTGAACACATTGATGCTCTCCGCAGGAACGCGGATGATGGTACCGTCGTCGGAGATAATGAGAATATCGTCCGTATCATCCACCACACGCACAGCGGCGACCTTACCGGTCTTTTCCGTGATATTGTAGTTTTTCATCCCCATGCCGCCGCGATGCTGCGTTGTGTCGCCGCGCAGATATTCCGTCAGCGGGGTGCGCTTGCCATAGCCGTTCTCCGTGACGGAGAGCAGCATTCCGTTCTCTCTGGCGCGCGCCGCATCCACAACATAGTCCCCCTCGCGCAGACGGATACCACGTACACCGACAGCATCCCGTCCCATCGGGCGAATGTCCGCCTCCGGGAAGCAAATCGCATAACCGTCATGCGTAGCAATCAAAATATTCTGCGCCCCGTCCGTCTGACGGACGGAAATCAACTCGTCGTCCTCCGCAAGCGTGAGCGCCCGAATGCCGATGCTGCGGATATTTTTCAGCGCGGACTGCGGCAGACGCTTTACCGTGCCGTTTTTGGTGATGAAAACAAGATAGCAGTCCGCATCATAGCTGCGGCCGCAAATCATCGCGGAAATGCGCTCTCCCGGCTGAAGCGGCAGAATATTGACGATATTCTGTCCGCGCGCACTGCGGCTGGCCTCCGGAATACTGTATCCTTTTTTGATATAAACACGGCCTGTGGAGGTGAAAAAGAGGATATTATCGTGTGTGGAAGCGGTAAACACCGTCTGCACAAAGTCCTCTTCCTTCGTGCTCATTGCACGGATGCCCTTGCCGCCACGGTTCTGTGCGTGATATTCGCTGGTCGGCAGGCGCTTGATGTAACCGTCGTTCGTCAGGGTGAATACACAGTCTTCCTCCGCAATCAGGTCCTCATCCTCCAGCGACTCTTCCGTGTCCTGAATCTCCGTCCGCCGCGCGTCGCCAAATTTATCGCGGATCGCAATCAGCTCATCCTTCAAAACGCCGCGCAGCATCTCCTCGCTGTCCAGCAGGCGCAGATAATATGCGATGCGTTCCTCCAGCTCGCGGTACTCATTTTCCAGCTTTTCCCGATCCAGTCCCTGCAGGGCTTTCAGGCGCATATCCAAAATTGCCTGCGCCTGCACATCGTCCAGACCAAAGCGCGCCATCAACTGCTCCTTCGCATCATCGTAGGCGGCGCGGATGATACGAATCACTTCGTCGATGTTATCCTGCGCAATGAGCAGTCCTTTCAGCAGATGGGCGCGTTCCCGCGCCTTTTTCAGCTCATAGTTCGTGCGGCGGACGATCAGGTCCTCCTGAAACGCGATATACTCATCCAGAATCTGACGCAGCGACAGGACCTTTGGCTGCGACTGATTATTGACCAGCGCCAGCATAATGATGGAAAAATTGGATTGCAGCGCGGTCTGCTTATAGAGCTTATTGAGGACGACCTGTGGATTTGCGTCACGCTTCAGCTCGATGACGATGCGCATACCGTTGCGGTCTGTTTCATCACGCAGGTCGCTGATGCCTTCCAGTCGCTTTTCCTTGACCTGATCCGCGATATTGCGGATGAGCTGGCGTTTATTGACCTGATAAGGCAGCTCGGAGATAATGATGCGCGTGCGATCCTTGTGGAAGGTTTCAAACTCCGCACGGGCGCGCACGACCACCTTGCCGCGTCCCGTGGCGTAAGCCTGCCGGATGCCGCTGCGTCCCATAAGAATGCCCTTTGTCGGGAAATCCGGCCCCTGAATGTGCTGCATCAGGTCGGCAAGCGTGGCTTCCGGATCATCCAGTACACAGATGCAGGCGTTGATCACCTCTGTCAGATTGTGCGGCGGAATATTTGTTGCCATACCAACGGCGATACCGCTGGACCCGTTGACCAGCAGATTTGGGAAACGGCTTGGCAGAACGCGCGGTTCACGGCGACTCTCGTCAAAGTTCGGGTCCCAGTCCACGGTGTCCTTTTCGATGTCGCGCAGCATTTCACCCGCGATTTTGCTCATACGCGCTTCGGTATATCGGTATGCAGCCGGGGGGTCGCCGTCTACGGAACCAAAGTTGCCGTGACCATCCACCAGCATATAGCGCATGGAGAAATCCTGTGCCAGACGCACCATTGCGTCATAAACGGAAGCGTCGCCGTGGGGGTGATATTTACCCAGCACTTCACCAACGGTAGTCGCAGATTTTTTATATGCCTTGTCTGCGGTCAGTCCGTCCTCATACATCGCATAAAGAATCCGGCGGTGTACAGGCTTTAGACCGTCGCGCACATCCGGAAGGGCGCGCCCGACGATGACCGACATGGCATAGTCGATATAGCTCTTTTGCATCTCCCCGACCAGCTCGGACTCCACAATCACCTGGTCGGGAAAGGCGATATCCTCCGGTTTATAATCTCTGTTATGTCCCATAACTTTCTGTTCCCTTTCTTTCCGGGATCGATCCTGGTTTCACCTGAAGCGGCGCGGTTTTGAAAACTGGCGCGGTCAAATGAAAGAAATCAGATGTCCAAATTCACCACATATTTTGCGTTCTGTTCGATCCACTCGCGGCGCGGCTCCACTTCCTCGCCCATCAGAACGGTAAAGACCTGGTCGGCGGCCACCGCATCTTCCAGCGTAATGCGGCGGAGAGAGCGCTTTTCCGGGTCCATCGTCGTTTCCCACAGCTCGCTGGGGTTCATCTCGCCCAGACCTTTGAACCGGGAAATCTCCACCTTTGTATTCGGGTTGCCGCCGCGCAGCTCGGCGCTGATGGCATCGCGCTGTTCGTCAGAATAAGCCACGCGCTGGGTCTTGCCGCGTGTCAGCTTATAGAGCGGCGGAACTGCGGAATAGACATAGCCGTTTTCAATCAACGGACGCATATAGCGGAAAAAGAAAGTCAGCAACAGGGTGCGGATATGCGCGCCGTCCACATCGGCATCCGCCATGATGATGATTTTGTGATAACGCAGCTTGTCCATATTGAACTCATCCCCGATCCCCGCGCCAAGGGCGACAATCATCGGATAGAGCTTATCGTTGCCGTATATTTTGTCCGCGCGCGCCTTTTCCACATTCAGCATCTTGCCCCACATGGACAGGATGGCCTGAAAGCGGGAATCCCGTCCCTGTATGGCGGAACCGGCGGCGGAGTCGCCCTCCACGATGTATATCTCGCAAAGACTGGGGTCGCGCTCATTGCAGTCCTGCAGCTTATCCGGCATCTGACCGGATTCCAGTCCGGTTTTGCGGCGGACAGATTCCCGCGCCTTGCGCGCGGCCTCGCGCGCGCGGGATGCGGTCAGTGCCTTTTCCAGGATCGCTTTTCCAATCGTGGGATTTTCCTCCAGAAACTCGCTCAGGCGCTCCTGCAAAATCCCATCCACCAGCGTCCGCATCTCACTGTTGCCGAGCTTGGCCTTTGTCTGCCCCTCAAACTGCGGATTGACCAGCTTGACCGAAATCACGGCGGTCATTCCCTCGCGGCAGTCCTCGCCGGAGAGCGTGTCCCCGTCCTTCAGCGCGCCCGTCTTTTTTCCGTAAGCGTTCAGAACGCGGGTCAGCGCGGTCTTAAAGCCGGTTTCGTGCATTCCGCCTTCCGGGGTGTGGATATTGTTGGCAAAGGAAACGATGATCTCATTAAAGCTGTCGTTATATTGCAGCGCGATTTCAGCCTCCGCGTCCGCGCGGGAACCGGAAACATAGATCACATCCGGGTGCAGCGGAGCCTTGTTGCGGTTGATATAGGTGACAAATTCCCGAATACCGCCCGCATAGCACATCGCGTCGGCGCGCTCCTCCTCCGGTTTTTCCGCGCTCTCCGGGCGTGCGTCCGTGATGGAAATATGCAGACCGGCATTCAAAAACGCCTGCTCCCGCATCCGGACGTGCAGCGTTTCGTAGTCAAATACCGTTTCCTCAAACATTTCCGGGTCAGGATGAAAGCGGACTGTGGTTCCGGTGCGCTCCGTTGTTCCAATCACGGTCATCTCCTGCGTTTTCAGACCGCGGGAAAATTTCATCTGATAGATTTTTCCGTCCCGGTGTACCTCCACCTCCAGCCATTCGGAGAGTGCGTTGACCACGCTTGCGCCAACGCCGTGCAGACCGCCGGAAACCTTATAGCCGCCGCCGCCAAATTTGCCGCCGGCGTGCAGCACCGTATAGACGACCTCCAGCGCGGGAAGCCCCGTCTGCCCCTGAATATCCACCGGGATACCGCGTCCATCGTCGCTGACGCAAATCACATTGTCCGCCTCTATCGTGACGGAGATATGCCTGCAATAGCCGGCAAGCGCCTCATCAATGGAGTTATCCACAATTTCATAAACCAGGTGGTGCAGTCCGCTTGCGCTGGTAGAACCGATATACATACCCGGACGCTTGCGCACAGCCTCCAGACCTTCCAGCACCTGAATCTGCGAGGCATCATATTCGTTCGTAATTTTTTCGCTGATCTCAGACATTGCATCTGCTTCCTTCCATTTATGTACCGATACGTTTATATATATTTTTAAGTTTCCACGCCCAAAAGCTCTCCGCGCCGATAAAGCGTGGAGGCGTTGAGCTGGCTCAGATAGACCGTCTGCCGTCCGTCGCGGACGCAGAGGACAAAGCTCTTTGGCAGTTCCTCCCCGGCGGCGTTCACGACCTCGCCAGCCTGCTCCGCTTTGGAGAGAAACCGACGGGTCTGCAAGGACTGAGAGGTGTTGTCCAAATCAAAAATACCCAAAATTTCACGCTTGCGGAGGATCATGTCATTCCCAATATGAAGATACAAGGGATCCCGCCTTTCCAAAGACCGCGTTTTTTTTCTATCGGATGCAGCCGTTTTCCACAAACAGCACACGCCCGCCTGTTTTTCTGATGATCTGCTCGTCCTCGCAGCAGGTGATCAGCGTCTGACCGCCGCCAATGCGGTTTAAGACAAAGGACTGCCGCTGCGCGTCCAGCTCGGAGAGTACATCGTCCAAAAGCAGCACCGGATATTCGCCTGTTTCCGCAAGAAAAATCTCCCGTTCTGCGAGCTTGATGGAAAGCGCGGCCGTGCGGGTCTGCCCCTGCGATGCATATATTCGCGCAGGACGGCCATTGATGCAGATTTCCAAATCATCCTTATGCGCGCCGGTCAGACAGTTTCCGGTGGCAAGCTCGGCCTGCCGGTGGGCGCTCTGGTGCGCCAGTATTTCCTGATAAATCTGCGTCTCCCCGCCCTCCGGGTCGGAAACCGTGCTGACCGTGCGGTAAGCAATTTCCAAAATCTCGCCGGAGCCGGAAAATTCACGGTGTACCGGCGCGGCGGCGGCAGAGAGGCGGCGTGTGAAGGACGCGCGGTAGCGAATCAGCTTTGCGGAAATGCGCGCCATTTCATCCGAAAATGCCTCGAACGTATCCGGCAGCGAAGGGTCGCCCCGGTAATCGCGCAAAAGGCGGCTTTTGTTCTCATAGAGCCGCCGATAATCGCGCAGGAGCCGCGCATAGCCGGGGCGAAGCTGGCTGATGGCCAAATCAAGCAGACGCCGCCGCGCCGCCGCGCCATCCCGTATCAGGTTCAAATCATCCGGACTGAACAGCACGGTATTCACCGTTTCGCCGAGCTCGCCCCCCGTGCATCGCGCGCCGTTTTGCCAAATCTGTTTTCTGCGTCCCGGCTGCATCAGAATACGGAGCTGCTGTGTTCGCTCTGCGGCAAATATCTCCGCACAAACCTCCGAAAACGGCGCGGAAAAGCCAACCATCTCCCGGTCAAAGCGTGTGCGGAAGCTGCGCCCGCCGGATAGCAGATAGACCGCCTCCAGCAAATTTGTTTTTCCCTGCGCGTTGCGGCCGGAAATGACATTGATCCCATCTGCAAAGCTGGCTTCCGCCGTGTCATAGTTGCGGAACCCGTGCAGGCGCAGGGAGCAGACCTTCATTCCTTTGTAACGCGGTAAGTCCGGTTAAAGAGGGACACGGTATCTCCGGGATAGAGCTTTTTCCCGCGCATGGTGCAAGTTTCGCCGTTGACCTGGACGCCGCCAGCGGCGATGGTCAGCTTTGCCTTTCCTCCGGTGCCAAATTCCCCTGCGAGCTTCAGGAAGGAATCCAGCTTGATAAATTCCGTTGTGATTGCAATTTCTGTCATAATTTTTTTCACTCCCCGGACTTCAGCCGTACCGGCAGAATCATATAGAGAAATGCGTCGCCCTCCACCGGGACAACGACGCAGGGGGATGCGCCGGTATTCAAACGAATTTTGATTTCATCCACAGTAACGGCGCGCAGCGCGTCCAACAGATAGCGGTTATTGAAGCCGATTTCCAGTTCGCCGCCGTTTCCCTCCAGCATACAGCAGTCCTCCGCCTTGCCAAGCGAGGTGGCGCAGACGACGGTGACCTGACTCTCTCCAAAAATACAGCGGACCGGCGTTTTCACCTTTTCATCAATGAGAAGCGAAACGCGCTCCACCGTGCGCTGGAACAGGTACCGATCCGCCAGCAGCTCCACACGATAAAGCTGCGGCACGGTCTTGCGGTAGTCCAGAAATTCCCCTTCCAGCCGACGGGAAATGAGTACGGTTTCCCCGATTGCAAAACTGATGTGCTTGCTGCCCAGACTGATTTGCACAGGTTCCTCCGTATCGCTGCACAGCTTTTCCAGATCGGAGAGTGCGTTGCCCGGTACGATAAAGCTGCAATCCTCTCCGGCACCCTCGATTGCCTCCTTTCGCATGGCGAGGCGATAACCGTCCACTGCGACAAGGGTCAGCATCCCGTTTCCGATTTCAAACAGCTCTCCGGTGTAGATTGGGCGGGATTCGTTATCGGAAACGGCAAAGATGGTCTGTCGGATCATGCACGAGAGGATCGACTGTGGGATCTGTATGGCGGACTGTTTGTCCACTGTTGGAAGCTCCGGATAGTCTGCTGCGTCGGAGCCGATGATTTCAAATTCCGCATTTTCGCATTTGATGTTGACGTTCATACCGTCTGTTTTCAGCATCACGGTTCCCTCCGGCAGAGAGGAAACAATGTTTGAAAAAATGCGGGCATTCAGGACGATGCTGCCCTGCTCGGATACTTCTGCCTCCACTTTGGTATAGATTCCTTTTTTCAGATCGTACCCGGTCAGCTTGACGTTGTTCTGTCCGGCCTCGATCAGAATGCCTTCCAGAGCCGGGATTGGGCTGCGCGAGCTGGCAGCTCTGGCCGATGTCGTGACCGCTGCGTGTAAAAAAGCCCGTTCACAGGAGAATTTCATATACAGGTTGCCTCCAGTCTTTTTTGTGCATTTGGAAATGTGCTCTCTGAGAGAGAGATAGAATAATTTTTTAGTAGTTTTCCTAGTAGTGGAAAATCATGTGGAAAAGTGGAAAAACTCGTTGTGGCGCAAAGAGTTTCGATGTGGAATGTTTTGTCAAAAAAAATTTTTGTTTTCAACAGGGCAGATCCGGCAGTAAATCTTTCGACTGATTTTCCACCGGAAGTTTACCGGTTTTGAAACGGAACAGGTGGAAAAATCTTCAGCGCTGCCGGGAATTGATGTTGCTGGTGATGTCCCGTATGATGCCGGAGATTTCTGAGTCAGTCTTGATGTCTTTTTCTATTTTTTTGATGGAGGAGAGTATGGTGGAATGGTTGCGGTCCTCATAGTAAGCGCCGATGTCCTTCAGGGAGAGGTTCGTCAGCTCGCGGATGAGGTAGATGGAGATATGGCGCGCCATGGCAATATTTTTGCTGCGGCGCTGTCCCTTGATTTCCTCCACGCTGATCTGGTAATAGAGCGCTGTTTCTTTGATGATGTCCTCCGGCGTTGGAATATATGTGCCGGTATGCACCACATCGGAGATGGCTTTTTCCACGGTGCTTTTTGTGATCGCGTTCCCGGTCACATCGCGGTAAGCAGTCAGGCGCTTGACCACGCCCTCGATCTGTCGGATGTTGCTGGTGACCTTCTCTGAGATATATTCCACCACCTCGCTGCTGAGGTTCATTCCCATGTGTCCGGCCTTGTCGCGGATGATCGCCATACGCATCTCCACATCCGGCGGCTGTATATCCGCCATCAGGCCGCCCTCAAAGCGGGTGCGCAGACGGTCATCCAGCTGCGCCATTGCGATGGGCGGACGGTCGGAGGTAAGCACGATTTGGTGGCCGGATTCATAGATGCTGTTGAACGTATGGAAAAATTCCTCCTGTGTGCTTTCCTTGCCTGCGATAAACTGAATATCGTCCACAAGAAACAGGTCCACATTCCGGTATTTCTGCCGGAATTCCTCCGCGGTTCCCTCTTTCAGCGAGCGCACCATGTCGTTTAAAAAATCGTCTCCTTTGATATAGATGATTTTTGCATTGGCATCGTTTTCGTGTATTGCGGAGCCGATGGCCAACAGCAGATGCGTCTTGCCCAGACCGGAGTTTCCATAGATGAACAGGGGATTATATGCGCGGCTGCCTGGGCTTTTTACAACGCCGAGCGCGGCTGCGTGTGCAAATTTGTTGGAGTTTCCAACAATATAATTATCAAAGGTATAGCCGTCCATCTCCGGAAGACTGTTTTGCTGGCATTTATGCTCCTGATATTCCGCCAATTCTTCACCGGTCAGGACCAGCAGTTCAAATTCGCAGGAAAAAAGATCGTTCAGCGCGGCTTTTATGGTGGGGGCAAAGCGTTGGAGAATGATGTCGCGCTTGAACGCGGTGCCGGTTTGCAGCACAAGACGGCCATCCTCCAGTTCAATGGGTTCACAATCCGAAAACCATGTATTGATTGAGGTGGTCGTCAGTTTTGCAGATAGAATCTCCATAATTCCGGCCCATATATCTTGGATGGAGTTCATAGCTTGGTTCTCTCTTTCTCTCCTGTGTGCACGGTGTATTTTGTTCTGTGGCGCTAATGCGCCATGATGCAATATTATTTTACCACATTTGGAGCGCAAAAGCAACAGAGAAGTCAGACATTTATTTATATAGAGTGTTCTGATTTTGTCATTATAATAACTTTACCGTGTGTAGACTTGACATTTCAGAGGTATGATAGAAACAGGGAACAGCGAAGAAAATCTCTCCTCTGTTCCCTGTTTTGTTAATACTGATATTTGACAATAAAGCTGTTTATGTTTTAAAATTCCATAATCTTGGGTTCTTCCGTAAAGGAATAGATGGTAGCCGTACCATGTTCAAAAGCAAATACTGTCATCAGGTTGTCATCCACTGTATACATGCTGCTCAATGATGACTTATTGGCTTCCATCATGGCCACCCTTGCTTCACGCCGCAGATCCTCTTTTACTTCGCCTTCCACACGAATCCAGGTTCCCTTGTGCA
>JAJBUU010000070.1 GCA_020860205.1 Oscillospiraceae bacterium | reverse complement strand
CCGATACTAATCGCCCGAGGGCTTGACCTACAATTCAAAAATTATGCAGGCTTCGTCTTCCTTCTATTCCTCCTCTGTTCAGTTCTCAGGGTGCAAATATAAAATAGTTGGTGTTGATAACGCTGAGGGTCCACCCGTTCCCATTCCGAACACGGAAGTTAAGCTCAGCAGTGCCGAAAATACTTGTCTGGCGACGGACTGGGAAGATAGGTCGATGCCAACATCAAAAGGACATTCGGGTTGCTGAGTGTCCTTTTGTTTTTTTGATTTTATGCTTGCGGCTCTGTCAAAAGAAAAAAACCTTGACATTGCCTGCGGTTTTTATTATAATAATATGGCGTTCGATGTTAGTTGGACGCACATCCGGGTGTAGCGCAGTTGGTAGCGTGCTTGGTTCGGGACCAAGAGGCCGTGGGTTCAAATCCCGCCACTCGGACCAAACAACGATAAATCCGAACTACATTCCTCAAGTTGGGAATGTGTTCGGATTTATTATTTCTAATGAGAATATCCTATGAAACAAGCAAGGGCGGGATATATTCCTGCCCTTGTGTTTTTTAACATTTTACCTGATATAAAGATAGATATAGATGAAGATATGCAGAGCATGATGATCGTTTTCAATGATGAAACGATCATTAAATCACTCGACTATTATATTCCTGCCGAAATCCGGAAACAGTATAAAGTGTAATCTGAAAATCTCGACTTGTCGGGCAAATACAAAGACAGGCGGGAGCATCGTTAAAGATGTTCCCGCCTGTTTGCATTCTGAAAAACATTATTTCAGTCCCGTGGATTGCGAATCTGCGCCTGTGCTGCGGCAAGGCGCGCCACAGGGACACGGAAGGGCGAGCAGGAAACATAATCCAGACCTGTGTTGTGGAAAAACTGCACGCTGGCGGGGTCGCCGCCGTGTTCGCCGCAAACGCCCAGATGAATGTCCGGCTTTTTCTCCCGGCCAAGCTTTGTCGCCATTTCCACCAGCCGGCCAGTGCCAAGCTCATCGAAACGAACGAAGGGGTCATGCTCCAGGATTTTCTTTTCCAGATAATTGGGCAGGAACTTACCCGCGTCGTCCCGGCTGAAGCCGAAGGTCATCTGCGTCAGGTCATTTGTGCCAAAGCTGAAGAAATCAGCGTATTCCGCGATCCGGTCGGCGGAGATAGCCGCGCGCGGCAGCTCCACCATCGTTCCCACGCGGTAATGCAGCGGCAGACCGGACTGTCCGATCAGCTTATCTGCAACATTGCTGATGAGATTACGCATATAGCGAAGCTCGCCCGCCGCGCCGACCAGCGGCACCATGATTTCCGGCTGGATCTCCATGCCTGTTTCCCTGCTGACCTGAATCGCGGCCTCGATGATCGCCTGTGTCTGCATTTCTGCGATTTCCGGATAAAGGATCGGCAGACGGCAGCCGCGCAGACCCATCATCGGGTTCACCTCGTGCAGCGAAACGACTGTTGCTTTCAGCTCGTCAAAGCTCACGCCCATTTCCGCGCTGAGCGCTTCAATATCCGCGTCCGCCGTCGGCAGGAACTCGTGCAGCGGCGGGTCGAGCAGGCGGATGGTCACGGGGCGCTCGCCCATCACGCGGAAAATACCCACGAAATCATCGCGCTGCATTGGCAGAATTTTGGCAAGCGCGGCGCGGCGCTGCTCCGGAGTGCGGGAAATGATCATCTCCCGCATGGCGGCAATGCGGTTTTCCGCAAAGAACATATGCTCCGTGCGCGTCAGGCCGATGCCCTGCGCGCCAAAACGGAGCGCGGTCGCAGCGTCGCGCGGGTTGTCCGCGTTGGCGCGTACATCCAGGCGGCGTACCTCGTCCGCCCAGCCCATGATGGTGGCAAAGTCGCCGGATTCGTCCGCATCCACCGTCGGGATCACGCCGAGATAGATGTTGCCGGTCGTGCCGTCCAACGAGATGAAATCGCCCTCGTGTACCTTGTTGCCGGCCAGCAGGATATAGCCCTCCTCTGCGTGGACGGAGAGCGCGCTGCAGCCAACGACACAGCAGGCGCCCATGCCGCGCGCGACCACGGCCGCATGGCTTGTCATGCCGCCACGTGCGGTCAGAATGCCCTGCGCGGCGGCCATGCCCTCGATGTCCTCCGGACTGGTTTCCAGACGTACCAGCACCACGGGGCCTTCCTTGCTGCGCTCCTTTGCCGTTTCCGCAGTGAAACAAATCGCACCGCAGCCTGCGCCGGGCGACGCCGCAAGACCGGTTGCGACCGGGACCGCATTTTCCAGCGCGTGCGCGTCAAAGCGCGGGTGCAGCAGCGCGTCCAGCTGCTTCGGTTCGATTTTCAGCAGCGCCTCCTCGCGGGTGCAAAGTCCCTCCGCCACAAGGTCTGCCGCAATTTTGAATGCCGCCTGCGCGGTGCGCTTGCCGTTTCGGGTCTGGAGCATATAGAGCCTGCCCCGCTCGATGGTGAACTCCATGTCCTGCATATCGCGGTAGTGCCGCTCCAGCGTGTCCGCAATCTCGGCAAACTGTGCATAAATGTCCGGGTTGACCTCTCGCAGCCGCTCGATGGCCTGCGGGGTACGGATGCCGGCCACCACGTCCTCGCCCTGTGCATTCATCAAAAATTCGCCGTAGAGCCGTTTTTCTCCGGTGGCAGGGTTGCGCGTAAAGGCCACGCCCGTGCCGGAATCCTCGCCCATGTTGCCAAAGACCATTTCCTGCACGTTGACGGCGGTACCCCACGCATAGGGGATGTCGTTCATCCGGCGGTAGACATTGGCGCGCGGGTTGTCCCAGCTCCGGAACACGGCGCGCACAGCAGCCAAAAGCTGCTCCCGCGGATCCTGCGGAAAATCCGTACCCTGATTTTCGCGGTAATAGTCCTTGAACTGCCGAACCAGCTCCTGCATATCCGCAGCGGTCAGCTCGCTGTCCAGCTGCACGCCGCGCGCAACCTTCATCGCGTCGATGTATGCTTCAAAGCGGCTCTTTGGCAACTCCATCACCACGTCGGAGAACATCTGGATAAAGCGCCGATAGGCGTCATAGACGAAGCGCGGATTGCCGGTCAGCTTCACCAGCGCCGCCGCCACCCCGTCATTCATGCCCAGATTGAGGATGGTGTCCATCATGCCGGGCATGGAAGCGCGCGCGCCGGAGCGCACGGAAACGAGAAGCGGGCGTTCCGTGTCGCCCAGCTTTTTGCCGGCCAGTTCCTCCATTTTTTCCAGATATGCAAAGATTTCCGCCTCGATCTCCGGCGCGATTTGCCGACCGTCCGTATAATAGCGGTTGCAGGCCTCTGTCGTGATGGTGAAGCCCTGCGGCACCGGCAGACCGATGCGGGTCATTTCCGCCAGATTTGCGCCCTTGCCGCCCAGAAGCTCCCGCATTTCTGCGTTCCCTTCCGAAAACAGATAGACATACTTCTGCCGGGTTGCTTCGTGTTCCATGTTTGTGCCTCCTGAATTTTGTATTTTGTTATCGCTTCCATTTTGCGTTTTTCACGAAAAATCGCATAAAATTTCAGTTGCGACTTGTATATTATGGATTATAACCCAATCCCCATGCGAACACAAGCAAAATTTTCCGAAATTTTTGTAAAATCTTTTTGCCGGCAGCAGCAAAAACCGCCGTGCTGCGTCAGGGAAGGCGTTGCAGCCGCGCGCCGATGGTGGCGTAAGCCGCCGACACCGATGTGGCGTAGATGCGGAACGGCCCCGCCACGGTTGACTGCTGCTTGTACTGTCCGCCGACCGTCATGCAGGGGCCGCTGAACAGCCCGCAGGAATCGGGGATGTAACTCCCGGCGCTGCCGCCCACGGCGGCGGGAAGCAGCGCCCATTCAAACCCGTCTGCTGTTGGAATGTACCATTCCGTCACATAGCCGTAAAGGTTCAGCGCGCCGACCTCCGTTCCGCCCGTGTCGTCGGAAAAGTCGGCAGGATTCGGAATGAGAAACAGATTGTGGTCGCCGTCAAAATAGCAGCCGTCCACCCATTCCAGCAGACCGCCCCACGGGTCCTCAATCCAGCGGTACTGCACGCCCTGCCCGTAAGCGTCCAGACTCTCCTGCATTGTGCCGGTGTGATATGTCATGCCGTCTGTCGTGCCGGTTTCCGCTGCGGCGCTGCCATCGCCGCAGCCACAGCCGATGGAACTCTGCCCGTCCCAGCTTGCATATTCCACGAGGAAGAGCATCCGCAGCGTCCAGAACATCGCAAAATCCTGCTGGCTGTATCCGGTTCCCAGCGCCGCCGCGCCCTCACGGAACGCGGCGCGGGTCAGCGTCGCCGTCGGCGCCGCACCGGAAATGGAAATCCCAGATGTCCCGGCGCATTTATACCGCGCCAGATATACCACGTCCCGTTCGCCTGCACCGTCGCCGCGCGCCATGTGCGCCGGGGAGACGGAGAAGCCGCTCACCGGTTCGCTGGCGATTTGCAGCGTCAGCGCATCGGACGAATCGACCCAGCGGTAGTAAAACTTCGGAATGACCACCATCGTCCCCGCCGCCGCGTCCTCGATTTTCTGCATCCCAGCCCACGGCAGGATGTGGTCGAACGGGCTGCTGCCGCCTGTTCCGCCGATTGCGGGAACCGGTTCGGAGAAGCCCGCCGCGTCGTCCGTGCGCGTCAGCTTCGTGCTGCTCGACTTGTCCCAGCGCACGCCGTAGATTTTCCCGGCCGCCGCGCTTCCGGACTCCGCCGCAGAAAGCGCCGCAATGCGTGTGGCCAACGCGCCGGAGACAATGGCGTCTGTTCCGCCGTCCAGTGCGCGCACCGCGTCACAGGCCGCGGCATAGTCCGCCAGCGGCATCACCGCAAATTCCGTCATTTCACTGTCCCTCCACGCTCACATCGGTAAACAGCGCCGCGACTGCGGCAACGATTTCCGCCTGATCCTCCGCTGTCCAGTAGTCCGTCCCGCGCACCGGCGTCGCACCGTCAGCACCGTCAGCGCCCTGTTTGCCTTGTTCACCCTGTTCGCCCTGCGGCCCCTGTTCGCCGCGCGCGGGGTAACCGCTGTCCTCATAAACGCCTTCGTCGCTGTTCCAGAGCCACCAGGTATCGCGCTCAATTATCGGCATATGCGCCGCAGCCTCCGCGATATTCTCCGCAGCCTTGCAGGCAGTCAACACCCGGTTCACCCACGATTCCCATGCTTCCGGCGGGTCTGCGCCTGCATCGTCCAGCGAAGGAGCCACCTTTGTGAACATCGTCCGTGATTTTGCCACTGTCCCATCGTCTGCGTAATAGAGCAGCAGACAGTGCCCCAGACCGGCCACCGCGGTGTCTGCGCTTGTCACGTCCCAGTTGACATACGACTCGTCTACGCTGATGTCCACCGGGTATGGCGCTGCGTCCCCGGCGCGCTGCGCCACCAGCGCAAAGGAGCCGCTCCCAAATGTGTCCGCCCAGGCCGTCACGGGAAAGCGTATCCGCAGCGCCAGGTTTTCACCCTGTCGGCCAAGATACAGAATGTCGCCTTCCGCTTCTATCGTTCTCATCCGTTATCCCTCCTGTATTTTTTACAGAACCCCTGCGTCCGCAAAGCCTGCGAATGCGCCTTGTTCTGCCGAAGGTTTTTACGCAGTCCGCGGTTGCCAAATGATACGGCGTCGTCTTAAAGAAGCACTGATTCAATGCGCCGGCAGCGGCGGGCGCAGGGATCGATTCATCCCCCAACGCCCGCCGCAACGCTTTTTGCTGCAATGCCTGCAACAAAAAATCAGGCGTCACCGCACAAGGCGCGGGCGTATGCGTCCCTTCCGCAGGTGGTCCCTCCAAAGCTGCCTTCGTTTCTTTTCCCGCGACGGGAAAGCAGGTCGTTCCTGCAGGAGCGGGGGTTCGTCGCTGTGGCGACGACTTACTTTCCTGACGCAAGGAATACCCGCAGGGCACTTAGTAAGCAAAGGTGCGCCCGAAGGGAAACCCTGCCGAATGGGTTTCCCTCCGGAGCCACCCATCCTGAACGGCCAAAAGGGGCATGCCCCTTTTGGAAATCCCCGTGCAAATGGGAAATCGAAGCACAAAAATCGGTGCC
>JAJBUU010000046.1 GCA_020860205.1 Oscillospiraceae bacterium | reverse complement strand
GCGTGCTTCCTGCTCGTCGGGCCTCGCGTCGTCCCTGTCGTCCTGCCTGTCGTTGTGACTGTAGTCGTGCCGGTAGTTGTGCCGGTGGTCGTTCCCTGGGTCGTACCGGCAGTCGTGGTTCCGGCGTCGCGGTTCTCCACGTCCTTGCTCTGCACCGTGCCGTCGTACAGACCGATTTCGTACTCATAGACCGAGCTGCCCACTGTAAAATTGACCTTGTAGCACTCCATACGTCCATCGTCATATTCGAGCCAGCTGCTCAGATAGGTGACGTCGGTCCTGCTCACACCCGCGTCGGCCAGAGCGATGTCCTCTGCTGCGGTTTCCCCGATCAGCGTTCCGGAGGTAATGCTGCTTATGACGGTTTCCAGACCGGAGTATCTGCGTTCAATGTCCACGGAAACGACTGCGCCGGTTCCGGCGTCGATGTCGTAATCATATTCCATTTCCGCTGTGTCAAACTCCACCTCGTAGACCATCACGCCGTTTTCACGTCCCAGCTTTGCGGTGGAACGCAGCACGTCGGCATTGCTGACGCCTGCGTCGGCCAGTGCCGCATTGAGCGCGGCGGACTCGCCGATATACGCCTTGTCGCTGGCAGTTCCGGTCTGGGTGGTGCTGGTGCTGATGTTGTTGGAGGAGATGAGCAGCGCGATTTCGTTGATGTCCACGCCTGCGAGGTCGGCAACGGTCAGCGTTGCATCCTGCGCGACGACCTCCTGAATGAGCGCCGCCTTGCCCAGCGAAATATCATATTCCGTTGCCAGAGATGTCAGGGTTTCATCCGTGGCGCTGATGGTCTGGCTGAGCACCGCAGCGGAAAGGGAGTCGGTCTGCGTCGCTGCGGCGATCGCTGCGGAAACCTCCTGCTCCAGCGCCGCGCCGCGTGCCGCGTCGCCGCTTTCCACCGAAACAAGGATGGAGTTTCGCGCCTCGTCCAGATAGCCCGCCTGGAGCATTGCGCCGATGATGGCGTTGACCGCCACGTCCAGCGAAACGCCCTTTAAATCCATGTCGCCCAGAACCGTTTCCGCATCGGCGTTGAGCGCCTCCGCCGAAAGGACCTTTTCGTTTGCGTTCACCGAGATGGAGATGCTGGGATTCACATCCAGCAGGATGATGGAATCCACCGCAGCTGCCCGCCGACCCATGGAATAGCTCCCGATGCCGACAAACAGAACCAGCGCTGCCGCGATGGCCGCAAAGCGGCGCCATACGCTGCGCTTTGCCGGAGCGGATTTTTCCGCGTCCGGGCGGGGGGTGGTGTTGGAAAAATTCGATAGAGTTGTCATGTTGGTATATTCTCCTTTCTGTTCATCGCAGGAAGAGAGGATACTGTCAAGGCGGTCCGGCGCCGCGTGTTCCATAGCGGTGCGGATACGCCGCTCCAGCTCTTGATCTTTCATAAACTGTCCGCCTCCTTGTATGCGCTGCGCAGCTTTTTTAAGGCCCGGTTGTATTTGGAAAGTACGGTGGAAAGCGGCTTGCCCATCATCTCCGCGATTTCCCGGTGCTTCATCCCGGTCATGATGTGCAGTACGACGATTTGCCGTTCCTCATCGCCAAGGCTCTCCAGCAGCGCTGCGGCCAGCACCCGATCGGACGGATCCATCCGTGGGTCGTCTGCAAATTCCTCCTGCCAGCCCTCCGGAATCGTTTCAACGGTTTTCTTTCGCTCCCGCAGGCGCTGCATCGCAAGGTTCCGCGCAATGGTAAAAATCCATGCGTCCGGCTTGCCCTGCGGCCGGTAGGTCCCGGCAGCGCGCCAGATTTGCACAAAGGTGTCCTGCTGCACATCCTCCGCCTCCTCGCGGTGGCGCAGGATTGAGAGCGCATAGGCGTAAACCGCCGAACCGTGCGAATGATAGAGCCTTGCCAAAGCCTCTCTGTTTCCCTCCGCAATGGCGCGGAGATCGTTCTCCGCCCCGGCGTTTGGTTCCCCGGATGCGTCCGCCGGGTCCAAAGCATACACGCGCATTTTTTCCTCCTGTTCAACATAACAACGCACGAAGCCGCGTTTTTATCGCACGCGGTGCAAAAAAAATTTTTTCAAACAGCGCCGCGTTATCAGAGCGGCGTTTCGCGGGAAATTCCCAGCGCGCACCGTGCCGCACGACGGAAAGACGGCGTTTTGCGTCACTCCGCCCGCATTTTTTCCACTTCAGATTCCACCTGCCGGTAGAGCGTCTCCGGGTCGATGCCGATGAAAAATTCCCCGTTCTCGTAGCGCACCTGACCCGCGACCATCGTCAGACGCACATTTTCCTTGCTGCCGCTGTATACCAGATTTTTGGGGATGTTGATGATCGGGCGCATATTCGGGCGCGAGAGGTCGATCACGATCAGATCCGCCTGCTTGCCGGGCGCGATGCTGTCGCAGTCCGGCAGACCCATCGCGTGCGCGCCGCCGGAGCAGGCGGCGGTCAGGACCGCGGCGGCCTCCCCGGAAGCCGCATCCCCGTTCCGGAGCTTTTGCAGCACGCAGGCAAGGTACATCTCGCGGAACATATCCAGCGCGTTGTTGCTGCTTGCGCCGTCCGTACCGAGCGCAATGGGGATGCCCGCGCACTGGTACCGCGTCAGCGGCGCGATCCCGCTGGCCAGCTTTGCGTTGCTGGCCGGGCAGGTCACAACATAAAGCCCCCGGCGGCGGAATATCTCCATGTCGTCATCGCTGAGATAGACGCAGTGGTAGCCGCCGCCGCCATAATCAAACAGCCCCAGTGAATCAAACAGCGCGGTCGGGGTCATGCCGTGGCGCTGTATGCACTCCACCGTTTCCAACGCTGTTTCGGAATTGTGTGCATAAAATGGGCAGCGGTGGCGGTGTACCAGGTCGGCGGTGTAGCGCAGCTCCTCCGCGCTGACGGTATATTCCGCATGAACGCCGGGAATGAGAGAGATGAGCGGGTGAAGGCTGTTGAAGTGCGTATAGCGCGTCTCCGCCTCCTCCGCCGAACCGGCCATGCCGCAAAAGACATAGCGAAAGCCGCTGTCGATGCAGGCCTGTGCGCCCATGTCCGGGTGATAGTACATATCGAACGCAGCGGTCACGCCGCTGCTCAGGTATTCCAAAATCGCAAGCCGTGTAAACGCATAAACACGCTCCGGGGTCAGCCTGGCTTCCAGCGGAAAAATCTGTTCATAGAGCCACGGCTGAAGCGGCACATCGTCCGCAAGCGAGCGGCAGAACGTCATGGCGGAATGGGTGTGCGCGTTTTTGAAGCCCGGCATCAGCAGGTCGCCGCGCAGGTCGATTTCCCACTCAAACGCGGGCGGCTGCTCCGCCGGAGGGCCGACGCGGCAGATGCGCGCGCCGTCCACCCAGACCTCGTCCTCCGTGAGCTGCAGTCCGTCCCGGAACGTGAGGACTTTTCCGTTAAAAAAGCGAATCATCCGCGCGCGCCCCCGTTCACTCCGCAAATTCCCATGCGGTATCCAGTGCGGTTTCCATCATCTCCCGCAGCGCCTCCTGCCGTTCCTGCGCGGGCAGCTCCTCGCCGGTGAAAATGTGGTTGGCGACGGTCAGGATGCTCAGCGCCCGCTTCTTGCAGGACATCGCCTCCCAGTAGATACCTGCCGTTTCCATATCCACGGCCAGCATACCAAAATCGCGGCACTTTTCATTGACGTTCGGGCTGGCATCATAAAAGGCGTCGCCGGTGAAGATGCTGCCAACGTGGTAAGACAGTCCGCCCGCCTCCGCGCGCGCAGCCGCCGTGCGCAGCAGCGACCAGTCCGCCACTGGCGCAAGCAGCCCCGGAAAGCTGAACTGCGCGGAAAAATTGGAGCTGGTGGAGGCAGTCATCGCCAGCACAAGGTCGCGCATCCTGACGTCCGCGCGCAGCCCGCCGGCGGTGCCGATGCGGATGATGCTCTCCACGCCAAAATAGGTGTATAGATCGTGGGCGTATAACGTTGCGGATGGCACGCCCATGCCGCTGCCCATAACGGAAACGCGGCGGCCGCGGTAAAGTCCGGTATAGCCAAACATTCCGCGGATGTGGTTGAAGCACTGTGGGTTTTCAAAATAACGCTCCGCCAGCGCCTTCGCGCGCAGCGGGTCACCGGGGAACAGCACGACCTTTGCGAGCTGTTCTGCCTCCGTATCCATGCAGGCAGATGGGGTTTGCATATGCATTCAATCCTTTCTTGTTGTGTCCATGTTTTTTCTGTTTATTTTCATGCGTTTTTCGCTCTCTTTGCGCCACTATATGTATCGCTTTGCCTTGCCGATAAACTGAAATCAGTCTTTTTTGTCTTTCAAAAAATAGCCGCCGGCAATTATTGCAAAACCTGAAACACCACCAACTAATCCAAAAAAGTTATTTGTACTCAGAGCAAGGCCTGAAAGTATTATTCCAACACCAGGCTACTCTATTTTTAGTCCCTTCACATTCAAGACTCCATTCAATTCTGATATGATGTGGGGCGGCTCAATAGCGCTCCCAATGCACCTTTTCCGGGTCATAGCGATCCTCAAAGGGCTTGATGCGCTCTTTGTAGCCGATGGGGATGATGGCGTAAGGGATGATATGCTCCGGCAGGTCAAACGCCGTGCGGATGCACGCCATGCGGTCGGCATAAGGCCAGCAGGCCAGCCAGGTGGCACCCAGCCCTTCCGCTTCGGTCTGGATGAGGATGGTCTGCGTCGCCGCGCCAAGATCGCAGGTCCAGAGCAGGTCGTCGCCCTGCGTCCGCTCCATGTTGGCAAGCGGTATAATCAGCATCGGCGCATTTTTCGCACAGACAGAGTAAGGACTGGCCTGGGAGGCCGCAACGCGCTTTTCCGCGTCCGTCACCACCAGAAATTCCCAGTCCTGCGCGTTGCGGCCCGTTGGAGACTGCATCGCCGCGCGCAGGATCCGCTCCACCTTTTCCGGTTCCACCGCTTTGTCCAAAAACTTCCGCGTAGACCGCCGGTTCATGATTTCATTCATGGTCGTTCACCGCTCCTTTTCTGTTTGGTTTTTGTCCACCTATCATAGCACGAAACACGAAAAAATCCAATACCGAAAAAACGCGCTCGCAGGGCAACAGCATTTATTTTTAAGGCAGCGCCGCATAAACCGGGCAGTAGCGAAACCCTGCCCACTCCTGCACATTGCGACTAACCGGAACAGATAAAAATTCACCTGCAATTATTGAATTTCCAATATAAGGATTATTGAAAGCGTTGATACAGTTGGGTTTTGGCGTGGCTGCCACAAGGCGTGGAGAAGTGTTTTAGCCCGGATTTAGCCCAAATGCCAAGAAGAATAACGAAACAGACAGAACGATGTAGCATTATGTTCCAATAGGGCTATCTTATCAAAACAACATTGAAAGAGAATCGGTCAGTGTGCCGGTTCTCTTTTACTTTGCCGGATACACCGCAGGTATTAAAAAAGTTGAAAACCGGCTTGACTACAAAATTAAACATGGTATACTGTAAGAAACAGATTCGGAAAATATAGGCATATCTGTTATTTTTACAAAAAGGAGAGGAAAGCATGAACACACGAATCGGAAAAAATTTGCTCAGTCTGTTGCTGGTCGGCTGCTTGGCCGCGTCGCTCGCGCCGGGGGTGCTGGCGGAAGAGGACGGCACTGCGGACATGGTGGAAGCCGTGGAAACGGAAGCGCCGCCGGAGGCGGCGGACGCGGAGACGGAAGAAACCGCGGAACCCACGGAGGATGCGTGGGAAGAGATTGAGATTGACGCGGAGGACGAGGTGTTCACCGCGCCGGTGAGTTATGCGACCAGCGGGACTTGCGGGGATGATTTGTCTTGGGTGCTGGTGGACGGGGTTTTGACCATCTCTGGCACGGGGGCGATGAAAAACTATACATTCTCTACATTGGCACCATGGTATTCATCACGGAAATCCATTGCCACCGTAGTCATCGGAAACGGTGTTACCACCATTGGCGAACATGCATTCTATGAATGCAGCAGCCTGACAAGCATCACGATTCCGGACGGCGTCACTTCCATTGGCAACAGTGCATTCTCTAGCTGCAGCCTGACGAGCATCACGATTCCGGATGGCGTCACTTCCATTGGCCAACTTGCATTCTCTAGCTGCAGCAGCCTGACGAGCATTACGATTCCGGACAGCGTCACTTCCATTAGCGAACATGCATTCTATAAATGCAGCAGCCTGACGAGCTACTGTTGAAACATCCACCGAAAAAAGGCGGGCATTTGGTATTTGCGGATTTTTAATCGACTGGTTCACGGCTGTTTCGGCTTCAAC
>JAJBUU010000039.1 GCA_020860205.1 Oscillospiraceae bacterium | reverse complement strand
ATGCCGTAACTCCCTTGGCGCGTGGGGAAGGGGAACCGCCGCGCCGCCCGATTTGTCCTGCCCGGTACCACGCTTCCCTCGCGGTACGGCGGGCGCACAGCCGCCGACACGTCCGCCGTGCCCCGACTGCGGCGTGGTACCCGGCAACTAAAAATTAAGAAATGAGAGGAGCAAAACATGAAAGCATTGAAAAAAGCATGGATTTTCCTGCTGCTGGTCTGTCTGGCCGCCCTGCTCTCGACCACGGCGCTGGCGGACGACGCAACAAGCGGCACCTGCGGGGATAATGCAACGTGGACACTGGAAGACGGAGTACTTACCATTTCCGGCACGGGAGATATGAAAAACTACTGGCGCGCAGATACACCGTGGTACTCAGAGAGGGAAGCTATCACCGGTGTTGTCATCGAAACGGGCGTTACTACCATTGGAAAATATGCATTCTTGGAATGCAGCAGCCTGACAAGCGTGACAATTGGGAACTCCGTCACATCCATCGACTGGTATGCATTCAGTGGATGTAGCAGCTTGGCGAGTGTGACGATTCCGAACAGCGTGACCAGCATCGGCTGGGGTGCATTCTATGGATGTAGCAGCCTGACGAGTGTGACGATTCCGGATTCCGTTATCTCCATCGACGATTATGCATTCTATGGATGCAACAGCCTGACAAGCGTGACGATTCCGAATTCTGTCACGTCCATTGGAAGTTTGGCATTCGGTGAGTGTGGTAGTCTGACAAGCGTGGCAATTCCGGATTCTGTTATTTCCATTGATGCCTATGCATTTTTTGGATGCAGCAGCCTGACGAGTGTAAAAATTCCAAATGGCATCACTTCCATCAATGGAACATTCCAAAGTTGCAGCAGTCTGACGAACGTAACAATACCGGTCAGCGTTACGTCTATCGGCTTATTTGCATTCGATGGATGCAGTAGCCTGACCGATGTCTACTACGGCGGCAGCGAAGCGGAATGGAACGCGATTGAGATTGGCAGTTATAACGATTACCTTACCTCCGCCACTATCCACTACAACAGCGCCGACGACGCGGACACGATGAGCGGTGCCTGCGGGGAAAATGCAACATGGACACTGAAAAATGGCGTGTTGACCATCTCCGGCACGGGGGATATGGAGGATTACGGCACGCCATGGTCCACATTGTGGGAGTCTATTACCGATGTCGTAATTGAGGATGGTATTACTTCCATCGGTGATTGGGCATTTTTTGGATGCACCAGCCTGACGAGTGTGATGATTCCGGATTCTGTCATTTCCATCGGTATTGATGCATTCAGAGGATGCAGCAATTTAACAAACTTGTCTATTCCAAACTCCATCACATCTATTGATGACGATGTATTCAATGGATGTAGCAGCCTGGCGAGTGTAACGATACCGGATTCCGTCACTTCCATCGGTGAGGCCGCATTTGCCTGGTGCAATAATTTAACGAATGTGACGATACCGGATTCTGTCACTTCCATCAGCGATGCTGCATTTGCTTGGTGCGGTAGTCTGGCGAGTGCGACGATTGGAAGTGGTGTTACATCTATCGACGACTGTACATTCCAAGGATGCAGCAATCTAACAAGTATATCAATTCCATATGGTGTTAACGCCATCGGCGGTTGGGCATTTTCTGGATGCAGCAGCCTGACCAATGTCTACTACGGCGGCAGCGAGGACGATTGGAACGCGATTGAGATTGGCGAAGAGAACGAATACCTCACCTCTGCCACCATCCACTACAACAGCGTGATTGACACGGGCGAAGCGGACGATGAACCGACTTCTCCTGCCGCTACCCCCGGCGACCTGAACGGCGACGGTGAGGTGGACGCAGGCGACCTGACGATTTTGGCGCGCCACGTCGGCAAGGTGGAATACATCACCGACGAAACCGCCCTTGCCAATGCGGACGTGACCGGCGACGGCGAGGTGGACGCAAAGGATTTGACGATCCTCGCCCAGTACGTCGGCAAAATCATCAGCTCGTTGGGCTAAGCGGCAGAACAAAGCGCAGGGTGCAAATCATCTTTTGGACAAACCGGCAAACAGACTGCAAATATGGCAACAAAAAACAGAGGCGTTCTCGCCTCTGTTTTTTTGTTTTCAATCCCGCTGTTATCCTGCCGCGGAGCAGGGAGGACACGGGCGCGAAAGGCTTTGTGGACCCGCGCCCGCGCCCACGCCCGCACGGGGCGCGCCGGATGGGAATGCGGAATCTGACCGGCCTTCACTTTGCGCTTGCAGCAGGGCAGCGTATCAGAGCAGGTCACTCCGGTTGACATAATGCGTGTGCAGCAGCTCATGCGCCTTTTCGGAATTGGGCGCGCCGAGAAACTCTGCGTAAAGCTGCTGAACCTCCGGATTATCGTGGGATTTGCGCAGCGGCAGACGCTGCTCCTCCGCATAAATCGCCGCCAGACGTTTTTTCACCTTCGCCCATGTACGCGGCGCGTTTCCGCCGCCGCCAACGCAGCCGCCAGGGCAAGCCATGATTTCAATGAAATCATACGGTGCGGTCCCTGCGCGCACCTGCTCCATCACCTTGCGGGCGTTGCCAAGCCCGTGCGCGATGCACAGGCGCACCGGCGTTCCCTTCAAATCCACAATCGCTTCCTTGATGCCCTCGACTCCGCGCACCTGTGTAAACTCCAGGCGGGGCAGCGTTTCGCCGGTGACGACCTCGTAGACCGTGCGCAGCGCGGCCTCCATCACGCCGCCGGTCGCGCCGAAAATCAATCCCGCGCCGGAACCAAGCCCGGTGGGAGAATCGAACGGCGTTTCCTCCAGCTTTGCGAAGTCGATGCCTGCGGTCTGGATCATATGCGCCAGCTCCTGCACGGTGAGCGAGGTGTCCACGTCACGGTAGCCGCTGGCGTTCATCTCGTCGCGCTGGCACTCGAACTTTTTCGCCGTGCAGGGCATGGCGGAAACGGAATAGATGTTTGCAGGGTCAAAGCCCATTTTTTCCGCGCACCATGTCTTGATGAGCGGCCCGAACATCTGCTGCGGGGATTTGCAGGTGGAGAGATGTCCCAGCTGATCCGGGAAAAATGTTTCGCAGAATTTGATCCATGCCGGGCAGCAGGAGGTGATCATCGGCATCACACCGCCGTTTTGAATCCGGCTGAGCAGCTCGGTCCCTTCCTCCATGATGGTCAGATCCGCAGCGAAGTCCGCGTCCAGCACCTTTGCAAAGCCGACGCGCTTGAGCGCCGTGACCAGCCGTCCGGTGGACACGGTCCCCGGCTCCTCGTTCAGGCACTCTGCCAGATTGATCCGCACAGAAGGCGCAATTTGGATCACAAGGTCTTTTCCGGCGTCGGCGGCCTCATAGATTTTATGGATGTTGTCGTTGATCGTGATCGCGCCGGTGGGGCAGACCTGATAGCACTGGCCGCAGTTGACGCAGGCGGTGTCCGCCAGCGCGCGCCCATAAGGCGGAACGATGTTGGTATAATAGCCGCGGTTCTCCTTCGCAAGCACATGGACGCTCTGCACATTGCTGCAAACCTCCACACAACGTCCGCAGAGGATGCATTTCGCCGGGTTGCGTACGATGGAAGGCGAGCTGGTGTCCAGATGATCCGGGCGCGGGTCATAGCCATAGAATGTGGCATGATGTACGCCGAGCCGTTCCGCAACCTTGCGCAGCTCACAAAGGTCGTTTTTCCGGCAGGTCAGGCAGTCCTGCGGGTGACGCGCAAAAATCAGCTCCAGAATATTGCGCCGATACTTGATGACGCGGGGCGTGGCCGTTTTGACATCAAGCCCCTCCGCAACCAGCGTTTCGCAGGCCGGCTGCAGCACTGCGCCGCCGTTGACCTCCACCACGCAAATGCGGCAGGCCGCCTTGACATCCAAATCATCATGATGACATAGCGTCGGGATGTTGATATTTACAGTGCGCGCCGCTTCCAGAATCGTGGTTCCCTCCGGAACCGAAACGGCGCAGCCGTCAATCGTCAGATTAACCACGCGATTTTCCTCCTTTCAGCTTGCATACCGGGCATTCGTCGCCGTCTATATGGGAAATCAGCTCCGGGCGGAAGTTCCGCAGACAGCTCATGATCGGCATCGTGGCGGATGTGCCAAGACCGCAGCGCGAGGTGGCGCACATCAGGTTGCAGACCTCCTCGATGTTGCGCAGGTCGCGCATCTCTCCCTCCCCTTCGGAAATGCGGCGGATCATGTGGTAAAGCTGCGTACCGCCTTCGCGGCAGGGCGTGCATTTGCCGCAGCTCTCCTCCCGGAAGAAGTCCAGGTTATTGCACAGAATGTCCACAATGCAGTTGCGGTCACTGTAGACCATGATGGTACCGCAGGCCAGACGGCCACCGGAAGCGGAAACATGGTCGATGTCAAGGCTGATATCCACCTGGCTTGCATTGATGATCGCGCCGGAGGCGCCGCCGGTCTGTACGCCCAGCAGCTTCTGTCCCTCCGGGACGCCGCCGCAGAAATCATAGACCAGCTCCTTCAGATTGATGCCCATCGGGAACTCAAAAACTCCGCGACGGCGGACATTTCCGGAGACGGTAAAGAGCTTGGTGCCGGTGCTGCCGGGCACGCCGATTTGTTTATATTGCTCCGCGCCCATGCGGAAAATCGCGGGCAGATTGCAGAGCGTTTCCACATTATTCAGCAGCGTCGGCTTGCCGAACAGGCCGCTGTCGCCCGGATAGGGCGGGCGCAGACGCGGTTCGCCGCGCTTGCCCTCCAGCGATTCAAGCAGGGCGGTTTCCTCGCCGCAGACATAAGCGCCGTTGCCCATGCGCAGATCAATGTCAAAGTCAAAGCCCGACCCAAGGATGTTCTTGCCAAGAAAGCCCTGTTCCCGGCAGCGCTCCATCACGGTGCGGAGGTCGTCGCGCATAAAGCTGTATTCCGCGCGGAGATAGATATAACCGAAGTGTGCGTCGATCGCTTTCGCGGCGATCGCCATGCCCTCAAACACGGCGCAGGGGTCCACCGTCAGCAGCTCGCGGTCCTTGTTGGTGCCCGGCTCGCCCTCGTCGGCGTTGCAGACGACATATTTCACACCGTCGCCTTTATCTCCGACGCAGAAGGTAAATTTGCGCCATGTTGGAAAGCCCGCGCCGCCGCGCCCGCGCAGGCCGGAGGTCCTGACCTCCTCAATCACTGCGTCGGCGCTCATGTTAAGCGCCCGTTCCAGCCCGTCAAAGCCGCCGGTCGCGCGATACTCCGCCGGTTCCAGCGGGTGATAAGTACCGCTCTCAAACGCATTGCGGTTTCGGAGGAGAATGTATTGTTCTTTCATGCTTCAACGTCCCCCCGGATATAAGATTTCAGGATGTCGCGCACGCTCTCCGGCGTCAGGTTGCCATAAACCTTCCGGTTTATCATGATCGCGGGCGCGATGTCGCACATACCAAGACATGGACAGTATTCCAGCGTGAAGCGGCCGTCCTCCGTTGTTTCTCCAACGTGGATGCCAAGCTGTTCCTCCACCGCGCGAACGACCTCCGCCGCGCCGTTGACATGACATGGCGCGCTCTTGCACATCCGAACGGTGAATTTGCCGTGCGGCTTTGTGGACAGCATCGCATAGAATGTGATGAATCCATAGACGGTGGAAACGTCTATATCCATCTCGCGCGCGATGACGCTGACCACATCGTAGGAGAGTACCGGTACAATCTCCCGAACCTTTGTCGTTACCAGGCTCAGGCGGTCACGCTGTCCCCGGTAAGGTGCTGTGAGTTTTGCTACCTCCACCAGCAATGACGCGGGTGTTCGGTAGTCCCGGAAGCGTTCTTCCATTAGAAACCATTCCCTTCTTTGTTAAATTTTGCGCATTTCTGTTAAACTTTTCTCCATGCGCATTTGCTGTTAAAAAATAAACACAACTCGCTGTATTTTTATATTATAATAAAACATTCGTTGTGTCAAGAATGGAATTTCAAAATCGTTCAATTATACAAATCTCCCTGCCCTGATTCGGTGGAATAAAACAAACTACACGAGGAAAACGTCTGTAACATTTGGCACGCCTGTTCATGAAAAAACAGGGGCGCGCCGCTTGAAAATGTCTGACGCTGCAAAAGAAGATGCAGGTGCTGTGAGAATGCGTTTCTCCGCTATATTTTCCCACGTTTTCCCAGACTCCCTGCTGCCGGAGTCGAAGATGAAGATTTGGAGCATGAACCCATCGCACCAAACCTGTTGCAGCGCAACTTCTCCTTTGCTCACCCGAACCAGGCCTGGATGGGCGACATCACCTATATTCCCACTGCCGATGGCTGGCTGTATCTGGCGATTGT
>JAJBUU010000033.1 GCA_020860205.1 Oscillospiraceae bacterium | reverse complement strand
CGGTCTGGATCGCGGTCACAACCGCGTCCTTGTTATAGACGTAATCGGTGGTATCAGGGACCTTGTCCAGCTCGGAGTCCGTCGCATCCCACTTGTCGGCGATCCAGTAGAGGGCGATGGTGTCCGCAGCGTCATCCTTGATATGGAAGAACTCGTCGCAGGCATACTCAAACATTGCAGTCGGGTTGATGGCGGCCGCCACGTCGTCGCCGGCCTCCGCCAGCGCAGCAAGCTGCTCCATGTACATATAGGCCACGATGTAAGGCACATACAGCGGCGTGGTCGGGGCGTAGTTATAGCCGTTCGTACCGGCGGTAACGGACTCGTTCTCCGCGTCGATGATGACAGGCGCCTCCTCATAGGTGCAGCCTGCGTCCTCCATCAGTTCCTCCAGATATGCACGGGTCAGCGTGTTGCTGTAGGAGCCGCCGCCCTGAGAACCGCCGCCGGTGCCGCCCTCGACATAGGTATAGCCCGCAGCATAGATGACAAGCACATCCACGTCGGCAGCCAGAATCTGATCCATGGTATAAGTGCCGGTCAGCCAGTTGACGGTGTTGCCCACGGCGTAGGCGTCGCCGCGGACATCGCCCGCAGTGGCCGGGTCGATCAGGGTAAAGGTCACGCCGGCATCATCGGTTGCGCTGATGCAGGCGCCGGTGATTTTGGTCAGCGCACCGGTGTCGATCAGGGAGTCGATGTAGTACGGAATACCGAACGCGAACTCCTGAATGTTGTAGCACAGCGCCTTCGGGTCGCCGTAACGTGCGGAGAGATTGGGATGCTCCTCAAGGTAGGCGCTGAGCGCTTCGCCCATCTCCACCCACGCATAAGCGCGCGCTGTCACGGTGCCGGTGGAAACGTCGGTAATCATCGGGTCATAGGTGGCATAGCCCTCCTGATAATACTCCGATGTCGTATCCATCTCGTTCTGGATAAAATCGATCTGATCGAGCACGTCGGAGTTGAAGCCGAGCCAGCAGTCGATCATGTGATACACGCCGTAGCTCACGCCGCCCAGCGCCTCCAGCGCGGTGGAAAAGACCTGGTTCGCGCCGCCGGAGCTGTAAAGTCCGTTGCCGTTCGCCATGCCGCCGTTGCCGAGACTGGCCTCAGTGCCGGTGGAAAGACCGTGGTCATAGACGGTGGACATATCAAAGTCTTCCGTTCCCTCGCGGCGGGTCTCTTCGCTCACGGTAAACTGCGCGCCGCTGAGGTTCAGTCCATCATAGAGGTACAGATAGTTGAAGTTCCAGATGTAAGGGTCTGGATTATCGTTGATGTCCGTACCAGACATGACGATGGCTCCGTTGAACAGGTTGCCGCCGATGACATTGATGCCAAGGATCAGCGGGATCTCAGACGAAGCGCGCTGCGCCGTGGTGGTCAGATAGCGGGTGCCGTCCGTCGTTTCAACGGACATTGGTTCATCCGGCACCTCGATCGAGATGTCGGCTGCGGCGGCGGGAACGGAAATTCCGGCGAGCATCGCCGCCGCCATCGCGGTTCCAAGCACGCGCCGCAGGGTTTTGTGGTTCTTCATGCTTTTGTTCACTCCTTCAATAAAATTGACATGAAACTTTCGGATACGCCGCATTATTCGGCAGCCGCAGCGCGTACAGGAATGCTTCGGACAGGCAGGGCGCAAAAACGCAGGAAGCCTGTGTTTTTGCAGCGAAGCGCTGGCGAAGCCTTTCCGCAAGATGCTGCGGCGCCGCCTGAGCGGTGTTGCCTTATAATAAATGAGCCGCCTACTGCCCATTCATCCAAATCAATGACGGGAGGAGACAGCCTGATCGTTTCATAACAGGAGCAAACGGCGTTTCGAGTCCGAACGCCGCATGACGATGACGCGGCAGCAAAGCGCCGCAGTCTGCGTTTTCTTTTCAATCAGGACGGTCGCTTTGTTTCCTCCACGCCGCGGGGAGACACCCTTTCTCGATCCGAAAAGGTCTCCCGGCCTAAATTCCAAAACGACCCGCAGCGCGCGCCGACGTGCCGTCTTTTATAAGGAACCCTGTCCCCACAGGAAAATAGGCTCGAAAACTATGAAATTGAAAATTCGGAGATTTCCGCAAAAATGCCAAAATCTTCTTGCTACAAATTATCACCCATTCCGCGCAAAAAGTCAAGCCCCAATTTCAAATTTCCCAAAATTAAGGTAGCGCCGCGCAAAAGCGTCCGCGTCGAAACCTGTCCCGCCCCCGCAGGAGCGGGTTCCGCTCCGCCTGCAAAAAAACGGCTTTGCCCTGCTTTCAGTAAAAAACGCGCTTGACTTCATTTGCGATACTTGCTATGATTAAACTTACTTTTAATTTCTAAAACTTCTATAATTTTCCAAAAAATATTTTTGGCATTAGGAGGCATTTTTATGAAACGATTTTTGAACGTGCAGCACGGCAAATGGCTCGCTCTGCCGCTGGCCGCCGCACTCTGTCTTGGTGTGTCCGCCTGCGGCGCGGCGGAGATTTCCGCTGCGGACGACGTTTGCATGGAAACTGCGGGCATTGCTGCGGACACCGTTCTGCTCACCGTGGATGGGCGGGAAATCACGGTGGAGGAATATCTGTACTGGTCCAGTCTGGTGCTGGATACGTTCTATTACAACTATGTTTCCGGCACAGATGCGGACGATGCAGAATGCACATGGGTCGGCGAATACTGGGAGGATGGCCTCTCCCCCACCGTGCTGGGCTATCTGCTCAACTATAATGAGCCGATCGCCCATGCGTCCGAGCTGGGCTTTGTCATGGACGCGGAAACGCTTGCGTCCGAAGTGGACGCGCGCGTGGCGGATTACAAGGCCAACTACGAGGACGAGGGAACGTTCGCGCTCTATCTTTCGCAAATCTGTATGTCGGAGGAAGGATTCCGGCACATCATGGAGGAAACCGTCTATTATCAGGCGATGCAAAGCTACCTGTTTTCCGACGGTGGGATATACAACCCGACGGATGCGGAGATTTTGGAGTTTGCAGACGAGCAGGGCTATTATAACTGCCGCTATGTATTTTTCTCCACCGTCGGTGCATACACAGACGCGGCCGTTGAGAGCCACCGGGAGATGGCGGAGCTGCTGCTGCAAAATCTGGCGAACAGCGACGACCCTGACGCCTACTTTGCCGGCGTCACAGCCGATCCCAACTGGAACGACGACACGGAGGACGGAACGGGTCTGCTCACCGCTGGCGGCTACATCAATTCCACATTTGACGAAGCGGCGCGCGCGCTGGAAATCGGTGAGATCTCTGGCATCGTGGACAATACGGACGAGTATGGCTATTTCGTCATTCAGCGCCTTGCAATAGACCCGGACGATCTGCGCGAAGCCTGCCGGGCCTATCGGTTCCACCAGCTCGTTGCAGAATGGGTCGAGGCCGCAGAGCCGGTCTACGCCGAAGCGTTCGACGCACTGGATATGCAGAGCTTTTATGTCAACCTGAGCAGCTACCGTCTTTCCACCGACGTGGAGGGTGAAACGGAAACGGCGGAGGCGTGAGAAAACCCTCCGCTCCACGCACCGCCCTGCAAGTCGCACGTTGTGCACCACATTGCTTTATAGCTTATCGGTCATGCACCGTCTGTACCATGCGGTAGTCCACAAAAAAAGCAGCCGTGTTTTCCACGGCTGCTTTTTTCATTGGAATTTATGAGATTTTGCGTATTGGCGTTCAGCCGAGCTGAACCCACATGGCCGGTCTGACCGCGTTGTTCGTTGTGGAAACATTGTCTCCGCTGCGGTGGAGCTGACCTAAGTAGTTGACGCCTGCGGCGTCGCTGACATAATAACCGGGACTGCGCAGCCACCACCAGACCCTGCCAGTGCGCTCATTGACGAACGCGCCGCGCGCCACGGTGTAGGGCGTGCCTTCCAGCATACGCGCCGCGTCGCCGGTGAAATATTTGTCCGCCTCGTCCACATTCAGCAGAAATACTTTGTCCTCCGTGTCGTTGCCGCCCGCAGCGCCATGAACCGTGCTGCCCGGATTCGGCGTGGGAGTCAAGACGATCTGCGCCTGCTCCTCCGCCGTGAACGCGCCCTGCAAAAACTCGCCGTTCAGCCACTTCCTCAGGTCGCAGTTCTCCCATGTCATGGTCGTGTTGTCGCCATGATACATCCGGCAGTCCAGTCCCTTTTCGCTGATGAGCAGAGCCTTGCCGTCCTCCACGGCCAGCACGAGCCAGTCCACAGGGTCTTTTTTCTCCCCGCTGACATCGCTCTGCGGAAAACGCCCGAGGGCGACCTTCTGACCGACTTTCACATCATTACCGATACTCATGTCTTTCCCCTCCAGACTTCGTTATTCTGCTTTGATCCACATGGCCGGACGCGCCGTGCGGTGGGGCCGTGCATCGTCATAAATCAGGCCGCAGACCGAGCCGCCGACGCTGACGCGGGAGGCGTTGATCTCGTTGCAGCCGGGACTGCGCAGCCACCAGATGGCGTTGCCCGTATCCGGGTAGACATATGCGCCGTGGTTTTTTGCCACCTCTGTCGCCGGAGCCAGCCGATCCTTCTTGTTGGGAAGATAGCGCTCCAGCTCGTCGATGGACAGGGCAAAGACCTTGTCGGACGTATCCTCGCAGCCCGCAGTATTGAACTGCTGGTTTCCCGGATTGCTCAGTCTGGTTTCCAGAATCTTCGCCTGCTCCTCCGCGCTGAACGCCGCATTCAGAAATGTTTCGTTGCACCATTTCCGCAGGGTGCAGCTCTCCCATGTGCTGGGAACAAGCTCGTTATGATAGCGGATATTGTCGATGCAGTTTTTGCAGAGCAGCAGAGCCTTGCCGTCCTCCACAGCCAGAACCAGCCATTCGATCGGCTCAGAGACATTGCTGTAAGGGTTGCTCTGCGGATAGCTGCCGAACTGGATCACGTCATTTGCTTTCATCTCTCTCAGCCCCCCCTTATGCCTTTTCCAAAAACAGATCGCCCATATTCACGCTGGCGTAGGTGCGCGTCTTTGCCTCGATGGTACGATAGCCATCCAGCTCAATGGTGATCTCATAATCGGTCTTGGAGTCCAGACCATCGAACCAGAAATCGCCAAAGGCGTTGGTCACGTAAGTCTGCTCCACCTTGCCGTCGCGCTTCAGTGTGGCCGTTGCGCCGGAAACGCACATATCGTCATCCTTGTACACAACGGTGCCGGAAATGAACGTCTTGGGGTTGTTCAGGTAGAGTACACGCTCATGCAACTGATACTCCGGATGGCGGGATTCCGGCTTCTGCTCGGCCATCACCTTGGAGATTTCGCTCTCCGGGTCGTTCAGGTCGCCAAACAGCAGCGCGCCAGTCGGGCACATCTCCACGCAGCGGGGCACTTCATAGCCCTTGTCCAGCAGATGCGCGCACATATCGCATTTCTGCGGAAGCTGAAGCTCCTCGTTCCAGTAAATCACACGATAGGGGCAGGTATTTACGATCTCCTTCTGTCCCTTTGCCTTCTCCGGGTCGATGATTACAATGCCGTCCGGGCGCTTGTAAACCGCGCCGTCCTTGGCCTGAGACATACATCTCGGATTGTCGCAATGGCTGCAAGTAACCGGGACGCAGCTCAGCTTGACCTTCGGGAAGGTACCGCGCTCGATCTCGTTCACATGGATCCAGTTCTGGAAACGGATGGGCTGCTCTGCGGTATATCCCTCGTGCGCCTCGCCCGCATTCTCGTCCTTGCAAGCAAGAAAGCAGTTATTGCAGCCCGTACATTTGGCGACGTCGATGATCATTCCATACTTTTTCATCGTCAATCCTCCCATTTCTCGATTTCCACGTTGCTGGAGTTGCTGACCATGCCCGGCGCATACTTGGAAACGTGGCGGCTGGGAGTGAGCAGGTTCATGCACCCGCCGCGGTCAATGCTTCCCTCTTTGCCCGGCTCCAGCGGGTCATACTTTGCGCCGGCCTGATAGGCCATGACGACGCCCGGCTTGACGCGCTCCGTCACATAGGCCATGCAGAGGACTGCGCCACGGTCATTATAGACCTTTACGATGTCCTCGTTCTTGATGTCGCGCGCGGCGGCATCCTGCGGATGAATACGGATCGGCCAATAGGAATAGCCGTCCTTCATACCTCTGTGCGCATGAATATCATCCATCCACGGCGCTTTGTTGTCATAGTGCGTATGGTAGGAGAAACGCATATGCGGCGTTTCCATAATCAGCGGGAACTTATCCGAGAACTCGGAATGGTATCCTTCCCACGGCTCCAGATAGTTGACCTTGACCGGACGTTCCTCATCATCCGGGAAGTGCTCATCCAGGAACGTGGAGGTAAACTCGATCTTGCCGGTCGGTGTACCCATCATCTTGGCGCGGAACGTACCCTTCAGCGGGTTGTTGTGGTCCGGCACGTCGCACTCGCGGTCCTCATAGTACCACTTGTTGGAAACGGCGCGTTTGAAGTCAGACTTCGGAATGGGTACGACAAAGTAGCCCTTCTTGCGGAATTCCTCAAAGGTCATGTACTTGGGCATGGAGGATGCGTTATAAACGCGCTCGATCCAGTCCGTGATGGTGCAACCCTCCGTGAACTCGTCATAGAAGCCCAGACGCTTGGACAGCTCACAATAGATTTCATAGTCGGTCTTGGACTCCCACAGCGGCTCGATGCACTTCTGCATATAGATGATGACGCGGAAGTTTGCACCCATGTCGTTTGCGCCATAGCCGCCGGGCGCGCCCAGCTCACAGATGTCCTCGCGCTCAAAGCCGGAGCAGATTGGGAGGATCAGATCGTAGAATTTGGTTTCGCTGGAATAGTGTACATCCGCAGTGACGCAGAACTCCAGATTCGGAGAATGGAACATCCGCGTCCAGCGGTTGGTGTCCGTCATTGTGGAGATGAAGGAACCGCCCTGACGGTAAATCATATGGATGGGCGCGCCGCCCTCCTCTTTGGGCAGCGGGCAGACGTTGCGGGTGATCTGCTGCTCCAGGGAGTTGCCGCAGAAGCCCTCGCCGATCCACTCGGTCTTTTCGTTCATGACGCACTCCGGCAGCAGGATACGATAGGTTTTCTGCTTGACGCTGTTGTGCGCCTGATGCGTGGCGGCGATACCGAAGGTATCCCAGCCCACGTCGGAATAACCAAAGAAACGGAAGCTCATGTCCATCGGAGGCGCCATGGAAGCGCCGCCCCATGTGTTGCAACCGTCCGCGCCAAGTCCGCGCATGGCCAGCAGCAGCACCATCAGGCGCGCCCACTCTGTGGCGTAGGGCTGACGGCAGGCGCCGGAAACGCCATAGATGGAGGCCGTGCAGAGCATGGTCTTTTTCTGCGCCCATTCGCGCGCCAGCGCATAGATGTCGCGCGCCTTTACGCCGCACATCGTCTCCGCCCATTCGGGTGTGCGCGGGAATCCGCCTTCCTCCTCGCCGAGGATGTGCGCGCGGAAATCTTCAAAGCCATAGCACTTGTTCTCGACGAACCAATGGTCGTAGGTGTCCTCCGTGATCCAGACATAAGCAACAGCCTCCGCCATTGCGCCGTCGGTCGCAGGATAGGGAGCCAGCCACTTATCGCCCCATACGCCGGCGGTGTAGTTGCACCACGGGTCGATAAAGACCATCTCCATGCCAAGCTCCTTGCACCACCAGCGCCAACGGCAGCCATCCTGTCCGTTGTAGCCGCCGGCGGAGGTGTTCGGGTCTACGCCCCAGAACAGCAGAAGGTCGGTGTAGAGCAGCGCTTCCTCCAGCATATCGAAGTTATCGCTGATACCCAGCTTCCAATAATAGCCCCACGCATGGGTCGCGCCCCAGTGCCAGCCTTCCCAGGAGTCCGGGTTATCGGACAGGGTGCTGTAGCCCAGCATATTCCAGAAACGGCCGAACGGCCCCATCTTGTACTGGAGCAGACCGAAATCCGCATGGGAGCCGGTGCAGCCCGTGATGGACGCCTTGCCATAGGTTGCATGGATGCGCTTGATTTCGGACTCCAGCAGGTCAAACGCCTCGTCCCATGTGATGCGGACATAACCGGACTTGCCGCGGTTTTCCACATGGCGGTCGCCGTTGGGGTCAAAGTCCACGCGGCGCATCGGGTACTGAATACGGTTTTCGCAGTAAATGCGTCCCTTCATGGAAACGACATAGTTACCCAGAGAGGTGCGGCGGGGCGGGGTGAACTTCTTGCCGCGCGCTTCGATGGTCCACGCGGGAGTATCGTCATCCCCGAATACCATCGGACGCACCTTTGTGATTTTGCCATCCTTTACATGGACAAACACGGCGCCGCCGATGGCGCAGTTGGTAAAAACGTGCTCGCCCGGCTCCAACTCCACGCCGGGAAGCTCGATACCGATTTGCTCAGACATTTTTTGTCCTCCTTTTCCCTTCTTCCAAGTACGAATCGTGTTCGGACGCTGTTTTCATGAACCCTACCTGTCCTTCCTTGGAAAATATTTTTCTTTGCTTGTGGACGAATCATTTTTGCTGCGCGGCGGTTCAAATTCAGTTGGATCAGAACCGCCGCGTTGGTTGGACGATGTTGGATTGTGCTTCAGACAGCAGCGTATCTTTGGACTGCGGCGCTGCCCTTATGCTTTTTTCAGCTCAAGAGAGCCGACGTTGACGTCTTTGGTCGTTGCGTCAATGCTGTCCATCGCACGGGCGGTATAGCCGTCCATCTCGATTTTGATGGAGTATTCGCCCGGCTCGTTGCGCTCAAACCAGAAGTCGCCAAAGACATCGGTTTTCACGGTTTTGACCGCAGCGCCGGTGGAATCCAGCAGCGTGACGGTCGCGCCTTCCAGACATTCATCCGCATCGGGGTCATAGACCTCGCCTGCGATGAAATACCTGTTCAGCAACCCCTTGTAGTACACGCGCGGACCGGTGCCATACTCCGGATGAAGCTGCTCAAAATCGCCAAGACGATCCTTCAGCTCCTCTTCCTCGCCAAAAATCAGCGCGTCCGTCGGGCAGGCCTGCACGCAGCGCGGCTCCGTCCAGCCCTCGTTATCGAGCAGATGGGCGCACATGGTACATTTCTGCGGAATATCCAGCACGTCGTTCCAGTAAATCGCATGATATGGGCAGGATTCGACGAGTTCCTTCTGACCCTTAGCCTTCTCCGGGTCGATGATCACGATGCCGTCCGGGCGTTTGTAAACCGCGCCGTCTTTGGCCGCCGCGATGCACGGCGCGTTGTCGCAGTGCTGGCAGACCTCGTGCATATAGTGGACGCGCACCTTCGGAACGGTGCCCTGCACGGTTTCAGTGATTTTGTACCAGAAGTGGCCGGTATTGGGCTGGGGTTTGGCATAGGGCATCCACTCGTTATCGACGTGTTCGTCCTTGCAGGAGATCTGGCAGCTGTAGCAGCCGTTGCATCTGGTGATGTCTATCAGTAGAATTTTTCCCATTGTCTTATCTCCCCTTACTTCTTCACGATAACACGCTCAAAGACAAGTCCGGAATCCTTGTTGTAAGGACGGTTAAAGACTTCCGGATATTTCGCCCGCAGCGCGTCCATATCGGTCTTTTCCACATCGGCAAGGAAGCCGCTGCAAACCATGCCGGCGCAGTTCTTGGAGGTGGTGTGGTGCGGTGTGATCAGGTTGATGGCGCCGCCGCGATCCAGCTTGCCAGGGACGATATAGTCCGCACGGGAGCCGTGATCGACATAGATAACGCCGGGCATAATGCGCTCCCACACCTTCGCGCCGACCAGAACGCCGCCGCGCTCGTTGAACACGGTGCAGATATCGCCGTCCTTGATGCCGCGCTTCTCCGCCTCGGAGGGATGCAGCCACATCGGCTCGTAGAGATAGCCGTCGTCGCCGCGCACCTTGCAGGTAATGATCTCATGGAACCAGTCGTTGTCGTCCATGTTGGCGTGTGTGCGATGGCGCGGGTGGTTGCTGACAACCAGCAGCGGATAGGTCTTTGCACGCTCGCTGCCGATACGCTCATCGTGGAACTCGCTGCTCTCGACCCAGTGCGGGACGGGCGGGCGTTCCTTGTCATCCGGGAAATACTGCTTCAGGCCGATGGACTCGTATTCCAGCAGGCCGGAGGGCGTTTCCAGCGGATACTTGGAGGGGTCAAGATAGAACTCGTAAAGACCGGGCAGGTATTTCTCCCACTCCGGATCGGTCGGGACAACATAGTAGCCCTTCTCGCGGAACTCCTCCCATGTGCAAAGCCCCAGCTCCGGAACGCCGGACTGGTCGAAGCCCTTGCGAATCTTCTGCGGGATGGACTCGCCGTCGGTGTACTCCTCCAGCAGGCCAAGACGCTCCGCAACGGCGCAGACGATCTCATAGTCGCTCTTGCTCTCGCCCAGCGGCTCGATGCACTTGTCCTCCAGATAGACGAGGTCAAACGCCGCGCTCTCACGGTCGTCGCCGATGTCGTCCTCTTCAAACTTGGTGTTGACCGGCAGCACAATGTCCGCAAAGAGGCAGTCGTTCTCCATGCGCGGGTGCTGCACCAGAATAAACTCGATGGACTCATGACGGAACGCTTCCGCCGTGCGGTTGGAGTCGTTCCAGCACGTCAGCAGGCAGGGCGTATCCGACCACATCATATGAATGCGGGAGCAGCCCGGCGCAGGATAGGTATATTTGATGAACTGCTCGCACGCGGGCGTGACCTGAAGGGAGGAACCATAAATTTCAAAATGTCCCTTCAGAATGGCGTCGTGGATCAGCGGTTCGGGGATGCACTGCTTCGGCAGGCCCAGCCACGGGAACGGGTTATAACCGGTGTAGGCCGCGCGGACGTTGAGCTGGTGCGGCTCGTGCATGATGCTGCACGGGGTCGGCGGCGCAACGGGGTGATCCTCGGAGCCGAACACGGCGCGGTTGTTGATGGCAAGGGAGTGCTGCCCCGGCTTGCCAAGTCCCTGCATACCAAGGACACAGCCCTCGATACGGGCGACCTCGTGAGAATACGGACCACGGATATACGGACCGCCGAAGCCGTGTACCACGGAGGTGCGCTTGCGCGCCCATTCCTTTGCCAGCGCCTTGATCAGGCGGGTGGGAACGCCGCATTTGGGAGAGGCCCACTCCGGCGTCTTGGGAACGCCGTCCTCCTTGCCGAGAACATAGTCCGCGAACTTGTCAAAGCCGACGGAGTGCGTGTCCAGATATTCCTGGTCATAGGTGCCGTTGATGAGCCACTGATAGGCGATGGCCAGATGCAGGGCAGAGTCGGTGTTCGGCAGGATGGGAATCCACTTGTCTGCAAACACGGCTGCGCCGTAGTTCAGGTCAGGGCAAATATAGATGACATTGATGCCGATGTCGCGCCAGAACAGGCAGAAACGGCTGATCTGGTCGCCGCTGCAGAATCCACGGGTCGTGGTGCAGGGGTCGCAGCCCTCAAACAGCAGCATTTCGCTGTGCTTGCTGACATCGGTGTACAGGTTGGAGCAGTTCGGCATCAGGCCGAACGGCTCGCCGCCCCAGAAGTGCTTGGTACCCCAGTACCAGCCTTCCCAGCTATCCGCGTTGCGGATCTGGATGGTAGCGCCGCCCAGCAGCTCCAGCAGCTTGAACATACAGCCGTGGGGACCGTGTACCATCTTGGTTTCGCCGTGTCCGTCGCCCTGCGCGTAAATCGCCCATGAACCATAGGTGGCGACGATGCGGCGGATCTCGCTCTCGATGATGTCGAGCGCCTCATCCCAGCTGATGCGCTCATAGCCGCTGATTCCGCGCGTTTCGGGATGGCGTTCGCCGTTCGGGTCCCAGTCCACGCGCTTGATGGGATAAAGGATGCGGTTCGGTGAATAAATACTCTTTTTCCAGCTGATTCCCATCGGGCCGCAGGAGGTCTTTTTCGGTGCTTCCAAGACCTTGCCGCGGGCTTCGATTTTCCACGGATTGATCTGATCCGCGGAATACTTCCAGTCGTAACGGAACGGATGGATGCGGATGATTTTGCCATCCTTCACATCGACCGCAGCGATGTGGGAACCGTTACAGAACGCTGAGTAACCCGTACTCTTGAACGTAGTAAACTCTTTGTTCTCATTGTTGGACATTTGCGGTTTCCTCCTTTTTCTGCCATTGTATTAAAACTCTGATGCAGATGTGAGCGCCGCCCGCTGCCTTTTCCCCCAAGGAACGGAGGGCGACGCGGGGCTTTTGAAGCCGCCCCGTGCCTTCACACCTATAAAATAACATAATCAAAAAAAGATGCAACTACTTTCCCAATGTTTTTCATGGAAAAGTCTGCGCCTCTCCCGCGCTGTGCGCGACAGTTGAGAAACGCTTCGCCATGCGCGTCAGCTTGGCAGTTTTCTGCTGCCTTTGGGTTTTGTCTTTGTCTGCGGTTTAGGCGCCTGCTGGTCTGCCAGCTGCGGCTTGTTTTTCTGGAGCAGACGGCCAAAACGGAGCGCATAGTCCTTCGCCTCGTCGTCCTTGCCCAGCTTTTCCTTGACCGCGCCGATGGCCTTGTAGACCGGAGCCATGCTTGGGTCCTCCGCATCCAGATGGCGCAGCGTCGTTTCCTCCACCTGTGCCAGCAGCTTCTCCGCCTCACGATATTTCACACGCAGGTAGAGGATGGTCGCAAGACCGAAGCTGGCCTGCATCGTGGCGGGGTGGTCGTCCCCGACGTTCTCCTGCCAGATGGAAACGGCCTCGCGCAGCAGGTCTTCCGCGTCCGGCAGCCGTCCCAACTGCTGGTAGACTGCCGCCAGGTTCTCCAGACTCTGCGTCACTGCGACGTGCCTTTCGCCAAACGCCGCGCGGCGGATTTTCAGCGCGCGCTCGTCCAGCGGCGCGGCCTCGTCATATTTGCCCTGGTTTTCCAGCAGCATTGCGAGGTCGTTCAGGGACTGCGCCACGGCGGGGTGGTTCTCGCCCAACAGCTTCTCCCGCGCTTCCAGCGCCGCGCGCAGCAGCGGTTCGGCCTCGTCCGGCTTGTTTTCCGCCAGATAGCACTCGCCCAAATCGTTTTGCACACGGGACAGCTCCGCGCTGCCTTCGCCGTAAGCCTTCTGATAAATTTTCAGGACCTTCCTGAGCTGTCCCTCCGCCTTGTCGTTCCGGCCGGTGGAGAGGTAAAGGTGCGCCAGCTTTTCCGCCACGCCGCCCACGGCGGGGTCTTCCTTGCCAAGCGACTGCTTTAAGATGGAGATCGCCTGCTCATAGAGCGGCTCCGCGCCCTGCGCCGCGCCGCGCGCAACATAGTTATCCGCAAGCCCCGCCAGCACCTCTGCAAACGCCGGATGAGCGGCGCCGACGGTGTTTTCATAGATTTTGGCCGCACGGCGCAGCGTATCGCCCGCCTTTTCCAGCTGCTGGTCTGCCTGATACACCGCAGCCAGCCGGGTCAGGACCCCGCCTAACGCGGGACTGTCCTCTCCGGCCTGCGCCTCTGTCAGTGAAACCGCGCGCTCCAGACTCGCCTGCGCCGCACCAAGGTGCCCCTGCGCGCGCTGATTCTCCGCCAACGCGGTCAAATCCTGGATCAGTGCGGACTTGTCCTCCGCGTCAGCCGCCTCCCGGATGGCGACACTCTCCTGCAACAATCCTTCCGCCTGCTCAGGCTTCCCGGACTCCGCAGCGAGCGCAGCCAGCTCATAGATGGCGTCCGCCGTGCGCATATCCCGCTCGCCATACTGTGCCGCAGTCAGCTCCCGGACGCGCTGAAGCGCCGCCTCCGCATTTTCGTAGTCCCCGACCGCCTGATAAACCGTACCTAAATTGTTCAGGCTCACCAGCAGGTTTTCCTGCTCGCCGTTGGACTCCGCGCACGCGGCCGCGCGTTTTGCCGCTTCCAGCGCCGCCGGATATTCTCCTCCGAGCATCCGGTCAATGGTTTCCTGGTTCAGCTCAGCCCATTGCTCTGCCATGTTCCGTGTTCCTGCCCCCTGTTCACCTGGACGATCCCATGATCGCCCCGAAAAAATGATAGACGATGTTTCCGGTGCGCGTTCCGGTTCCGCCGCAGGATAAAAGGGCCTGTTGCAAAGCAGCGCCACAGCGTCCCGGCCGGACGCGAAGCCATTCTCTTTCAGCAGACCTTTGGTAACTTATTTATCTCCATGCGGCCATTACGGCACAGCACGCCGGTTTACATTTGCCACAATCCGTGCGCTTCCTTCAGCTCCACCGTGTAAGGCGGCACCAGCGGGGAATCGCTGCGAATCTTTTCCGGCACCTGCAGTCCGGTCTCCGACTGATACAGCGCGGTGAGCGCGTCGTGCATCTCATCGCCGCCCTTGAGCAGCGCACCCAGACGGTTCAGCACGCCCCACTCATAGTCGTGGAAGTCCGTGAGCGGCACGAGCATCCAGCCGTAGCGGTCCCAGTGCAGCAGCTCGATCTTCATCATACCGGCCAAATCCAGCATCAGCGCGGCGCGGGCGACTTCCAGCCCTCTGTGCTCCTCATCGCGGAACTTTGCCTCGTCGGCCATGCCGTCGTGCGCATCCAGCCATGCAGCGCCCGCCGGAACGAAGTCCTTTGCCACACCGGTGGGATCGACCTGCTTCCACTCGCCGCCGTCCAGATACTCCACGATGTCGTGAATGCGGTAATACCCGTCGAACGAGTGGCGACGGCGGTAACCGTCAAACGAAATGAAGCCCGTGCGCTTGCGGGCCGGGATGCCCTTCAGACGCAGCATGGCGCAAAGCAGCATGGCAAAATGACTGCTGCTGGCCATGAAACGCTGATCCTCCGGGTGGGTCTGCGTCAGCGGCATGGTCTTGTTCAGGGAAACGATCTGCTTTAAGATGTCCTCCACATAGCGGAGATTGGTTTCCAGAAAGCGTTCGTTCTGGATGGGATACTTGTAGCGCTCCTCAAAGAGCAGGCACACCCCCTGGACGACCTTGACAAGCTCCGGGACGGTTTCCGGCAGGTCTGCACATAGCCCGGATTGCGCGCCGGGGTCTGTAAAGGCGCTTTGGGATGCATAGTAAGACGGAATATCCATGCGAAAAACTCCTTTTCCTTCTTTTCCCGTTGAACGGGTGTGGTGTTCAGGCAACATCGCGCCATTCGGGCTGCTGCGTCCTGCGGAAACGTTTCGCCGTAACTTCGCTGCAAAAGCACGGACATCCAAAGGAGTCCTGCGTTTTTGCGTTCTGTTCTGACAAAGACTTTCTGCGCGATCCCGCGTCTGCCGGATATGCGGTGCCATCTGAACCGGTTTTTTGGACGAAATCTGTTTTTTTCCGTCGCTTGTGCGCGAAAGAAATTCAGATAAAGTCATTGTAACATAATCTTTTCTTTATTGTCAATCTTTTTGAGGGTCTATGTGAAAAAAAGAACAGCCGGGTACCGCGCGCCGGAAAATCCGTCTGCATCAAGCTGAAAAAATGAGTAAAAAGCGCCCGCCACGCCGCCGTTTTCAGCCCATAAACGCACGCCGTCGCATATTTCCCGCTCCCGCCGAATAGAATCCAGCATGACTTACCGCGCAGGGAGGAAGGACATGGAAGAAACAGGACGCAACAATTATGTGCTGCTGCGGGGCGACATGAGCGCGCCGCCGCGCTTTTCGCACGAGAGCCGGGGCGAGCGCTTTTTCCAGTTTTCGCTGGATGTCGCCCGTCTGTCCGGCACGATGGACACGATACATATTCTCGCAAGGGAACAGCTTCTGGACGAGCTGGAGGTCCCGGCGGAGAACGGCACGGCGCGCAAGCTGTGCGTCTGTGGGGAGCTGCGCTCGTTCAACAATAAGAGCGGCGTCGGGTCAAAGCTGGTCATCACCGTGTTTGCCAGAGAGCTTTGGCTGGACGCCGGAACGGACGAGAATACCGTGCGTCTGACGGGGGCGCTGTGCAAAACGCCGACGCACCGTATCACGCCGATGGGACGGGAAATCTGTGACCTGATGCTGGCGGTGAACCGGCGCTACGGACGGAGCGATTATCTGCCCTGCATCGTCTGGGGCGTCAGCGCACGGGAGGCCGCGCGCTGGCCGGTCGGCTGGCAGGCGCATCTGGACGGGCGGATACAGAGCCGACGCTACACCAAGACGGTCGGCAGCGAAACTGTGGAAAAGGTGGCCTACGAGGTTTCCGTCATCCACATCGCGCCCGTGGAAAATCAGGGATGCCAATGAGAAATCCGGCACGCCTTCATAGCATCCGTCTGCATCGCTCTAATGCGCGTCCGCGCGCTCCAGCGAAACATTCAGCGCATTGCCCATCAGCAGAACGACGCCGCAGACATAGAGCCAAAACATGATGATAATGCTGCTGGCCAGCGAACCATAGACCAGCGGGTACTTGGAACTGACGCCGATGACAGCCGAAAACACAAAGCTGACGATCAGCAGCGCGAGCGAACCGAGCAGCGCGCCGGGAAGAATCCGGACGGCGCCGCGGCGCCGCGCGCTCACACGATAAAGCGTTGAGAGCAGCGCAAAGAGCAGCAGGAACAGCAGGACAAAACGTCCCCACGCCCAGTTGCTGGAAATATTCATGAACATGATGTGGCGGTCAAGAAAGCGCAGGAACCAGCGTCCCGTGACGATCAGAATGACCGCCATATAAATGGCGGCAAGGAATATCAGCGAAGATACAACGCCGAGCAGCAGTCCCGCAGCGCCGCCGTGCCGCCGCAGTCCGCGCATCTCGCCCAGCGCGTCGCTGATGGTGCGGAACGCGGCGGAGGCGGAGGTGACGACGGTTGCAAGCGCCATCGCCAGTATGGTATTGCTCAGGTTCTCGGAGATATAGCTCATGTATTCCACGACTGTATCCACGGTACTCTCCGGCAGCAGCCCGGAAAGCATCTCCCGCAGCTCCGCCCCGGCGGGAAAGAAGCTGCCCAGCATGGTATAAAGGCAAATCAGCATTGGAAACACGGAGAGCGTCAGGAAATAAGAGAGTGCGGCGGCGGTGCGCTGGATGCGGCGTTCCACATACAGCCCCACCATATTCTCGCAGACCAGCGCAAATTTTTTCCGGTTCATCTGCATCTCCCCCTCCGGAAGGAATCGGAACATCTCACATAAGCATATCTCCGCCGCCGGAAAAATATGAGCGAAAAAAGGAGCGGCCTTTTTCGCGCCGCTCCGTATTCGGCAGCCCTCAGGTGCGGGGCGACGATCCTTTTATGGATCATATGAGACTGTGCCTGTGGAGTTTCATCCGCAGCGACAGAAGCAGGCAGGGTTTCACTCCCGCAGGAGGCGAACCCCGCCGTGACTCAGGGCGCTGCGGCGCTGCATTCCCTGAAAAAACTCCCCGACGCATCGGAGCGCGCCGGGGAGCCGTGTCTTATCGGGAATTATTTACTGTTGAAAATCTTGAAGATGCTGTCAAAGGGGTCCTCCTCGCTCTCGCTCGGCTTTGCGGCGGGTTTTTCCGCCTGTCGCGCATCCGAAGCGGCCATTTCCGAAGCGGCGGTGAAAAGCTCCTCCTTCTTAGCTTCCGTTCCGGCAGGCGCGGTCTCCGCTGCTCCGTCCTCAAAGCCGGTGGCAATAACGGTGACGCGGATCTGATCCTCCATCGCCTCGTCAAAGGTTGCGCCGAAGATGATGTTCGCATCCGGATGTGCAGCCTCCTGCACCAGACTGGCGGCGGATTCCACATCCTCCAGTCCCATGTCGGCTGAGCCGGTGATATTGATGAGCACGCCATGCGCTCCGTTGATGCTGGTTTCCAGCAGCGGGCTTTCGATCGCGGCGCGCGCAGCCTCCTCCGCCTTTCCCTTGCCCACGGCGGTGCCAACGCCCATATGGGCATAGCCTGCGTTTTTCATGATGCAGGTAACATCCGCAAAGTCCAGATTGATGAACCCGGTGTTTTTAATCAGGTCGGAAATGGACACAACGGCCTGCCGCAGCACGTCGTCTGCGATCTCAAATGCGTTGGCAAACGTGACCCGCTGGTCGGTGGCAAATTTCAGGCGGTCGTTTGGGATGATGAGCAGGCTGTCCACCTTTTTCAGCAAATTTTCAATTCCATTTTCAGCCTGCTGCATCCGGCGTTTGCCCTCGAACCCGAATGGCTTTGTGACAACGCCGACGGTCAAAACGCCGGCCTCTTTGGCGATCTCCGCCACGATGGGCGCCGCGCCGGTGCCAGTTCCGCCGCCCATGCCAGCGGTGATGAACACCATGTCGGTGTCCTCCATGCTCTTGGCGATGTTGTTGCGGCTCTCCTCCGCACTGCGCTTGCCCACCTCCGGGTCGCTTCCCGCGCCCTGTCCGTGGGTCAGCTTTTCTCCGATTTGTATTTTCTGGTCTGCGCTGGAAACGGCCAGCGCCTGCTTGTCTGTATTGACAGCGATAAATTCAACGCCCTTTGTTCCGGAGCTGACCATACGGTTTACGACGTTATTGCCAGCGCCGCCGATACCAACGACCTTGATGGTAACGACATTTTCCGGTCCGGTTTCTGCTGCAAATGCCATGATTGGTGTTTCCCCCTGTTGTATCTGATAAAAACGTGCGCGAGGGCACGGTCGACAGTATTCTGATTCGTGCAGCTGCGACACGCAGGCTGCGGTTGCGATAATTCATCAATCTATTTTAATACGAATTTCATGGCAGGTCAACCCTTTTATTTCGACCCTGCGGCAATTTTTTCTGTCCGCCCTGTGCGGACGAATTTTTTTGTGCAAATAGCGCATCAATCGTATATCAGATGCACCTGTTTGTCAATGCTCAAATCCAGCGTTCCGCGATCTCCGTCCGCCAGCTTCTCCGATGCGCTGAGAAGGCACTGGAATTTATAGTCCACATCTTCACTTGCGCCGAGCTTTACGGTAAAGCGACCCAAATAGTCAAAGCTGGGATTGGAAACGCTGGAAATATCAATCCACGTCACATCGTCCTGCATCCCCAGCGTGGAGATTTGATACAGGATCTCGGAGAGATATGTCACCTTTGCGCGCTCCGCCTCTCCGGCTGCAATGGTCTGCCCCTCCTCCGGCGCGATGGGCGTCAGGCCATCCACACGGATGAGCGCCGCGCGCTCCGTCTCGTCCACGCGGGAGAGCAGCTTGCAGCTCCGGTCTATCGCCCAGTCGCCGTCCTCCGCCGTAACATAGGCGATCGCGCCGCTTTCCGTCACCTCGATGACAAGCCGGTTCGGCAGACTGCGGCGGATATCCGCGCGCTCCACATAGGGCAGCCGGGCATAAATGCGCGCAACCACGCTTGATCGGTTGATGAAAAACAGGTTGTCGCCCTGCTCAATGCCGGAGGCTTCCACAATTTCCTCGCTGGTGTAGTAGCTGTTTCCGCTCACTTCGATGTTATAGACCCGGAAAAAGACGGAAAGGCCAAAAATCAACGCCATGCAGACCAGCAGAAACGAAACCGGCGCAAACAGGATGCTGCGTTTTTTTCTCTTTTCGGTTCTTCTTGCCATACAGCGTTCCTTCCCTTTATTATTTGTGGGAAATTTTGCAATATCCGTCTCTGCGGGTGGCGCTATCATACATCACAAACTCGTTCCTGTCAAATGCTTTGCGCCGTTTTTTCGCCAAGCACGTCCCGCCGCGATGCCGCAGCGGACGACTATTTTTTCTGCCGCAGGCCAAGCCCGATGACCGCGCCGCAGCAGCCGCCGACGATATGGGTCAGGTGGGATACGTTGTCTGACGCAGTGATGGCGCTGTAAATTTCGCTGCCGACATAAATGACGAATACCAGCAGCAGCGTCAGCGGCAGACCGTCGCCGCGGCTGCCGCCCAGAGAGGACATCAGGATCATCATAAAAACGATACCGGACGCACCAAGCAGCGCCGTACCGGGAAAAAGCAGCCATTGCAGCAGTCCGGAAACAAACGCCGTTGCCATCATGCTCCAAAAAATCATCCGGCTGCCGTAACGCTCCTCCAGCGAGGGACCAAGCACCAGCAGGAGCATCATATTGCCGGAATAGTGGGAAAATCCGCTGTGCCCCAGCGTATGGGTAAAAAACCGGAAATAGGTCAGCGGGTCGGCCAGAGAGGAGCGATAAACGCAGAAAAGTCGGCGCGTGGAAACGCCGCCGGTGAGGAAATCCAGCAGCAGTACGGCAAAAGAGAGCAGCGCGAAGGTCAACGTGACCGGCGCGTTATATTGCAGCCATCTGCGCTTCCGTTTCATTCCGCATTCCTCCCGCACATTCCATCGGATGGCGCTATTATACACCAAATTCACCCGCCGCGCCAGAAAAAAAGCGGAAAAACCGTTCTGCGGAGGCGATTTACTTCCCCGGTGCAAGGAATCACTTGAGTAAACAAGGCACCGGGCAGGGTTTCGCTCCCGCAGGAGCGAAACCGACTTGCTCCCGCAGGAGCGAAACCCTGCCCCTTGCGACGAAACCTGCAAAACCGCCCTTGACTTTTCGCAAAAGAACGGTTAAAATAACCTTAATCTCGATAATTCATTTTGCAAAGGAGAGAAAAGGTTATGCAAAAACTAAAAACCGTGTTGGTACTTCTGCTTACGTTCGGTCTGGCTGCCCTGTTTTCCACCGCAGCGCTGGCAGACGATGCAACAAGCGGCGCCTGCGGGGACAATTTGACGTGGGTATTGGAAGATGGTGTTTTGACCATCTCCGGTGAAGGGGAGATGGAGAATTATGGATGGGACGGTGCTCCATGGTATTCGCAACAATCATCTATTATCAGTGTTATCATTGAAAATGGAGTGACCAACATCGGCAGTTATGCATTCCAAGGTTGCACCAATCTAACAAACGTAACGATTCCTAATTCTATTGCATCGATTGGTAACTATGCATTCAACCAGTGCCGCAGTTTGGCAGATGTGGCGATTCCGAATAGTGTCACTTCTATTGGTAGTTGGACATTCTACGGATGCAACAGTTTGACGAGCGTGACAATTCCAGACTCTATTACCAGCATTGAGGTCAGAGCATTTGCTTCTTGTACAAACCTGACTGAAATACTTGTATCAACGGAAAACACAGAGTATTGTGATGAAAATGGCGTGCTGTTTAGTAAAGACAAAACGGAATTGATTTGCTATCCTGCTGGAAAAGACGCATCTACCTTTGAAATTCCGGACGGTGTAACAAAAATTGGCGATGCAGCATTCGAAGACTGCTATACTTTGGTAAATGTTACGATACCAGATAGCGTAACTATTTTCGGAGCCCAAGCATTTAGTAGTTGCGGAATAAAAAATATCACGATACCAAGCAGTGTAGTCAGCATAGAAACTCAAGCGTTTACCGCCTGCTATCGTCTCACCGAAATTTTGGTTTCTACGGATAACCCCGCCTTTTGTTCCGTAGATGGCGTTTTGTTTAATAATGACAAGACTGAGCTTCTTTGTTATCCTGCCGGAAATGGATCTTCTTCCTATGTTGTTCCAAATGGGGTAACTAAAATCGGTAATTATTCATTTCAAGCATGCTATGGTTTAGAAGAAATCATACTTCCCGATGGTATAGCAAGTATAGGAGTTCTTGCATTTAATAATTGTGCAATAACAAGTATTATACTTCCAAGCAGCGTGATTTCCATCGACCGATATGCTTTTGAAGCCTGTAACGATTTGACAAGTGTGACGATTCCTGTTTCCGTTACTTCCATCGGATACGCTGCATTTGCGAGCTGCTACAGTCTAACCGACGTATACTATGGAGCCAACGAGACAGAGTGGAACGCAATTGAAATTGGCGATGGCAACGAATGCCTCACCTCTGCAACCATCCACTACAGCAGTGTAAGTGACACCGGTGGCACTGGGGATAGTGGCGACACCGGCGACACGGGCGGCACCGGCAGCTCCGGCAGCTCCGGCGGCACCGGCAGCTCCGGCGGCGGGGACAGCAGCAAGGTCGTGGACGCGCTGGATGTGTTGGAATATGAAATTGATGAAAACGGCAATGTCACCATTACCGGATGCGATACCAGTGCAAACGGCAGGTTGGAAATTCCGAACACGATTGAGGACTGCCCGGTGACAACAATCAGTGATGGGGCGTTTCAAAATTGCACCCTGTTGACAGATGTTGTGATACCTGACAGCGTGACCTATGTGTGGCATGGAGCCTTCCAAAACTGCACCAGTCTGGCAAACATTACCCTGCCGCAGACCCCCGCCTGGATCGGGTCGGAAGCGTTTGAAAATACAGCCTACTACAACGACAGCGCAAACTGGAGCGGCGACGCGCTCTATCTGGACAACTACCTGCTTCGGGTCGAAACCGACGCGACCGGCACATATACCATAGCGGATGGAACCATCTGCATTGGCTATGGCGCGCTGATGGATTGCAGCGGGGTCACCGGAGTTTCAATTCCCGACACCGTGAAATTGATCGGCGTAGAGGCGTTTGCCCGCACCGGGATCACGAGCGCGGTCATCCCGGAAGGCGTGGAAAAAATGGACGAAGTCGCATTCGGCGGCTGTGCGCTGACAAGTCTGTATCTGCCGAGAAGCCTGACATGGATCGGTGCGGATATGTGTGAATCTCTTGAAGCCATTTACTATGCCGGTATCGAAGTGGAATGGGCTGCGGTCTATATCGACGACTTTTGGAACACGGCTTTTATGAGCGCGCCGGTCTACTTTTTGGGCGAGGAGAGCGGTGTTTCCGTTCCCGGCGACCTGAACGGGGACGGCGAGGTGAATGCAAGCGACCTGACGATTTTGGCGCGCCACGTCGGCAAGGTAGAGACGATGGAGGATGAAGCCTATCTCGCCAATGCGGACGTGACCGGCGACGGGAACGTGGATGCAAGCGACCTGACAAAGCTCGCGCAGTACGTCGGCAAAATCATCAGCGCGCTCGATTGAGCGGGAGCGCCGCCATTTCCAGCACGCAGATTATAAACGTATAAACAGTCAAAAAAACGAGCCGCACCGGCAATCAATCCGGTGCGGCTCGCGTTCTTCACGTTTACCAAAAATTACCGGGAATGTCCCCCGCCAAATCTGGTAAATTTGATGCATTTCTATGGCATAATGCAAAGGCAATGATTCTTCCATTTTTTCAACCACGAGGGGGAAACGGCTATGAGAAAAAGACTGGTCGCGCTGCTGCTGACTGCGGCGCTGTTTGCGACGCTGGGGTGCGGGAGCTTTGCCGCCGCAGACAGCGGCGGGCTGGACTGCTCGGAAGCGCTGATTACATATCTCGCAGAGCATGAAACATACTATGCAAGCATATACGCCGACAGCAGCGGTTACTATATCGGCTACGGCTGCGCCGTTTCGCCGGGGGATTATCCGAACGGCATCACAGAGGCGGAGGCGGAAGCGCTGATGCGGGAACGCCTTGCGGACTACGCGGCGGCGCTGAACGACTTCGCCAGCGAGAATGGCGTCAGCCTGACGCAGGGGCAGTTCGATGCGCTTTGCGCATTGAGCTATAATGTTGGCACGAGCTGGATGGACAGCGGGAACCGCCTGCCCACTTATCTCATCAATGGACTGGAAAATTACAGCGCACAGGAAATCGGCACTGCTTATGGCGCATGGTGCCATATTGGGATGGAGGTCAGCGAACCGCTGCTCTATCGCCGCATCATGGAGCTGAATATGCTCCTCTATGAGGATTACAGCTGCGAAACGGACAACTGGTGCTGGCTGCTGTTGGACGCCGCCGGCGGGGTGAATGATTATAGCGACGTGGCGCTCTATCCCAGCGGCGAAGCATATGGCGTGCTGCCAGTTGCCACGCGCGACGGCTGGACGCTGACCGGCTGGGCGGATGCGGACGGCACAGTTCTTGCGGTCGAGGACATCGCGGCGGAGAACTGCTCCGTCACAGCGGTCTGGGGCACGGAAGCGGCAGGAACAACGGAAACGGCGGATGCAACGGCAACGACCGGTACAGAGGAGCCAACGCAGGAGGGCGCGGCGGGCGTGTTTTCGGACGTGGCGGCGGATGCATGGTATGCTGATTATGTGGAAACGCTGAACGATCAGGGTGTGGTGAATGGCTATGAGGACGGGACATTCCGTCCGGATGGCAGCGTAACATGGGGCGAGGCACTCAAGCTGATTTTGCGCTCCGCCGGGTTTGCGGAGCAGACTGCGGCAAGCGGGGAGCACTGGGCTGCTGGCTACCTTGCTTACGCGACGCAGAAAGAATATCTGCCGGAGGACGCGGATGTGGAGCTGGACGCGGCGATCACACGCGACGAGATGGCCGATCTCTGCGCGGCGGCACTGGAACTGGAGAGCGACGAGACGGGCGGGGAAAGTCCGTTTGCAGACTCTGATCGCGCAAGCGTGCTGGCGCTTTATGCCGCAGGAATCGTGGAGGGCAGCGTGGAAAACGGAGTGCGGCTCTACAAGGGTACGGACGAAATCAGCCGCGCGGAAACCTGTGCCGTGCTGATGCGCGTGCTGGATTATGCGGACGCGCACTTCACCTCCGTTTCCGGCATCCGCGTCGCCATCAATGACGCGCTGACACGCAGTGCTTATGACGAAACCTCGTTTTATACGGCGACGAATGGCCGCGTTTACTGCACGGATACCAGCGCTCTCTACGGAATCGACGTCAGCTATTATCAGGGCGGCATCGACTGGGAAAAGGTCGCGGCAGACGGCATTGACTTCGTCATCATCCGCTGCGGCTATCGGGGATATGGAAAGGGCAGCATCAACACGGATCCCTGTTTTACCGCCAATATAGAGGGTGCGCTGGCGGCGGGGCTGAACGTTGGCGTTTATTTCTTCTCGCAGGCGGTCACGGTCGAGGAGGCTCTGGAGGAGGCGGCGTTCACGCTCTCGATGATCGAGGGCTATGACATCACATTCCCTGTCGTGTTCGACTGGGAGCAGGTGACAGCCAGCGGTTCCCGCACGGCCAGTCCGGACTGGGACGCGGTGGCCGACTGCATGATCGCGTTTTGCGACGCGGTCGCGGAGGCAGGTTATACGCCGATGACCTATTTCAATAAGACGATGGCCTATCTCCGTTTGGATATGACGCGCTTGCAGGACTATGACGGCTGGCTGGCGTGGTACCATGACACGATGGATTATGTGTATGATTTCCAGATGTGGCAGTATAGCTCCAGCGGCAGCGTTGCCGGAATCAGCGGCAGCGTGGATATGAATATCTGTTTTGTGGACTATGGCGCGTGATAACGCACAAAAAGCGCGAGCCACACCGGCGATCAACCCGGTGCGGCTCGTTTTTTTGACTGTTTATACCGTTTCTGCGTGCTGGAAATGGCGGTGCTGCCGCTCAATCCAGCGAGCCGATGATTTTTCTGACGTACTGTGCGAGTTTTGTCAAATCGCTTGCGTCCACAACGCCGTCGCCGTTGAAGTCGCCGTTGAGACCGCTGGTGCCGCCGGTATCGTCCGTGTCAGAGCCGGTATCTCCAATCGTATCCTATAATTCAAAGATGCTATTTAACTCTGTGTTTTTAGTAAATCGCCCACGACGATCTCTCCGTTATCGCACAGATTGTAGAGCAGTTGCGCCATCTCCTGACGCGGCATTCCCTGCTGATAACAGGCTGTGCGTCCAATGACTGCTTGTGACATCACTGAAAGATGTTGCGGCACCCCCCCCTTGCAAACACGAGCATTGCCACCAGCACCGCGACAATCTGTAGACTCGCGGCTTATGTAATTCTGGGAATCAACATGGATGGGCGCAAGGAAGTCCTCACAATCGAAGTCGGTCAGAATGGAAGCGCCAAATACTGGCTTTCCGTGCTCAATAAAAAGGTGATTACTTCCTGCCGCGCAGCACACGATCCCTTGCCGAACAGGGGCAAAATACGGTAAAATTGCGCATTTGTTGCAGGTCAGAGAACTGATAAATTTGCCGTTCCGAGATAATGTTCATTCAATGCGTTTCTGTGTCCGCGCATGAATCGGACACAGAAAAGATTTGTAGAAACTCACGGTGGAAAATCGGGCGGGAATTGGCTATAATGGTTGAAAACACCTCCGATTTTTCGGGCAACGCCGCATCATTCGGCAGAAAGCCGCGGCTCTGATCATGCGGTGCTGTCTGAATGCAAAAATCATTTGGAGCATGGATACAAACGTGGTGAAACACATGGAGCAACTGATAAAAAACCAACTGCACACGGCAGACATTGAAACCTGGTCGTCCGACGGGAGCGGCGTCTGCCGCATTGGCGGGCGCGCCGTGTTTGTCAAGGGCGCAATCCCCGGCGAGCGCTGGGTCATCCGCATCGTAAGGGTCGGCGCATCGGCAGTCTGGGCGCGGGGCATGGAACTGCTCTCCCCATCGCCGCACCGAATCGAGCCGGACTGCCCGGTTTACGGGCGCTGTGGCGGCTGTGCTCTGCGCCATGTAGATTATGCCGCCGAGCTGGAATTCAAAATACAGCGTGTCAATGACTGCTATCAGCGCATCGGCGGTCTATCGCTGCGCGCCGGGGAAATTCTCGGTGCGGACGAACCGGATGGCTACCGCAATAAAGCGATCTACGCCATCGGTTCCGGTCCCTGCTGCGGCTTCTTCCGCCCGCGGAGCCATGATGTGATTCCCGTGGAGCGCTGCCGCATCCAGACGGAGGGCTCGGCCCGCGCCGCCCGTGCACTCTGCGATTTTATGCGCGCACACAACATCTCCGCTTATGACGAAGGCAGCGGGCGCGGTCTGGTGCGCCATATTTTCACCCGCAACGGCCTGCGCTCCGGTGAAATGCAAATCACCGTGGTCGCTGCAGGCGGCTTTGGTGCTTTGACTTCGCCGCTTGTGGACGCGCTGCGCTGCGCCGTACCGGAAGCCACCGGAATTTTGCTGAATGTAAACAAAACCCGCGGCAACACGGTGCTTTCCGGCAGCTTTTATACGCTTTGGGGCAGCCCGGTCATGCACGATACGCTCTGCGGACTGGAATTTGAGCTGTCGCCGCTGTCGTTCTATCAGATCAACCCGTTGCAGGCGGAAAAGCTCTATGCCAAAGCGCTCGAATTTGCCGCACCGGACGGCAAGGGGCTGGTGCTGGATCTCTACTGCGGCGCGGGTACCATTTCTCTCTGCCTTGCCAAAGGCGTGGAACGGGTCATTGGCGCGGAAATCGTGCCGGAGGCCGTGGAAAACGCCCGCCGCAACGCCGCACGCAATGGCATTGAAAACGTGGAATTTCTCTGTGCAGATGCGGGACAGGCTGCCGCCAAACTGGCCGCACGCGGCGCGGCGCCGGACGCCGTGGTTCTCGACCCGCCGCGCAAAGGGCTGAACCGCCAGACCATAGATGCAGTTTGTGCAATGTCCCCCCATCGTATCGTCTATGTTTCCTGCGACCCCGCCACCCAAGCCCGCGACCTGTCCCTGTTCGTCCAGCAGGGCTATGCCCCGCAGGAGGCCGTTTGCGTGGATATGTTCCCGCGGAGCTGGCATGTGGAGACGGTATGTTTGATGTCAAGAAAAGATAAATAAGTGCTGAAAAGTGGGCTGTTTTCGGATTTTTGCGAGATTAGTGCCATCAGAACATCCTTGCGAAAAGCTCGGTTTTCTTATATGGAAACATATCTATTAAGCGATTTTGCGTTGGGCAGAAAATGAGTGGTAAGGTTTAGGCTGTGGATTAGATGTCAGGGGTTGTTGCAGTGATATGGATAACAAGGCTGACCGCAGTTCAAGCCACTCGATACTAAGGGGCAGACTTGGCAGTGGATTAGATAATAGGAGGAAATTCTATGGACAATAATAAAATATATACAGGAGTATTAAGCTATAAAGATACAAATTTTACTTTTGTGTTTAATGGAGAAGATTTGCGTTTGATTCCATCCATTGATAATGTGAGGAAGGTAGAATCCGAATGGCTTGTCACATCAATTGCAAAAGGAGTTTTTATTCCTAATACAGACTTGAAGATGGAAGAATCTTTTTTGATAGGACATTGTCATGAGAATGGAAAAACGATTGTATTTTTTACGCAGCAAAATGCAAATATTGGTAGTAGTAATGCGGTGTTACTAGTTAATCTAATTGGCTATTTAGAATGTAACAGTAAGAATGGAAAATTCGGAAGAATATCATTTTCAGGACCAGAAATTAATAACATCCATCCGGTTAATCACGCATTCGATTTCTCATTTGACCCATCAACTGTGAATAGTGACGGTATATTTTCTATCACAACAAAAAGTTTTGAAATAACAAGTACAACACCGCAAGAATTTATGGTAGATAGAAAAAAGGTAAGTGTGCAGTTTAGTGTTTCAAGAAAACTTAGTGCAAAGATTCTAGAACCACCAATTTTACTGGAGTCAACTATGTTGTTTGAATTTGAAGAAACTGAGGAATATGATTTTCTGGTCAGGCTTTGGCACATTGCAAGAAATTTTATATCCTTTTTATGTTACAGAAATAATATCTTTATGGAGCCAGCATCGATTTCAACAAAAAATCAAGATGGAAAATATCAAACGTTTGCAACTTTAACAATGATGAATAATGCTACAGAGAAGGAAATGTATGCGTTAAAACAAGATAGATGCATCAAGCAGCGTCAAATTGCTGGTCATGAAGGTCAAATATTAGAAGACATTGCGTGTGATAGTTTATATACGCGACATTTACCGAAAACATATAAAGAAGGACGGCATATTGATGCAGCACGATTTATTATGATAACGGCTGCGTTCGAATGGGAATTTCATAGAGCTTACCCGGATGGTGTTCCTAAAAAAGAAAGTACAATTAAAATTGAAAACGAGGCAACCGAGGCTTTAAAAAAATTAATTGATGCAAGTACAGGCAAATTGAAAAGTAAGTATAAATTTTTGAGTAAACTTATCAGGTCAGATTCTCTTCAAACAGAGTTGCTAAAAATAGGAGAGGATTTTGATTCAATTATAGGTGGTTTTGGTAAGCACTTATATAGACTCAATGGTGAAGAACTAGTATATTCTGCGATGGGAGAGAGGCTATCAAGTCAAAGAAATCATTTTGCCCACGGGGATTTAGATAAGGATTTTATTGGATTGGCACTTTTAGACCTAATGTACCTAGAATATGTTGTTTACTCTATGCAGATGAAATATTATGGGATAGAGGCTGAAAACATTAGACAGGCTATTATTGACTTATTTCATTTGAATATTGCGTTATAAAACAATGCACCCCCATCACCGGAGAATATCCAGTGGTGGGGCGCATCCGTGCATCTATGGGATTTTAGGCATCAACATCGATGCTGACACCGGATTTCAGTTCAACCGTGATGCAGTCATCCCAAATGGTTATCTGTTTGACCCAGCGTCGTACCAGCGACTCATCAAACTCGGTAAGGTGGGCGGTTTGCTGTGCGATGTAATCCTCCAGGTCGTTGATTCGCTTTATCTGCTCATCCCTTGCAGCGGTGTCGATGGTGGTCTGCTGGCGGAGCTCTCGGAGCCTAAAAATCTCATCGGCAATCTCGTCGTGGGTTTCTTTACTCCGGGCTTTCTGGATGAGTTCCTGTTGCAGGGCCATCAGTTTCTCGTCGATGTTCTCAACGGAAGTGGCCTGCGAAGCTTGGATGACTGAGGCAATGTTGAGCTGGAGCTGTGCCAGATAGCTACTTTTGTCACCAAGCATCTGATTGATTGCCTTGACGGCGGCATCCTGAAGAACCAGCTCATTAATGGTTCTTGCATGGCACTCTAGTCCAGTGGATTCCAGCCTACTGATGCAGCGCCAGACGATGGATTTGACACCTCGGTTATTCCAATGGAGCCTGCGGAACATTTCGCCGCATTCGCCGCAGATGACTATTTGTGAGAAACAGTGGTTACAGCTGTAGCTGCGCTTTTTGCCATTGGCACTGGTCTTGATCACTCGTCTGCGGACCAGCTCTTCTTGAACCTGCAGGTAGATTTCCTTCGGAATAATGGCTTCACGATTGCCTTCCACATAGTACTGAGGGACAATGCCGTTATTCTTGACTCTGGTTTTATTCAGAAAGTCGGTGGTGTAGGTCTTTTGGAGAAGGGCATCACCAATGTATTTCTCATTTCTGAGAATCTTGTTGATGGTGCTGGTATGCCATTTAGGTTTACCTGCGCCGGTGAGAATACCGTCACGCTCCAGACCGGCTGCAATCTTATCCATGCTGAGACCTTCCAAGTATTCTCGGTAAATACGCTTTACGATTTCAGCCTGTTCCGGGTCGATGATTAAGTTGCCATCCGCATCCTTTGTATATCCGAGGAAGCGATTGTGGTTGATTTGTACCTTGCCCTGTTGGTATCGGAACTGGATGCCCATCTTCACGTTCTGGCTCAAGGACTGCGATTTCTGTTGTGCCAGTGACGCCATAATGGTGATAAGGACTTCGCCCTTGGCATCCATCGTGTTAATGGACTCCTTCTCGAACAGGACCGGGATGTTCATATCCTTGAGCTATCTGATGTATTTCAGGCAGTCAAGTGTGTTTCTGGCAAAGCAGCTGATAGACTTGGTAACAATCATATCGATTTTTCCGGCTTTGCAAGCCTCAATCATTCGATTGAATTCTTCACGTTTCTTAGTGTTAGTGCCGGAGATACCGTCATCGGCATAGATTCCGGCAAATTCCCAATCCGGGTTCTTCTGTATATATTCTGTATAGTGTTCTACTTGAGCTTCATAGCTAGTAGCCTGCTCATCGCTGTCGGTACTGACACGGCAGTATGCTGCGACTCGGAGCTTTGGTTTTTCTTCTTCCTTCTTGCGAGCGTTGCTTCCAACTTGTCGTCTTGCAGGAATCAACATTACATTTCCCATGATTGACTCTCACTTTCTATGAGGCTGTACAGATACTCTGCTTGCCTTACAGGGTTATCATGTAAGGCAACACCATCCTTCATATAGAAGTGAGTAGGTATCTGTATTTCCCTCATTTGTGTTTGCTTATTATTTCGTCCGAGCTTTGTGGCCCGACGTTTGCGTTCTTCTTGTGCTTTCTGGTAGGTCTCCTTATCGATGATGGCAGGATAGAAACTGTCGCCAAGATAATGGGCTGTTTCCATCAATCGCTTAGCGGTGCCGTGATAGGTTGGAATTCCGGCTTCTGCAGCTGCCTTTGATAAGGACATGCCACTCAGGTAATTCGTATAGAGTTGTCGGAGCTTAGTGGCGGCAGGCTCGTCTATCACTGCGATACCATTTTCAATCCGATAGCCAAAGGGTGTGTGACTCATCTAATCACCAATCCTTTCTGTGAATGTCAGTCCGCATTTCATTACAAAGCGAATCTCATTTCTGCTTATCACTTCAATACGGTCCGCGTAGGTTTCAAAAAGCTCTTCGCTGTAGTATGTAAGCATATCGGTATGAGACACAAAGTGGAGCAGAAGATTCGTCTCTGTAACCTTGGCTGCGTCACCGGTCATGCAGATGGTGATTGCTTCGATATCAGAGCGATAAGTCTCTGCCCGTAGGAGCAGTGCATTTGTTTCTTGATTATATAAAATCTGGTCGATGTAGCCCTGCGCCATCAGTTTTGTTAAGGTTTCTCTCTGCTCACTGTTTTGGGCTAGAAGTAGCTCCAAGTGCTGAATACGCTGGATTGCTTCGTCACCAGAAGAATTTTCCAGAGCTTTTAGGTAAGGAGAAAGTATTATCCGATGTCCGTAGATGAGCTTGTTCAGCATCGTTACAAATGCAGCCTTCATCTCATCATCTCTTACATATTTCATGCTGCAGGTAGCTTTGTCCTTCAGGTGAGTATTGCAGGTCCATGCGACATACTTATAGGTAGTACAGGTATGAATCCTGCGCTTGAAGGTGTTGCCACATTCTCCACAGATGATTTTTCCAGAGAATGCATAGCGCTGCTGGTATTTACCGCTTCCTTTTTCAATGCCTTTTTCGGAAGCTCTCTGTGCGACCAGTGCGTTGGCAGCATCAAAATCCTCATGGCTGATAATCGCTTCATGGTGGTCTGAATCCATGTACTGGTCAACCTCACCGTAATTGATATGGCGGTTGAAGTTCTCATCGGTATAGGTCTTCTGGAAAATGACATCGCCGGTATATTTTTCGTTTGCTCGTGTTAGCCAAGGACTAAAAAATTATGATATTCCCGAAGGATTGCTGGTCGTCTCCAGCTCATATTCCTTCGGGAATATGAGCTGTCAATTTATGCTGTTGCCGTTATCAGTCTCCTGGGCATGGTCTCCATCAAGAAGGTTTACAAGCTCATCGGAAAATCCGTACTTGATTTCAATCCTCATTCCACTGTACACATACACTCGATCAATGAAATGCAGGAGCATCTGATTGGTCACTTCCTTTGCTTTCAGGAATGACTCTGCCTCTTGACCCAGTAGCGTCAGTTCTGAATCCTCTGCTGCTTCGTAGGCAGCCAGGTCGCTCTCAATGCTAGCTTTTTCCTCATTGAGCTTTGCAAGTTCGCCAGCCAGCTTGTCCCGCATACACAGGAAATCCTCTCTTGTTACCTGACCATCAACATATTTTTCATATGCAGTCTCTCTGGACAGCTTGTTCTGTTTCATGCTCTTTTCTATGCGAAGGAGCGATTGCCGCAAATTGGCCTTGGAGCCTTTACTTTTTGATGCGGCGGTATCAACCAGTTTTTTGTGCTCTACCAACAGCATCAGCATCTGGCGTAAGCTACCTATCACGGCGGCTTCGAGCTTGTCTTCCGGGAAATGCTCCTGGACGGGGCATTCTGGGTTTGCAGAGTGCTGAGAAAGTGTGCAGCTATAATTGATGTGCTTACAATACGAATTCCTTTTCATCATCCTGCCGCAGACCCCACATCGTATCAGGCTGCGCAACGGATAGCTCTGAGCAGAAGCCTGAGATGCTTTCATCCTGCGGATAACCGCTTGTGCCTTATCGTACTCAGCCTCCGATATAATCGGCTCATGACATCCTGGAACGATCATCCACTGGGACTTATCCAGCGTTTTTGTTTTGGGATTATCAATACCTTTCCACGCTTTTTTCTTGAATACACAAGCACCCGTGTACTCGAATCTCTGCAATATGACTCGGATGTTGGTTCCATCCCAGCATTTGCGTGATGAGGTGTTACGAAAGCGCCCGTTTTCAGGATTGTTACGCCTGAAGAAGCTCGATGGAGTTTCGATGTCATCGTCATTCAGCAATCTTGCTATTTCTCCGGCATGATGGCCGCTTATTGCAAAGTCAAAAATACGCCGCACAATAGGCGCTGTCTCCGGGTCTGGAACCAGGTGATGTTTCTTATCCGGGTCCATCATATACCCAAAGGGCGCATAGCGGCCTAAATATTCCCCGGCCTTCATCCGAACATCTATGGACGCTTTCATCTTTTGGGACAGGTCTCTGCTGTAGAAGGAGCAGATAATATACTTCATAACGACTTCCATGCCAGCAGTTGTTCCTTTGTAATCATCGCTGTCATATCCATCATTGACGGAGATAAACCGCACACCCAGGAAGGGAAAAATACGCTCCAGATAGTCACCAATTTCCGTATAATCACGAAAAAACCGGCTGAAATCCTTGCAGATTACAAGCTGGGCGTCGCCATCTCTTAGATGGCCGATCATCCGATTAAACGCCGGGCGTTCATCGTTGGTGCCGGTATAGCCATCGTCCACAAATTCCTCGACATCCCAGCCATAGAACTCCCTGCGGGACTCGACAAACTGGTGCAGCAAGGAACGTTGATTCGCCACACTTTCGCTCTCGCTTTTGTACTTCAAATCCGCATCTACTGATGACAACCGGATATACAGATAGAGCTTCATGTGCCTACGCCCTCCTTCCATTCGTCATATGCGGATTGCAGAACATCGAAGTCCTGCCGATATTTAAAAATGATCTCAATCCGGCGCTCCTTTCCAACCTGATAGATATTGATCCTTTCTATCAGTGCCTCTACCAGTTCCGGGCTTAACTCGGTGGCGTCCTGCATCATCCGCATATGTACCATCCACTGATTCTTATCTGACAGAGAAAGGTTCAGTCGATTCTGCAAGTCCTGCAAATGGTTAAGCCATTTATTCAGCTCTAGATTTTCCTCGTCATATCGTTTCTTGAATGACATATAGTCCTCTGGAGATAACAGACTATCGGAAAAATCCTCGTAAAGACGTTCCCGTTTTCCCATGCAGCTTTTGATCTTCAAAAGGATACTCTGTATTTCATCCTTATAGCTGACCTGCTGTGCTGTCTCTCGGTTCTCGCTCCTTATCGTCTGTATCATCTTCTCAAAATCGCAGAAATACAGCAGTTGGTCACGCATGGCGTTCCATACGATGGGAACCAGTTTTTCTGTGATATGACATTTGAAGAATCGCAGTGTCCGTACTCATGCCGTAGACACTTATAGTGACAATAAATGTGCCCCTCCGTCTTCGTCCTGTGACGTGAGTATCCCATACGCCCCCCGCAGTCGCCGCAATAAACATATCCGAGCAGAAGGGGTGGGTTTTCTTCCCGAATCTGTTGCGATGATGCCACAAATTGCTCTTGCTTCACCCTGCTCTCCGCAAGCCGCTTGTTTACTTCCTGAAAAGTTTCCTGGTCAACCAGCGGCTCATGCATATTAGGCAGCGCGCGCCATTTGCTTTCATCTTTTTCACGTTTTGGCTTTGTGATGTCCAGGTATAATGCCCGTGTCTCCCTGCCGTGGACAAGCGTCCCAACGTAAACGGGATTTCGGAGTACCTGTTTGACACCCTCTACTGTCCATCGTGCGTCCTTGTAACAAGCCCGCTGAGATAACCCTCGCATATAACGGAGCCGCCCCGGGGAAGGGATGTCCTCAGCGTTTAGCTCTCGCACAATCTGACTGACGGTTGCGCCCCCATGATACTCACGAAAAATCCTGATTACAATGTCTTTCGTTTCCGGGTCTGGGGTCAAGCGGTATGCCTCCTTTTCCGATTTCAGATAGCCATAGGGCAGCTTGCTTGATAAAAACTGCCCCGCAAGCTGACGGCTGTGGATGGAAGAGCTGACCTTCCGTGAGATGTCCTTGGCGTAGTAGGTGTTGATGAGACTTTTCAGGGAAATCAGCAGACTTTGCGCTGAACCGTCTGTTTCAAAGCTGTCGTAATGATCTGTCACAGAGACAAATCGCACACCCAGGAATGGGAACACATTCTCCAGCAGGTTCCCTGCCTCGATGTAATCACGAGAAAACCGGGAGAAATCTCCTTGTGTCAAGGAAAAACCAACAAAAAAGAAAATCCAGAGAGCTGAAGGAG
>JAJBUU010000041.1 GCA_020860205.1 Oscillospiraceae bacterium | reverse complement strand
GTTGTATACATTATACTGATTTACAGATTAGGAAAGGAGTACTTTTCATTTATGATGGACCTGAAATATCCGCATCTGCTCAGTCCGCTCAAAATTGGAACGGTTACATTGCGGAATCGGATGATCGCCTCACCAACAGGTTCTCCGGCCATTATGCCGCCGGAATATATCAAGCGGGAATCCGCAGCATTTTGGGAGCTGCGCGCAAAAGGCGGCGCGGCAATGGTGACATTGGGTGATAATGTTGTAGATTCAGAAACCGGGTTAATGCATCCGCATAAAATGCGCATTGACGATCCACAAATCATTCCATCCCTGACGAATGCGGCCAGATATATTCGACAATATGGCGCGCTGGCTTCCCTGGAGCTTCAGCATGGAGGAAAATTCTCCAATGTAGAAAACATGGTTTCAAAAATCATGGATGACAGCAAGCCGACCTATGGACCGGATCACGGATTTAGTGGAAATGGAAAAGAAATCCTTGAGATGCCAGAGGAAATCATTTACCGTATCTGTGAAAAATATGGGCAGGCCGCGTCCGTAGCAAAAGCGTGTGGATATGATATGATTTGCGTGCATGGAGGACACGGCTGGTTGTTGCACCAGTTTCTTTCACCGGCTATGAACCATAGAACCGACCGTTTTGGCGGGAGTACAGAAAACCGCGCGCGCTTTTCTCTTATGGTTTTGGACAGCATAAGGAAAGCCGTGGGTCCGGGATTTCCGATCGAGTTTCGGATGAGCGGCGCTGAATTCACTAAAAATGGCTATGGAATTGATGAGGGGATCCGCATTGCAAAGCTGATCGCACCCAAAGTTGATTTGCTTCAGGTTTCCGCCGGTGTACATGATGATCCGGATACCTGCGTGATTACACATCCGGATATGTTCCACCCGCATGGATGCAATGTATGGCTGGCTGCCGCCATCAAAAAAAGAGGTAGATACCCCGGTCGCCTGTATTGGCGGTCTGAACGATCCGGCACAGATGGAAGAAATTCTTGCGTCCGGACAGGCAGATGTTATCGAAATGAGCCGTGCATTGATTGCAGACCCTTATCTCCCACGGAAAATCGCAGAAGGCCGCGAAGATGAGATCGTGCGCTGTGTGCGCTGCCTTGTTTGTCATGATCAAACATCCACGACCCGCAATATTCGCTGTACAGTTAACCCCGTGATTGGGAGAGAACTGGAGCACGATAATGCGTTTCCGCCTACCACGCCAAAGCGGGTTTTGGTCGTTGGCGGCGGTCCGGCAGGGCTGGAAGCAGCCGCCACAGCAGCGGAACGCGGACACAAGGTCATCTTGTGTGAATCCTCTGCTGAAACGGGCGGCCTTATCAAGTGCGAGAAGTATGTTCCATTTAAGAAAGAATTGTATGCGTTCGTTGTGCAGCTGAGAGATCGGGCATTGAAAGACGGGGTTGAAATACGAACCAGTACATTTGTCACACCGGAATATGCGGATTCCCTGCATCCCGATGTGCTTGTATGTGCGGTGGGTTCAGACTATCTGGTACCGCCGATCCCTGGAGTTGACAATCCCCAAATGCGGTTTCTTCCGGATTTGGAACGAGCCGATACGGAATACGGGGACAGTGTGATTGTTTTGGGTGGCGGACTTGTAGGCTGCGAAACTGCAATTCACCTGAACCGTATGGGCAAAAAAGTAACCATTATAGAAATGCGGGGCAAGTATGCCGGGGATGCGCCACTGCTTCATAAGCAGGGGATTGATATAGAGCTGCGCAAAGGAGTCAAGCCTTCCGATCGTAACCGCTTTGAATTTTGATTTGGTTTGGTTTGGCGTATTTATGACAGCCTGCGTACAAATGGCGAACATTACTCCTCCGGTGGGAATGAACCTGTTTGTTGTAAAGGGGTTAGATGATAAAATACTGATCGGTACCATTTATCGAGGAATTTGGCCTTATATCATTGCACTTTTTGCGTTGGTGGCTGTTATGGTGTTCTTCCCGAATATTGTTACATTCTTACCAAATCTTTCAGCATAAAACAGAAAGGATGCATGGTATACTCCGCTCTCCGTTGCGGTAACTTTCATTGACCACGGTACGCCCTATAATCCATTGTCCGCAGCAGACCCGGATATTACTCTGTCGGCGGAGGAGCGGCGCATCGGAGGACTTGGCATCTATATGGTAAAGAAAAGCATGGATGAAATCACCTATGAATACAAGAACGGACAGAACATCCTGCGTATCAAGAAAGTTTTCCATGGAGAAAATAAGAACACCACACAAGGGTGAGGAACAAAAGAGAAGGGAAGGAGAACACGCAGGACAGTTGGAAAAACCTGGGCTGATCACTTGATAGACATAATTCGTCGAAATCATGCCGAACCGGCAGACGGATGATTTCACGTCTGCCGGTTTTTTTGTTGATTTTTCCGCGAAAATCTGGTATGCTTTCTGTGAAGAGATAAAAACGGGTAACAAACCGTAAAAAAAAGAACCGGAGGGCAGGGACATATGAACTTAAAACGGCGCTTACCGCAATATCTGATCGGGCTGTTGCTGATGGCGCTTGGTATTGTGCTGGTAAAAAAAGCGGAAATCGGCATCTCTCCGGTCAGTGCGATCCCTGCGGCGCTTTCCAATTTGACGCCCTTTACGCTTGGCAACACGACCATCGCGTTTCATGTGCTGTGCGTTCTTGTGCAGATTCTGCTCATGCGGCAGGTGACTTTGAAAACGCTCCTGATCCTCCCGCTGGCCGTTGCGTTTGGCTACCTCATCGACCTGTATATGCTGTTGCTGCACTTTACAGAAATGCCAATCTGGCTGGCGGCTGTGCTTTGCTTTGCCGGGATCATCTTCACCGCATTGGGACTGGATGTGATCGTCGGCGCGGACCTGATGTTGCCCGCACCGGACGCATTGGTTCATACGGTCAGCGAAAAATACCACAAGCCGTTATCCACAGTGAAGATTTTTGGCGATGTCACATGGGTCGCCATCACCGCCATCATCGAGCTGCTTGCGACAGGAACCATCATTTCCGTCGGGATCGGAACACTGGCTTCCATGCTGCTCACCGGGAAATTTGCCGGAATTTTCAAGCGCCTGCTTCCGTTCCTGGAGATGGAACCGATTGGGATGCGCCGCGGACGCTGACCCGCGTCGCAAAAATTTCCGGTGATATGAAAACTTTTCTCTTTACTTTTGGAGATTTTTCGTATATAATCTGTTGTGCATCTGCCCCCGTAGCTCAGTTGGATAGAGCAACGGCCTCCGACGCCGTGTGCCGCTGGTTCGAATCCAGTCGGGGGTGCCAGATCGACGGAGGGTCTGTTGCGAACATGGCAGGGACTTTTTTTCCACTGCCTTTTTGCAACAGGCTCTCTGTTATATTGACGTATTTTGATTTTTTATGGAGTTCTATCACACATGGCAGAAAACACGAAGCACACGCACAAACACGAAACGATCATGGCGCATGAATGCGACAGCGCCGGACACAGGCACCATCATCACGCGGACGGGAGCTGCTGCTGCGAAGCGCATTTTCACGAATATCACGGGGTAGACAAGCTGTTGCTCGGACGACTGATCGCGGCGGCGATATTCTATCTCTGCGGAATGCTGTTTCCCACAACGGAAACCATTGAGGCGGTCTGGATGCTTGCAGCAGCGCTAATGGCCGGTTATGATATCATCTGGTCTGCGCTGCGCAATCTTGTCCGTCTGCGTTTTTTTGATGAAAATTTCCTGATGGCGTTTGCCGCAGTCGCCGCCTGCATCATCGGGGAGTTTGAGGAAGGCGCCGCCGTTTTCCTGCTTTATCGCATCGGGGAGTTCTGCCAGAGCTGCGCCATTCGCAGCAGCCGGAAGAAGATTTTCAGCTTGACGGGGGAGGCTGTGCATCCCGTTGACAATGAAGCGGAAATCCCGTCTGTCCCGTTTATCACGCGGTTTTCCAGGATTTATACGCCTGCCGTGCTGATTATGGCCGTCCTGATTGCGCTTGCGCTGCCGCTTTTCGCAGACACCGCATGGAAAGACGCGGTTTACCGCGCGCTGACCTTTCTCGTGCTGGCCTGCCCGTGCGCCATCGTGATTTCCGTCCCGATGACCTATTTCGCCGGCATTGGCACCGCATCCCGGCAGGGGATATTTTTCCGCGATTCCACCGCGCTGGACACAGTGGCGCAGGAGCAGCCGGACAGCAGCGCGCTGCTGCATACCAGTGTGCAGGGCAAACCCGTTCGCCTTTATGCGCGCTCCGGCAAGCCGGATGTTGGCGCAGCGGAGCTTGTGCTGACAGATGAGCGCAGCGGGATCGATACTGCCGTTTCCATTGCCAGACACACCAGACTGATCCTCCATGTAAATATCTGGTTCACGATTTTGGTCAAAATCGCGGTTCTGGTGCTTGGCGCATTTGGCATTTCCCGGCTCTGGTTCGCTGTTTTTGCGGATTCCGGTGTCACGATTATTGTCGTTTTGAATTCGCTGTGCGCGTTCTTTTATAGAGGGAAAAATCAGAAAACAAACTAAGCCTAAGGCGCCGCAGCAAAATTTGAGCAGCAGTGTCTTGCGGAATTATATAGCGTTGTCCGAAACAAATCAGCTTGTGAATATGTTGAGTTTTTTAGAGTAGATTTGTAGAACAGAAGGGAATGTGATAATATGACCGAAATCATCGTTATGGTCTGCATTTTTGCAGTTGTCTTAATTCTTTCAAAATTCTTTGATGAAACGCTGAACAAGTGGAGAGATAAAAGAAGAAATCAAAAAAAGAATGACGGCAAAAAGTAAGCCGTACCGCTGTCCGCGCCGCACGCTGTTTCCGTTGCAGGCAGCGCATTTCGCACCGTTTGTCAGATACTGTTATCGCATCATGCGCTTTCACATCTTTCACATCAGTGTTAAGTATTATATTTATAATATTATAATTATATAAATTATATATAAATTGTGCGTCCGCCAAAAACGGACGCACGTTGCGTTTGTTTACAGTTGCATTTGAAACCTGCGCCTGAAATGCAGGAACCTGAAAGGCGCATTTAACACCATTTGCGCCTGACAAAACTGCGAAGCCACAAGCACACATTCATGAACGAAAACAAACGAAAAACGAAGTGCGAAAAAACCTGTGCCATTCGACAAAAACAGAGCACGAAAAGCCAGAACCATGCGGCGGTCAGCCGGTTTGTCAGCTTTTAGGAATTTTGCGTCTCGGAAATTGAACAAAATCTTTATTTTGTTCAATTACGGTTTGCTGCTCAAATGCCTTCTTTCGCTTCTCCAAACGCGACTGCTTTGCGCCTCTTCCCTCTGACCACCGTTGCGGCTTTTACGGAAAATGGCTTTGATTTTCATTCTAATCCTCCTAATCCTCCAATATGGCAAAAATCGCTTCGCGGATATTGCGTACGGAAACCAGCTCCAGACCATCCGGCGCTTTGACCTCGCCGCGAATGTGCGCCGGGATGACGCAACGGTGGAATCCCAGGCGCGCCACCTCGCTCAAACGCTGGTTCAGCGCGTTCACACTGCGAATCTCTCCGGTCAACCCGACCTCGCCGATGGCTGTGGTGTCGTATGGGATAACATGATCTCTGGCGCTGGATGCAATCGCCAGCACGGTTGCAAGGTCAGCTGCCGGTTCGTCCAACTCCAGACCGCCGATAACATTGATATATGTGTCACAGCTATTCATGGAAATCCCGCCGCGCTTGTCCAGCACCGCCAGCAGGAGCATTGCACGGTTATAGTCTATGCCGTTGGAGTTGCGCCGCGCGCCGTTGAAGCCGGAAGGCGCAACAAGCGCCTGCACCTCCGCCAGAACCGGGCGCGTCCCTTCCATCACGCAGGTAACGCAGGTTCCGGGGCAGTTTTTGGGGCGGCCGGAAAGCAGCATTTCTGATGGATTCGGCACTTCGATCAGGCCGTTATCCGCCATCTCAAACACGCCGATTTCATTTGTAGAGCCGAAACGGTTCTTGGCGGCGCGGAGAATGCGGTAGCTCATTGCACGGTCGCCCTCAAAATAGAGAACGCAGTCCACCATGTGTTCCAGAACCTTTGGTCCTGCGATCGCACCTTCCTTGTTGACATGGCCGACAACAAAGCAGGTAAACGATTGCAGCTTGGCCGCCTGCATCAACGCCATTGTGCAGTCCTTCACCTGGCTGACGCTGCCCGGTCCGCTGGTGAGGTCGCCGTTAAACATGGTCTGGATGGAGTCAATGATCACAAGCTCCGGCTTTGTGGCTTCGATGGAACGGAGCACATTGTCCAGATTTGTTTCCGCCAAAACCAGCAGGTTTTGCCTGTCCACGCCGAGACGTTTTGCGCGCAGCTTGAGTTGCCGGACGCTTTCCTCGCCGGTGACATACAGGATCTTCTGGTTTTCCAGCATTCCGCAGAGCTGGAGCAGCAGCGTGGACTTGCCGATCCCCGGCGCGCCGCCCACCAGTACGATGGAACCGACGACCGCGCCGCCGCCCAGCACCCGATCCAGCTCGCTCATCCCGGTGGAAAAGCGCACCTCCTCCAGCGTGTCCAGCTCTGTGATGGGTTTGGGGAGATTCATCACCGCCGCCCCCGCAACCTTGACCGCTCCGGCGCGGCTCCGGTTCACCGTGTCGCCCGGCGCTTCCACCATCGTGTTCCACTGACCGCAGGCCGGACACTGTCCAAACCATTTGGCGGCCTCGTTCCCGCACGAGGTACAATAAAACTTCGTTTTCTCTTTCATGTCATATCTCCCAAAAACTGTAAATAAGAGCCGACGATGACGGTGGCGAGCGCCGTCTGGTACGTGCCGGATTTCAGCTTTGTCGCATCGTCCGGATTGGAAAGGAACCCGCACTCCACCAGAATCGCCGGACAGTCCACGTTTTTCATCAGATAGATGGAATCCGAAATTGGCGCGGCGATACGGCGATTCTCTGGATCAAGCTGGGAAATCAGGTTCCGGTGTGTGAGCTCGCCCAAATGCGCGCTGCCCTCCGTCCCTGCGTAAAGCACCTGCGAACCGCACGGACGACTGTCCGGATAATTGTTCTGATGTATGCTGATCAAAACGGCGTTTTCCGTGTCCCGGATCAGCGCAACGCGGCTTTGCTGATCCCAGACCTTTTTTGCATGGACGCTTGCCGACTCGTCCGGATAGTCCAGCTCCTCCGACATACGGGTCATTACGCAGGCCATCCCAAGCAGCGCGCAGATCTGCCGCATCCGCTCGGCGATTTGCAGGTTGAGTACGCTCTCGGCGGTCCCGTCCGCTGCGGACGCGCCGCCGTCCAGTCCGCCGTGACCCGCGTCGATCACCAGTACCGCCGCCGACTGTGCGGTGCTGGTCGCAGCCGTCTGTACCGCAGCATCGTCTGACCGAACAAACCGAATGATCAAAAACATTATCGCAGTTATCAGGAAAAAAAGCAAGCCCCCAACCACGCAGGAGCGCATTTTTTTCAGATCGATAACGGCAAACATGAATGCCCCTCCCCTTCCCTGCTCCGTCTTTGATAAAGGCAGTACCGCACAATCAGCGCTGCGACACCCTGCCGGTATTCCCGGAAATCACAGCAAAATACAAATCAGGCCGCCGCTCCCCTCGTTGACGATGCGCTGTATCGTGGTTTGCAGCTTGGACTGCGCGTCGTCCGGCATGGCGCGTATCTTATTTGTCAGCCCCTCCCCTGCGATGTCATTCAGCGCTTTTCCAAAAATGTTGGATTCCCAAATCCGGCTCATATCGCCGTCATATCCCTCCAGCAGAAAGTTGATGATGTCTTCGGACGCGCGCTCGCCGCCGATGGCAGGAGAAACCTCCGTTTCAATGTTTGCAAGGATCATATGGATGGACGGCGCGCTCGCCTTCAGTTTCACGCCGTAGCGCCCGCCCTGCCGGACGATTTGCGGTTCTTCCAGACGCATCTCCTCCGGCGTTGGCATCACGATGCCGTAACCCTTTGTACGCACATCCTCCAGCGCCGCGTGTACCCGCTCGTATTCCGACTTCAGGCCGCTGACGGAGCGAAGCAGCAGCATCAAATCCCGGTCGCTCTGAATCGGGAAGCCGGACTCCTCACTGATGGTCTGATAATAGAGCTGCGCCGGAAGCGAGATGCGAAGGCGCACACAGCCGCTGCCCAGATCCAGTTGGTCTATGACGGCGGCGGACACGAGCTCGTTTTCCGCCACGCGCCCGGCCATCTCTGCGGCGTCCCCCATTTTCTCCGTTTCTCCGGCGGCGGAACGCAGCGTTTCAAAAATATCCTTGCGCAGCGCATTCCCGCCGGAGAGCGCGTCGATCCAGGCCGGAAGGAACACCTCAAAGCGCTGCGCCGGAAACTCAAAGAGGATGTCTTTCAGAATTTCCCGCATTTCTGCTTCGCCCAGACGCAGACAGTTCACCGGAATGCAGCGGCGGCCATAGCGCGCGCCAAGCGTTTCCGCAAGTGACCGCGCCTCCTCCGTATCCGGGTCTGTGCAGTTCAGCAGGATGACATACGGCTTTCCGATGCGGTTCAGCTCCTCCGCTGCGCGCGCCTCCGGCGCTTCATACGCTGTCCGTTCGATGCCGCTGACGCTGCCGTCCGTTGTGACGAGTATCCCGATGGTGGAATGGTCGGCGATCACCCGGCGTGTCCCCTCCTCCGCTGCCTGCGTCAGCGGGATTTCCTCATCATACCACGGAGTCATCACCATGCGTTCCGCGCCGTCCTCCAGATTGCCGACCGCGCCCGGCACCATGTAGCCCACGCTGTCCGCCATGCGCACACGGCAGACCGCTGCGCCGGGCAGCGCGACGCTGACCGCGGTCTCCGGCACAAATTTCGGCTCCGCAGTTGTGATCGTCCTGCCGGAGCCGCTCTGTGGCAGCTCGTCTCTGGCGCGCTCTCTGGCGTACATATCCTCCAGATTCGGCAGGACCATCGTTTCCATAAACCGTTTGATGAAAGTGGATTTTCCGGTACGTACAGGGCCGACAACGCCGATATAAATGTTGCCGTCCGTCCGCTCCGCCATATTCTGATAAATCGTCGTATCGATCATAATGTTTTGCTCCTCCGTTATTCATCCGGCATCAGTCTGCTATATGCTATGCGGACAAACCGGAGAATATGACCGGCTTTCCCGGCGCTGCGGCGGCTGAGAATTGTTGAAAATGCGCCATGCCGCCGAAAGAAAAATCCTTGTCAAATGGAGGACTTTCCTGTAAAATAAAAAGGATTTGTACCATACACATGAAGGAGGAACGGACACGCATGGTTCAGGAGAAACTAAGTCTGATTTCACAGGCAGACCCGGAGGTGGGCGCCGCGATTCAGGAGGAACTGGCGCGGGAACAGCGCAACATCGAGCTGATCGCTTCGGAGAATATCGTCAGCGAGGCCGTCATGCTAACGATGGGGACCTGCCTGACGAACAAATACGCTGAGGGGTATCCCGGCAAACGATACTACGGCGGTTGCTATGCCGTAGACATTGTGGAGCGGCTGGCGCAGGAGCGCGCCTGCCGTCTGTTTGGCTGCAAGCACGCAAATGTCCAGCCGCATTCCGGCGCAAACGCGAACCTTGCGGCGTTTATGGCGCTCTGTCAGCCCGGCGACACCGTGCTGGGTATGAATCTGGCGCACGGCGGCCATCTGAGTCATGGCAGTCCGGCCAACATCTCCGGCAAATATTTCCATATCGTTCCTTATGGCGTCAGCGATGAAACGGAAACCATCGACTATGACGCGCTGCGCAAAATTGCGGAGGAATGCAAGCCGAAAATGATCATCGCGGGCGCCAGCGCCTATCCCCGCAGACTGGACTTTCAGAAATTCCGCGAAATCGCGGACGCAGTCGGCGCATACCTGATGGTTGATATGGCGCATATCGCGGGTCTGGTCGCCGCCGGAGTACACGACTCCCCCATCCCTTACGCGGATGTGGTGACCTCCACGACCCACAAGACGCTGCGCGGTCCGCGCGGCGGCCTGATCCTCTGCAATGACGACGATATTTTCAAGAAGGTCAACTCTGCGGTGTTTCCCGGCTCACAGGGCGGCCCGCTGGAGCATATCATCGCTGCAAAGGCCGTCTGCTTTGGCGAGGCGCTTCAGCCGGAGTTTCAGGCTTATGGCGCGCAGGTGGTAAAAATGCAAAGGTGCTTGCGGAGGAGCTGGTCAAACAGGGCTTCCGGCTCGTTTCCGGCGGAACGGACAACCACCTCTGCCTTGTGGACGTGCGGAATTTCCACATCACCGGAAAGGAATTTGAGCAGCGTCTGGACGAGGTGCAGATCACTGTCAACAAAAATACCATTCCGAATGACCCGGAGAAGCCGTTTGTCGCAAGCGGCATCCGCATCGGCACGCCGGCTGTGACAACGCGCGGTTTCCGCGAGGCGGAAATGGTGCAGATTGCGGACTGGCTGGGCAAAATTGCCCGCGACTTTGCGAGCAATGCAGCGCAGGTGCGCGCGGAAGTGGACGCGACGTGCGCGCGCTTTCCCATTTATCAGCATTGAACGGAAAGGAGCTGTAATTTATGCGTGATACGATTCAGCTTGCGCCCGGTCTGCGCGGCCGGGCGGAGAGCGTGGTGACGGATGCGAACACCGCCGCTGCGGTCGGCTCCGGATTGCTGCCGGTGTATTCCACGCCCGCCATGTGCGGTCTGATGGAGGAAGCGGCCTGCGCAGCCGTAGCGGAATGCATCGAGGAAGGGAAAGGCACCGTTGGTACACGGCTGGAGATCAGCCACGAGTCCGCAACGCCGCGCGGCATGAAGGTCTGGGCGGAGGCACTGCTGACAGCGGTGGACGGAAAATTTCTCACATATGAGGTGCGCGCGTTTGATGAGGCCGGTCTGATCGGAAAGGGCGTGCACCAGCGCTGCATCATCAGCGTGGAGCGCTTCATGAGCCGCTGCGAGAGCAAGGCAGGCCGGTGATTCTTTTTATGTTAGGAAGTAATTGATACGGAAAATCTTTCTTTCAGTCTGAACGCTACGGTCCCCGTGTTCCTGATGATGGTGCTGGGTTATTTTCTGCACCGGACTCCCCTGCTGGACGATAACTTTGCAAACAAGCTGAATAACTTCGTTTTCAAGGCGGCGCTGCCGGTGCAGCTTTTCAAGAATCTGGCGGAATCGGACTTTTACACGGTTTGGGACGGGAGTATGGTGCTGTTCTGCTTTGTTGTCAGTCTGGCGTCCATCCTGATCATGCTGGGGCTCTCCTTCACGCTGCGGGACAGGTCCCTGCGCGCGGAGTTTACGCAGGCGGGTTACCGCAGTAGTCAGGCGCTGATGGGCGCGGCGCTGCTGGAAAATATTTATGGCACAACAGGGCCGCTGGCGCTGATCCTGATTGGCGCGGTCCCGCTCTACAACGTGGCGGCGGTGACGATGCTCACGCTGATGGGGCCGGAGGGCGGACGTTTGGACCGAAAAACCATCCTGAAAGCGCTGAAAGGCATCGTGACGAACCCCATCATACTTGGCATCGTTGTGGGGCTGCTCTGGGCGCTGCTTGAAATTCCGCAGCCGGTCATTTTCCGGCGGGCTGTCGAGGAATTTTCCGCGACAGCTACCCCGCTTGGCCTGATTGCGCTCGGCGCTTCCATCGACCTGAAAAAAGCGGTGGGCTGTTTGAAGCCCACGCTGGTTTGCAGCACGTTTAAGCTCGTGGTTTTTGTCGCGCTGTTCCTGCCGCTGGCGATTCTGCTCGGCTGTCGTGGGGAACTGCTGGTGGCCATGCTGGTCATGCTCGGCTCCCCCACTACGGTCAGCTGCTTCAGTATGGCGCGCAGCATGGGACATGAGGGCGTTCTCACCTCCAGCACGGTGATGCTCACCACCATTTTCAGCGCGTTCACCTTTACCGGCTGGCTCTATCTGCTGAAATGCTTTGGACTGGTTTAACACAACACAATCAAAGGAACGGAACCTCCTGTATGGGAGCGTTCCGTTCCTTTTTGTTTCACCCGGTGGATTCAGCGCTTCCCGGTTTGCCCCTGCGCAATGTCGCGGACGACCTCTCCGGCCAAAATCAGACCCGCTGCCGCAGGGACAAAGGCGTTGCTGCCCGGAATCTGGCGGCGCTGCGAATCCTCCGGCGGAGCGGTCAGCGGTGTGACCGGCGGCTCCTTAGAATAGACGACCTTCAGATGGAAAATCCCGCGCCGCTTCAGCTCCCGTCGCATGACCCGTGCAAGCGGGCAGACGGAGGTTTTGGAAATATCCGCCACCTCAAAGGCGCTGGCGTCCAGCTTGTTCCCCGCACCCATACAGCTGATGATGGGAACTCCGGCGCGGTTGGTCAGCTCAACCAGCGCGAGCTTTGCGGTCACGGTATCGACCGCATCCACGACGTAATCATATTGGGAAAAGTCGAACAGGCGTTCCGTCTGCGGAGAGAAAAAGATTTTATGCCCGGTGACTTTGGCTTTCGGATTGATTTCCAGAATCCGCGCCTGCGCCACGTCCACCTTATACTGTCCCACTGTGGCATGCGTCGCCAGGATCTGGCGGTTGAGGTTCGTCAGGCAAACCCTGTCGTCGTCGATCAGGTCCAGGCTTCCAACGCCGCTGCGCGCCAGCGCCTCCACCACGTATCCGCCGACGCCGCCGATGCCGAAAACGGCGACGCGCGCGCAAAACAGGCGCGCCATTCCCTCCTCACCTAGCAGAAGCTCTGTCCGTGAAAATTGAGTTGTCATATATATCTCTATCCTGTCTCAGTCTCAGCGCGGTCGCTGCTGCGACGCGCCGCAGTCCCTTCCGCCGGAGCGCAGAGGGGCTGTTTTTGTTGGCTCATGAGCATTATTCTACCACAGCCGCACCCGGATTGCACCATTTATTTCTATTCCCTGCCGCCCGTTTATTTTCCCGGTGGTTTGGGAATGTGGACCATCAGCAGCACCTCGTGTTCGGTTTCGCGCTGCTCCAGCGAAGCGTCTATGCCGCCGGAGCGCATCAGACGCAGACTGCGCTCCAGCGTATTGAGGAACAGCCGGACATCCTTCATCAGAAAGATGCTTTTGCGCCGCTGCTGCGTCTCCTCCGCCTCCCCTTCCGCCGGAGCGCAGAGCTTTTCCACATAGGCCTCTGCCGCCGCCACATTCATGCGCTGGTCTATGATAAAATCCAGCGCCTTGCGCTGTTCCTCCGCCCCATCCAGCCGCAGCAGCGTGCGGGCATGGCGTTCGCTCAACCCCTCTGCGCGCAGCCGTTCCAGAACATCCGCAGGCAGACGCAAAATGCGGAGCTTATTCGCAATGGCGCTCTGGCTTTTGCCCAAACGCCGCGCCGCCTGCTCCTGACTAAGCCCAAAGAGCCGGATAAGCTGGTGGATGCCCTCCGCCTCCTCGATAAAATCCAGCTCCCGTCGCTGGATATTTTCGATCAGCGCGATCACGCCGCTCTTTTCCATGTCCACGTCAAGGATGATGCACGGCACTTCCCGCAGTCCCGCCAGCTTTGCCGCGCGCAGACGACGTTCCCCTGCGATCAGCTCATAGCGCTCGCCCTTTGCGCGCACGGCCAGCGGCTGCAGCACCCCGTTTTCCGCGATGGACGCGCGCAGCTCCTCCAGCCCCTCGCGCGAAAAACGTGCGCGCGGCTGCATCGGTCCCGGTATAATATCCTCCACCGGCAGGTAGCTGATTCCGTGCAGCGCCCGCCGCTCCGCCGTGATCGACATAACATTCCAAGCCCCCTTGCCCAAAAGTAAAAAATCATTTGCATCTACCATACAACGATTTTCCTGCGAAAAAGCGCAAACAGCGGGAACCGGCGAAGATTCTTTTTTTGTCCGTCTGTCCGGGCGGCGGCGCGATCTGGCTGTCCGGGAGAACCCGTCTGCGGCGGAGATAAAAAACTTTTTTTGAATCTTTTCCTTTTTGCTTGAAATATGAGGGACAATCTGTTAAAATAACATCCGCTGTGCCGTTCGCCGCCGCAGAGGCGGCACAATACCAGCGAGAAAAGTAGTAAAGGATGAGACGCAAATATGAGTGCATCACAAGAGAAGAAAAACCGTTCTGAGGAACGCGGCGCGGGCGTAAGCAAAAAACAGGCGGCTGCGGACGAGCAGGCGCTGGCCTCCCGACGCTTTTGGCGCAACACCATTCTCGTCGTCGCCGTCGTCGCCGTCATTGCCATCGCGGCATTTATCATCAACTCCAACCTGTTTTACACAAAGCTGACCGCGGTCACAGTGGGAGATACCTCGTACAGTGCGGCGGAAGTCGATGTATTTTATCGCAGCACCTATAATAATATTTACAGCAGCTATGAGGAAACTTACGGCGACCTCGTCAGCTATATTATCGACACCAGCACGGCGCTGGACGAGCAGCAGTATTCCGAAACGCAGACCTGGGCGGATTACCTCCTTGAAGAAACGCTCTCGAATATGCAGCAGATTACCGCATTGTATGACGCTGCCATCGCAAACGGCTACACGCTGACGGAGGACGATGAGGCGACGGTCGCGGATCAGCTCTCCTCCATCGAGCTGTATGCCAGCATCTACGGCATGAATGCCGACCAGTATATCGCGCAGATTTATGGCAAGGGCGTGGACAGCGACCTGCTGGAATCCGTGCTGACCCGCATCGTGATCGCCCAGAGCTATGCCAGCCTGATCAATGACGGCTTCAGCTATACGGCGGACGAGAAGGACGCTTATTATGCGGAACACGCGGACGAACTGGACTATATTTCCTACTACTATTACCTGGTGAGCGTGGATAACGAGAGCTTCAGCACGCTGGAGGATGACGACGCTAAGGTCAGCACCGCACACGAGGCTGCGGAGGAGATCGTCGCGGACGTTTCCGACTTGGACGGCTTCATTGCCGCCGCGCAGGAATTTGACGCGAGCGCCGCGCCGAGCCTGCTCTACACCAGCGGCAGCGACCTGACCGATTATTACGAGAGCTATAGCGCGTGGCTTCTGGATGCATCGCGCACCGAGGGGGACACCACCGTAGTGGACACCGACGGCGGGACTTACGCTCTCTACTTTGTCGGACGCGACGACAACGACTATAACGTGGTGGATATGCGCCACATCCTGATTGAGGTCGAGGCCAACGAGGATTATGAATACACGGAGGAGGCGCAGGAGGAAGCGCTCTCCACACTGCAGGCCATCTATGACGAATGGCTGACCGACCCGACGGAGGACTATTTTGCAACGCTGGCGGAGGAAAATTCCGATGACACCGGCTCCAACACCAACGGCGGCCTGTATGAAAACGTCACCCGCCACCAGATGGTGACCGCCATCGACAGCTTCCTCTTTGAAGAGGGCGCGGAAGCGGGCGATACTGCGATCGTATTTGGTGAAAACGGCTATTATCAGGGGTATCATCTGGTTTATTATGTCGGCGAGGGCGCAGTTTACCGCGATTCCCTGGCGGAGAGCGCGCTGCGTTCTGCGGATTACAACGCCTATCTGGACGGTCTGCTTGCTTCTTATGATGTTTCCAAAGGCTCCGGCGCCCGTTATGTGGAAATGAGCTAAGCCGCCGCGGACAAAAAAAGTCCATCGCCCCCAACTTCAAAAAGGACAAAGACACGGAACCGCGCCTGCGGTCCCGTGTCTTTTTGCCTGTCCGGTCAGGCGTGGGAACTATGTGGGGAATCGTCTCCAAAAAATGCTTGAAAAAAACGGCAAATTGGGGTAAAATACAGGCAGTACCGAAGGGTGTACGGTGATTTTTTGACTTTGAGGAGAACGATTATGCTCAAGATTGATCTGACAGGCGCAGCGGAGTTTTTTGACGGGGCAGGACTGGATTGCGCGGCCGCAGCGGAGGCGCACAGGGTTCTTGCCAGCCGCACCGGAGCCGGCGGGGCGTTCACCGGCTGGCTGGATTTGCCCGCGCGCATGGAAAACGGCGAGCTGAATCGCATTCTTGCCGCCGCGCAGAATATTCAGCGGCAGGGCGAGGTGCTGCTGGTGGTCGGCATCGGCGGGAGCTATCTCGGCGCACGCGCCGCCATCGAGCTGCTGCGCACGCCAAGCCACAACGAGCTGCCCGGCGCAACAGCGGTCTACTTTCTCGGCAACACCCTGTCGCCGGATGCGGTCAACGAGCTGATTGCTGTGCTTGGCGACCGGGATTTCTGCGTCAACGTCATTTCCAAATCCGGCGGCACGCTGGAACCGGCGCTCGGTTTCCGCGTGGCAAAGGCGCTTTTGCAGCAGAAATATGGCCGCAACGGCGCGAAAAAGCGTATCTACGTCACCACAGACGCAAACAAGGGCATTCTGCATGACATCGCTGTCAGCGAGGGCTACGAGCGGTTTACCGTGCCAGACGATGTGGGTGGGCGCTTCAGCGTGCTATCCGCCGTCGGGCTGCTGCCGATGGCCGTTGCCGGTATCGATGTGGAAGCCGTGCTCAGCGCCGCCGCGCGGGAGCTGATGGATCTGGATCTGCGCTCTCCGGAAAACCCCGCATGGCAGTATGCCGCCGCGCGGCAGCATCTTTACCGTCGCGGCAAGTCCATTGAATTGCTCGCCTGCTATGAGCCGTCCTTCCGCTATATGGCGGAATGGTGGAAGCAGCTCTTTGGCGAGAGCGAGGGAAAAAACGGCATCGGCATTTATCCGGCTTCTCTGGAATACAATGCGGACCTGCATTCGATGGGACAGTACATTCAGGACGGGCCACGCACATTGATGGAAACGGTCGTCCGCTTTGAACGCCCGGCCGGGAGCTGCAAGGTTCCGTTTGTCATGGGCGACCCGGACGGTCTGAACTACCTGGCTGGCCGGGAGCTGTTTGAGATTCAGCAGATTGCGGCGGACGCGGTGAAAACGGCGCATATTTCCGGCGGTGTTCCCAATATCGTGCTCAGCGTTCCGCAGCGGGACGAGGCCGGTTTTGCTGCGCTGGTCTGCTTCTTTGAAATGTCCTGCGCCATTTCCGCCTATATGAGCGGAGTAAATCCCTTCGACCAGCCCGGCGTGGAGGAGTATAAAAAGAATATGTTCCGTCAGCTTCAGGCGCTGTAAATGCTCGTTTCTGCGCATTTTAGCCAAAAGACCTGACAAATTTTTGTCAGGTCTTTTCTGCGTTTTTGGATTTTTTCGTTGCACGATTTCATTTTTAATGCTATTATTGGGATAGAGTTCCCTATTTCTCTTGGGCGGCTCCGCGTGGTTTGGAGCTGCAGCGTTCCCTGAATCATGCGCTGTCGCCCTGGAACAAAAATTTTCTAAAGGAGTTGATCTCTTCATGATCAAAGTAATCATGGGCCTCAAAGGCTCCGGCAAAACAAAGGCGCTGGTGGAGATGATCCGTCAGGCTTCTGAGGAAGCGCATGGCGACGTTGTCTGCATCGAGCGGGACAAAAATCTGACTTATGACATCCCCTATACGGTGCGTCTGATCCACGCGAGCGAATACGGAATCAATTCTGCGGCGCTGTTGCGCGGCTTCGTTTCCGGTCTGCACGCTGGAAACTATGACATCACCCATGTGTTTATTGATAATTTCCTCAAGATGCTGGACGATACCTCTGATGACAGTGTGGCGGATTTCCTGGACTGGCTGGATAATTTCAGCAAAAACAACAACGTCGATTTTGTCATCTCCTGCACCGCAGACGCGACCAACGCCAGCGAGCGCATAAAGAAATATTTCTGATACGGGGTCGGCTGATGAAACCGGCGATACCGGTTCCATTCCATCCGCCTCCATAAGAAAGATTCCATAAAAACCTGGGTCTGGCTGCGCATTTGCAGCCAGACCCAAATTCTTTTGCCTGCTCCGGCAATCCGGAACAGCGATGGAAGCCCTGCACCGCCCCCTCCCGGCGTTCGGGCGATGTCTGCCACTCGGTGTCAGCACTTCCCTATCCTTCTATTTCGCGGTACATGGCGGCGGCGTTGGACTTCGTCGCCGTTTCGTTCACATCCGTGACCTCCACCCGCAGCGTCCGCTGCCCAAAGGCGATTTCGATCACGTCGCCCAGCTTGACCTGGTAGCTCGCCTTGACCGGACGGCCATTGACGGAGATCCGCGCCCCGTCGCAGGCCTCGTTTGCCACCGTGCGCCGCTTAATCAGACGGGATACCTTCAAATATTTATCAATGCGCATGATCTCTCCTGCTCCGCCGCAAATCAAAGCAGGCGGCCACCGAAGCTCCGGCAACCGCCTCACATCGTCTGCTCATTTATCCACAGTCTCCTTCAGCGCCTTGCCAGGCTTGAAAACGGGGATACGTGAGGCTGCGATCTGAACCTCCTCATTGGTGCGAGGATTGCGGCCAACACGGGCGGCGCGCTGCTTGATATCAAACGCGCCGAAGCCGACCAGCTGTACCCGATCCCCTGCCTCAAGCGCGTCAGTGATGGTTTCAAATGTGGCGTTGATCGCCCTTTCGCTGTCTTTTTTGGATAAACCGGTCTTTTCCGCGACGGCGGCAACCATTTCAGCTTTATTCATGAAAACTTTCTCCTCCTGATCATAACTGAAAAACACAGGGCGGTGTCCCCCGCCCCGTTCAAAAGCCTGTCAAGCATAGCAAATTCAACAGCGTTTGTCAAGGGATGATTCCGGTTTTCTGCGAAAAATGTGGCGTGCGTCCTTCATATTGCACAATTCCAATAAAAGATATTGTATTCCTGCGCTTGCCGTGTTATACTTCTGATACACAACAGAAAACGAGGTCGATTTCCATGCCAACAGATAAGACGACAGATAACAGCCATTCCTTTGAATCCTATTTCAAACGCGCCACAAGTCCGCTGGCCGTGCTGTGTTTGCTGCGCAGCCATCCAATGTATGGCTATGAGCTTTCGCAGGCGATGAAGCAGGCCAGCGACGGACGCTTCACCATTTCCGTGTTATATCCGGTGCTTTACCGTCTGGAGCATCAGGGCTATGTCTATGTGGATCGGACGGAGATCATCAATAACCGCGCCCGCAGCTACTATGCGGTCACAGACGAGGGACGCAGGCATCTGGAAAAATGCCTGCGCGAATACGATGAGATGGACAAGGCGTTCCGCGCCATTCTCAACGCAAAGACCGAATAACTTCGCGTGTTTCCACCGGGACCGCCGCACGGGCGGTTCCGGATTTTTTTGACCGGTGCAAAACCGGCGGCGGAGACACAATTTTTTCAGGAGAGATCAATGGACACAGCATTTCAGCAGAACTATCTGGCCGCGCGGCGCAGCCTGATCGAACAGGACTTCGCCTTTTTGAATCCCGCGCAGCGCGAGGCGGTCCTGACGACGGAGGGGCCGCTGCTGCTGCTGGCCGGTGCGGGCAGCGGCAAAACCACTGTGCTGATCAACCGCATCGTAAACCTCATCCGCTACGGCGCGGCGTTCGAGAGCGATTTTGTCCCGGAGTGTGCGTCGGAAGCGGAGCTTTCACTGCTGCGAGAGGCCGCACAGGACGGCACGCCGGAGGAAACGCTGCGCCGGGCGCGCGCAGCCGCCGCAGTGGAGCCGGTGGAGCCGTGGAGGATTCTGGCGATCACCTTCACCAACAAGGCGGCGGACGAGCTGAAAAGCCGCCTCGCACGCGCGCTTGGCCCCGAAGGGGCGGACGTTTGGGCCAGCACATTCCATTCCGCCTGCGTCCGCATCCTGCGCCGGGACGCGGCGCGTCTGGGATTTACAAACAGCTTCACCATTTACGACACATCGGACTGCCAAAGCGTGGTGAAAAAAATTCTCCGGGACTTCGACCTGGATGAAAAGCTCTATCCTTACCGCTATGTGCTGTCCGTTATCAGCAGCGCAAAGGACGAAATGCTCACGCCGGAGGCATTTTTGGAGCAAACGGCGCACACGACGGACGCGCGGCGGCGCAAGGTGGGAGAAATCTATCAGGAATACGCCCGTCGCCTGAAGGACGCGGACGCAATGGATTTTGACGACCTGATCCTGAACGCGGTGCGGCTGCTACAGGCAAACGAGGATGTACGCAGCTTTTATCAGCGCAAATTCCGCTACGTTCTGGTGGACGAATATCAGGACACGAACAACCTGCAATACCTGCTGACAAGCCTGCTGGCAGGCGGCTATGAGAACATCTGCGTCGTTGGGGACGACGATCAGAGCATTTACAAATTTCGCGGTGCGACCATCCGCAATATTCTGGAGTTTGAGGAGCAGTACAAGGGCGCGCGCGTCATTCGGCTGGAGCAGAACTACCGCTCCACGGGACACATTCTCGACGCGGCAAACGGCGTGATTGCAAACAACCGGGCGCGCAAGGGCAAGCGCCTGTGGACGGAGAAGGACGCCGGCGAAAAGCCGCTGCTGCACGTTGCGCCGAACGAAAACGAGGAGGCGCAGTTCGTCGCGGATCAGATTCTGGAGGACTTTTCGCACGGAACGCCGTGGGGCGACCATGCGGTGCTCTACCGGATGAACGCGCAGTCCAACCAACTGGAGCGCGCCTTCCAGCGGCGCGGCATCCCCTACCGGGTCTTTGGCGGCATGAAATTCTTTGACCGTGCAGAAATCAAGGATATGCTGGCCTACCTGACCGTCATCGCCAATCCGACGGACGATTTGCGCCTGACGCGCATCATCAATAATCCGCCGCGCGGCATCGGTCCGACCAGCGTGGAAAAGGCGGCGGAGCTGGCGCGCGAAGCCGGAACGCCGTTGTTTGAGGTGGTAAAGAACGCCGGAGACTATCCGGAGTTGCAGCGCACGGCGGTGCGGCTGCGGCAGTTTGCGGCGCTCATCGAAGCGCTGCGGGAGCAGAGCGAAACGGAACCGCTCGACAGCCTGTATGACATGGTGACGGAGCGCAGCGGCTACATCCGGATGCTGCAGGAGAAGGACACACCGGAGAACGCGGCGCGGCTGGAAAACATACACGAGCTGAAATCCAACATTCTGAGCTTTATCAAAGAAACGGGCGACAGTTCGCTGCGCGGCTTTTTGGACGAGGTGGCGCTGTATACCGATCTGGACAAGCTGGACGCGGACGCGGACAGCGTGGTGCTGATGACGATCCACGCGGCAAAGGGGCTGGAATTTCCGGTGGTGTTCCTGGTCGGCGTGGAGGACGGCATCTTCCCCAGTGCGCGCGCTATCGGAGAGCCGGAGGAAATGGAGGAGGAGCGGCGGCTCTGCTATGTCGCTATCACGCGCGCCATGCGGCGGCTTTATATCACCTGTGCCCGGCAGCGGATGCTGTTTGGACGCACCAGCACAAACGAGGTCTCACGCTTCGTGCGGGAGATTCCGGAGGAGCATTTGGCACGCGACCCCGCACCGGCTTATGGGCAGTCCGGCGCTGCGACGTGGAAGGGGCGCGCTGTCGGCGCTGGACAGGCCGCGTCAAGGCCGGAACGCCGTCCGCAGCGGGTGCGTCCCATTGTGACCCCTGCAACGGCCTCCGCCCCGCCCCCCGCGTTCCAAATCGGGGACGCGGTGGAACACAAGAGCTTTGGTCGCGGCAGCGTTGCTGCAATGACGCCGATGGGCGGCGATTTTCTGGTGGAGATCGAGTTTGAAACCTCCGGCCGCAAGCGGCTGATGCTGCGCGCGGCGGCAAAGCTGATGAAAAAACTCTGAACCCACACCGCAGGCCGGGCGTGGCGTTGCTTCCACCCTCCGCACATACCGTCCCTCTGCGCGCACCGTTCCTCTTCGTATTCCACTCCCCTGCGCGCAAACATCACAGCTCTATCGGTTTCGGCCATGCTATAAATTGACAGGCAACAGAAAATATTGATGTGTAAATTAGGAGCGTTGCAGAACAGCCAAAACTGCAACGCTCTTTCCGCATTCGGCGTTGTTTTTCTGATGAAAGCGGTATATTATTCGCGATTCATCTACACCCGACGAACGTTGCTCCACAGGCCATTCAACTACATCATTTTACGGCAATAGTTCAGCAGGAACTCCTTAAACACCTGATTTGCCTGGCTTTGGTAGCCCTTCGCGCGCCAATAAATCGCCTGCGGTCTGGAACAGGGCGGCTTTTCAATGGGAATCATAACCGTGCCTTCATAAAGACCGCTTTGCCGTCCCAGCGAAGTTGCAAGGCAAACCATGTTTTCATTGATCAACATTCGGGGACGGAGCATATAGTCACATTCAATGCGCGATTTTGGCGTAAAGCCTGCCTGTTGGCACAGATTATCGCAAAACGTGCGAAACGAGGTCTTGTAAGGCGAATTGACAAACCATTCATCCCGCGCTTCTGCCAAATCTATGGATTTGCGTCGCGCAAAGCGATGCTTCGGAGAAACAGCCAGAAGCACCTGCGAGTAAAAAAGAATTTCTGATTCCAGGCTTCCGTCCGTATGGATCGTAGCACCGGGAGCAGCGATGTAAAAGTCGGCGTGCTGCACCAGCGGGTCTCCGTGTCCGGAGTAGAGCTGGTTTGAGCCGGTGTCAAAAGCGGTCAGGGAAATGAATATTTCCGGATAAGCGGTATAAAAGGCGTGCAGCGCTTTGTTCCAAAGGTTTGGATTTGTGATTGCTACAGTGATACTGCCTTTTCCCGGATTCTGTGCTTCCCGAAGCTCCGTTTTTGCGCTGTCCAGGGCGGTGAACACCTGGTCAGTATATTTGCTCAAAATTTTTCCGTATTGATTCAAACGAATGTTTCGTCCCACGCGGTCAAACAATTTTACGCCCAGTTCCTTTTCCAGCCGCGCCAGACTTGCACTGACTGCGGACGGTGTGACCAGCATTTCTTCAGCGGTTCGGTTCAAGTGCTGGCTTTTTGCCAACGCTGAAAAATATTTTAGCTGCAATAAATCCATAGTCGTCCCCTTTTGTTCACTTTGAAGTTAACAATATTTGACCAAAAATGAAATGGACAGTTAATATTTTATGTGCTATTCTGGATTATGTCAAGAGGGAAACGAAAAAAAACCGTACAAATTGTCAAATTTGAAAGAAATGAGGAGAGGATATTACATATGGAATTATTAGATGGCTTTTGCCTTGTTGACCTGAGCGTCCCGATCAAAATACCCTCGCCGGAAGAATTAGACCCCACATTGGCAAGCAGTCTGGCGGCAGAAATCACCTATTTGAATCATCAGGATACGGTTCCCCTCGTTTCCAACTACTTCGGCTGCCGGAAGGAGGACTTGCACGGCGGCTGCGGCTGGGCCACCGAACGAATCGTAGCGTCCTCTCATGCGGGTACCCATGTGGACGCTCCCTACCACTATTTTCCCAGTAGCGGTGGGAAACCGGCGCGAACGATCGATGCGTGTCCATTGGAATGGTTTTTTGGCAGAGGCGTGGTGTTGGATATGACCTGCAAAAAAAGCGGCGAAACCGTTTCCGCTGAGGATGTTCAACAGAGATTGAACGCTTTGAATTATCAATTGCGTTACGGGGATATTGTATGTATTCGCTATGACACCGATAAAACCTTTGGCACATCGGATTATTGGAATGAACATCCCGGACTCAGCGCAGAGGCTGTTCGATACATTTTGGATACCGGTGTCAAGGTAATTGGTGTTGATTCGCCCGGCTTTGATATTCCATTTGGAAAGACCAAACAAAAATTTGCAAAGAGCCAGGACAAATCGATTCTGTGGGAAGCACATTGCGCCGGGATAGAATATGATTATGTGCATATCGAAAAACTGGCCAACCTTGACAAACTCCCGGAAACAGGTTTTTATATTGCCTGCTTTCCCATAAAGTTGGATCATGCCAGCGCGGGCTGGACACGAGCGGTTGCGTTTGTTCCAGAAAAAGGGAGACGTTGACGTATTGACTCATCCATCCCAGCAGGATAGGAGCATCCTGCTGCAACAAAAAAACAAAATCAAAGGAAGGAAAATCAAATGAAAAACCGAAAGACTCGTCTCATAGCGCTTATCATGGTGATCGCCATGGTATTCACTCTGGCAGCCTGTGGCAGCAGCGGAAGCAACAGTGGCAACAGTAGTAGCGATAATGACAGCGGCGATACGAACGCCGACACACAAACAACGCAGATCGATTACCCGAACAAAGATATTACCCTGATTGTTCCTTATGCAGCAGGCGGTACCACTGACCTCCTGGCCAGAGCACTCAGCACCCAGTTGGGACAGGATCTTGGCGTGAATGTGGTCGTGCAAAATGTGGAAGGCGGCGGCGGAACGACCGGCACCTCTCAGGCAGTAAACAGCGCGGCGGATGGTTATACGCTTGCCATTTGTTCCAACGGCGGCTATCTAATTAATCCGGTCATTAACGAGGTCGGCTATACATGGGAAACGACCACGCCCATCGCGATCGTTTCAGAAATCCCCATTGCCATCGGCGTGGCAGGCAGCAGTTCATATCAAACACTGGATGAGCTTCTGGCAGCTGCGGGAGATAGCTCTCTGACTTACAGCACCCCTGGCGCAAACAGCACGCCGCATTTGCTGGCAGCTGCTGTGGCCATGCAGGCTGGTGTTTCGTGGAACCATTCTCCCAATAGCAGCTCTCCGGCGGCCATCGCGGAATTGATCGGCGGTCACATTGACGCGGTGTGTGTGAACCTGCCTACGTTCAAAAGCTATACGCCGAATGGCGATGTACGTTTGCTGGCCGTCACGGGAGAGGAGAGAGATTCCAACTACCCGGATGTTCCCACCTTCAAGGAACTGGGCTATGACTTTGACGCCTCTGTGTATTTCTGCATCGTAGCTCCGGATGGGCTGGACCCTGAGATCGTCACGATCCTGTCTGATGCCATCGGCGCCGCTATGGAGAATCCCACGGTGCAGGAAACATTTGCAAATTTGGATTTCCCCATGTCTTATACCGGTCACGAAGCATTTGTTGCAAGAATTTCCGATGACTATTCCCTCTATGAAGGAATTTTGCAGGATTTGGGTATTTTGGAATAAAAGCATTTCCTGCGATTGCTCCGGTTTGGCATACGCCGGACCGGAGCAATTTATCAAAAAGGTGTGTACACGCCCCTGCCCTGAAACACAGGAGGAAACATGAAAAAGAAATCAATGGATATTATCAGCGGGGCGGCGCTTATACTATTTGCCGTCTGGGGCTGGTATGAAACCTCCATATGGAAAGAATCCGCGGCTTCCAGTGGTATCTCAGTAAAAGTATATCCGCGCGCAGTGTTCACCGGACTTGGAATCTGCGGCGCAATCATCCTGATTCGCACATTGATCAAGCTGGTTCGCGGAAAAGACCTGTCTCTGTCGGAGCTGAGCGCCATCATCGAAATGCACCCTGTAAAGGTGCTGATTACGATTGTGCTTATGCTGCTCTATATCTTTGCGCTTCGGGCGTTTGGGTTTCTATTCACCACGCCTGTGTTCCTCTACCTTTCCATGCTACTCTTTGGAGAACGAAGATGAGTCCGTATGCCCATCATCAGCATCGCAGGCACAGCCGTGTTATACCTGTTCTTTGTCGTGCTGATGAATGTGAGGTTTTGACTGACGCTCGAAGAAGCAAAGCTCGTTTAGGAGAACTGTTTATGGAACTATTGCAAAATCTTGCGGCAGGCGCCGCCCATCTTGCCAGCGTGGAAGTCTGGTTGATGATTATCGTGGGCGTGATGATCGGCATCATTTTCGGCGCGATTCCCGGACTGACCGCGACCACCGCGTTGGCCATGTTTACACCGCTCACTTATGCGCTCTCCCGTTATACCGCTTTTGGGTTCCTGCTTGGTGTTTATTGCGGCGGCTACTATGCGGGCAGCATCCCGGCCATTCTGATCAAGACGCCTGGCGCACCCGGAAACGCCGCCACCTGTGTGGATGGTTACCCCATGCGGGAAAGGGGACAGGCCGGAAAAGCGCTCTCTCTTTCCGTCACCTCGTCCATGATCGGCGGTATTTTTTCCGCGCTGGTGCTTATGGTTTTTGCCCCAACGATCGGACAAATGGGCTATCTGTTTGGCGCGCCGGAATATTTCGCCATCGCAATGTTGGGAATGTGCTGTCTGGCCAGCGTTTGCGGGAAAGACCTCTGCAAGGGCATTGCATCCGGTTTGCTGGGGTTGTGTATGGCCATGATCGGGCAGGACGCCATTACCGGCATGACCCGGTTTACCTTCGGTTCCGTTGATATGATCGCGGGCGTGGGTCTGATTCCCGGTTTGATCGGACTTTTTGCTTTGACCGAAATCTTTTGCAAAGCAGAGATGGCCGGTCGGGAAGCGAAGGGAACTATATCGGATTTTAAGTTTTATCCGCCCAAAATAGCAGATTTTATTCACTGCAAATGGATTGTTTTTAAATCCTGTGTGATTGGAACGGTGATTGGCGCGATTCCCGGAACAGGCCCGACCATCGCTGCATGGATGGCTTATAACGAGGCCAGGCGTTCGTCCAAACACCCAGAGGAATACGGACATGGTTCTGCAGAAGGCGTAATTGCCTGCGAATCGTCCAATAATGCGGTCACAGGCGGCGCAATGATTCCGCTGACCACGCTTGGTATTCCGGGCGATTCTGTTACCGCGATCCCTTTGGGTGCATTAATGATTCACGGCATGACTCCTGGCGTCACGTTTACGACCACTTACCCGGATATGCTCTATTTTTTCTTTATTGTGTTGATTATCGGAAATCTGGTCATGTGGCTCTGTGGACTGCTGGGCAGCAAGTTTTTCCCCAGGATTCTGGCGGTTCCCACCCAAATCCTCATTCCGTTCGTCATCGTGTTGTGCATTTGCGGCGTTTATGCCTCTGCTTCCACTTATTATAATCTCTTCCTGATCGTTGCCATTGGCGGCATCGGCTATATTCTGCTCAAAGCCGGATTCGGCATGGCTCCGATGGTGCTGGGATTCGTTCTCGGCTCTACGATAGAAAACAATTTTCAGCGCGCCCTGATTGCGGGTGATTTGAATCCGCTTTGCTTTTTCTCCAGCCCGTTGTCCATTGGCATTTGGGTTGCAGCAATTTTGCTCACCGGATGGATGGTGATTAAGAACAGGAAAAGCAGCGGGGCGGTCGCATCGGCGCAGAGCGCTGGTGAGGATGAAAAAAACTCCGAATGAACAGGGAATCACCGCAGGATGCAATCGCAGCGTTCAACGGAAAAGATTTCTCCCAGCCGCGTCTGCTGATTTGTGCGGCGCAGCCCGGACATTTAAAAAAGGAGTACTTTGATATGATTCACAATTCTACCGTCGATTTGTTGTTGGCACATTCCTCTGTGCGTGCATTACTGGATCAGCCGGTTTCCCCCGAAATCACGGAAACCATTCTAAAATGTGCGCAGCGCGCGCCCACCTCAAGCTATTTGCAGGCATATACGGTGATTCAGGTGACGGATTTTGAAAAACGGCAGGCACTTATGGATTATTCCGGAGGACAGGAATGGGTGGTAAAAGCGCCGCTGGTTCTGTTGTTCTGCGCAGATTTACACCGTACCGACGTGCTGCTACATCCAGCAGACAGTCATGTGCTTCACAATGCGGAGCTGTTTACCGTGGCCGTTTCAGACGCGGCGCTGGTTGCGCAGCGGGCGTTCATCGCAGCGCAGGCCTGTGGTCTTGGCGGTGTGATTGTGGGCGGCGTGCGCAACGAAACCGCAAAAATGGCAGCTCTGTTTGCATTGCCAGAGCTGGTTTTTCCGATGTATTTGCTTTGTCTTGGCTATCCCGAGTCTATACCGGAGCAGCGTCCGCGACTGGATACACGTTTTATCTTTGACACGGACGCCTATCCCGCTCTGCCCACAGCGGCGGAGCTGCAGGAATATGATACGGATGTTTCTCAATATTTCTTCCGTACCACAAACGGACGAAGCGATCGGGGTTGGGTAGCGCGCACGCAGCACGCCATTGAGGTAAAACCCAGATACTCTGTTGGAAAGTTTCTGGAACAGTCCGGCTTCCTGACGCAGACCGCACCGGCTGAATGTTGACCTCCTGCCAGCGGTAAACACTGTCATCACTTCGATATACTGTGGTCTGCCGGGACCAAAGTTCTGACGGCGGAAATAAACGGGGCGCAGCCCCGTTTATTTCCGCCGAAACAGTCCACCGCCCGCAGTCTCCTCATGCCGGGCGGAAACAAAGGTGTAACCGGCACCCTCGATGGTGGACTTCAGCGCCTCGTCAGAAATGTCGTTCTCCGCAAGGATCTCCGTCTGGTTTTTGCCGTGGGAGGAGACGACCTTTTTTACCGGAAACGCCTTGCGGATGGCGTCATTGACGTGCGCCTCGCACATTCCGCACATCATACCTTCTACTGTCGCTGTGATTTGATACATGGCTGTTTACCTCTTTCTAAAAAATAAATGATTGGATCGTTTGTTTGCGATTTGTCCGGAGGAGCTTATCCGGAGATTTTTTTGACCCGGTAACCTGCGCCTGCGACTGCATTGCGCAGCGCGTCATCGCTGACGGTGTCATCGCGCTGCAGCGCGGCGGTTGCCGACTCGTGGCTGACAGAAAGCACGGTGACGCCGGGAAGTGCGGAGAGCGCTTCCCGCACGCGCGCCTCGCAGTGGGCGCACATCATCCCTTTGATGCGCAGCGTGGTCACATCCTGCGCCGCCGCCTCGTCCCTGCGGTTCGTGCGGAACAGGTTCAGCCGCAGCGCGTTGCTCACCACGCAGAAGCTGCTCAGGCTCATCGCCGCCGCGCCGAACATCGGGTCAAGCGTCAGCCCCAGCGGGATCAGAACGCCAGCCGCCAGCGGGATGCCGATGACATTATAAATGAACGCCCAAAACAGGTTTTCGTGGATGTTGCGCAGCGTGGCGCGGCCAAGCCGCAGCGCCAGCGGCACATCGGAAAGACGGCTTTTCATCAGCACCACATCTGCGGCCTCGATCGCCACGTCCGTCCCTGCGCCGATGGCCACGCCGAGATCGGCGCGGGTCAGCGCCGGTGCATCGTTGATGCCGTCGCCCACCATACAAACACGCCCCTGCGCCGCCAAATCACGGATCGCCTGCTCCTTGCCCTCCGGCAGCACACCGGCGATGATTTCGTCCACGCCAGCCTGTGCCCCGATCGCGGCGGCGGTTTGCGCGTTGTCGCCTGTCAGCATGACGACCCGGACGCCCAGCTCCCGCAGTTCCCGGATGGCCGCCGGGCTGTCTGCCTTGATAACGTCCGCAACAGCGATGATGCCAAGAAATATTCCATCCCGCAGGAAGAAAAGCGGCGTTTTGCCCTGCTGCGAGAGTGCGTCGGCCTGCGCATCCGTTTCCGAAGGCAGGGCGGCACGGCTGTGGATGAAAGTCCCGCTGCCGCCGAGCAGCGCAGCGCCGTGCAAAGAGCCGGAAACACCGGACCCGGCCAGCGCCGCGAAGTCCGAAACCGTTTCCGCCGTCAGACCGCGTTCCGCGCCCAGCGCCAAAATCGCCTTTGCCAGCGGATGTTCGCTGGGCTGTTCCAGCGCCAGCGCCGCCGTGAGCAGCTCCTCCTCCGTCACGCCCGGCGCGGGCAGCACGTCCGTCACGCGGGGACTGCCCTCCGTGACGGTTCCGGTTTTGTCCAGCGCGACGATTTTGACACGCCCGGCTTCCTCCAGCGCGGCGGCGGTTTTGAACAGTATGCCGTTGCGCGCGCCAACGCCGCTGCCGACCATGATGGCCACCGGTGTGGCAAGCCCCAGCGCGCAGGGACAGCTGATCACGAGTACGGAGATGCCGCGCGCCAGTGCATAACCAACGCCCTGACCCAGCAGCAGCCAGACGATGAGCGTGACGCAGGCGATGCCCATGACTGTCGGGACGAAAATTCCGGCGACCCTGTCCGCGACCTTCGCAATGGGCGCTTTGGTCGCCGCCGCATCACCGACCATTTGAATGATCTGCGCAAGCGTGGTATCTGCGCCGACGCGGGTGGCCTCACAGCGCAGGAAGCCGGACTGATTGATGGTACCGGCGGAAACGGCGTCGCCCGTCGCCTTGTCCACCGGGATGCTCTCGCCGGTCAGCGCCGCCTCGTCCACCGCGCTCTCGCCGTGCAGCACGCGCCCGTCCACGGGGATGACCTCGCCGGGACGCACGACAAATATATCGCCGCACAGAACCTGTTCCACGGGAACGCGCTGTTCTGCGCCGTCCCGCTCCACCGTTGCGGTCTTGGGCGAGAGGTTCATCAGGCTTTTCAGCGCGTCCGTCGTGCGCCCTTTGGAGCGCGCTTCCAGCGTCTTGCCGACCGTGACAAGGGTCAGGATCATCGCGGCGGACTCAAAATAGAACTGCATCATGTAATCCATGACGGCAGCGCTGTCGCCGCGGACCTGCGCGTCTGTCATGGCAAAGAGCACCCAGACGCTCCAGAGGAACGCCGCCGTGGAGCCGAGCGCGACCAGCGTATCCATATTTGGCGCGCGGTGCAGCACGGCACGGAAGCCGCTGATGAAAAACCTCTGGTTGATGACCATGATGATGCCCGTCAGCAGCAGCTCGATGAGTCCCATCGCAATGTGGTTTTCGGCAAGCCGCGCCGGAACCGGCCAGCCCCACATCATATGACCCATTGAAAGATACATCAAAACGATGAGGAACCCGATCGACCAGCAAAGGCGGCGCAGCAGCTTTGGCGTTTCCGTGTCCTTGAGCGCGTCCTGCGACGCGGCGGTAGACGGCTGCCCGTCCGCAGTCTTTGGAACGGCGCCGTAACCGGCCTTTGTCACGGCCTCGATCACCGCGTCCGGCGGCGCGGTCCCTTCCACGCGCATGGAGTTCGTCAGCAGACTGACTGCGCATTCTGTCACGCCGTCCACGGCTTTCACGGCCTTTTCCACCCGCGCGCTGCACGCCGCGCAGCTCATCCCGGTCACATTGTATTGCACCATCATGTCCCCCTCATTTCATCAGCTTTTGCACCAGCGTCACCAGCTCGTCCACCGCGTCCTCGCCGCCGGCGCGGATGTCCCGTGCGACACAGGTGCGGATGTGGCGGCCCAGCAGCTCTTTGTTAAATGCGTTGACTGCGGCGCTCACCGCAGCAGACTGCATCAGAATGTCCGCGCAGTATGCGTCCTTTTCGATCATCCCGCGGATCCCGCGCACCTGTCCCTCAATGCGGCTGAGGCGGTTGAGCAGCTTTTTGCGCTCCTCCTCCGAACGTTCCGTAATACGCGCACAGTCGCAGCATTGTTTGTTGCATTCCATGCAAGTAATTTCTCCATTTCTGCCGGGTAAATTCAAAAATACCCCCAGCCGGTATATAATATACCGTGTGGGGGTATTTGTCAAGTCAGGAACGGAAATTTTTTGCGCGGCGGTGTTTCAGGTCAGTTCCCGCTCGACCACGCATTCGTTTTTCAGCTTGCCGACCAGGAATTGCAGTGCATCCACGACATGGGGGCGGATGTCGCCGCCAATGAGAACATACATGATGTCATCTCCGACCGCCAGCGTCCCCTCGTTCACCCATACGCGGATATAGAAGATGCCGTCCATCTGCCGCGCGGCGGCAACGGCAGCGTCTGCTTTGGCCGCGTCGCAGGCAAACTCCATGCCGCGAACCGGCGCGGCGGAAGCGTCGCCCGCGCGTACCTTTGCCTTTGCGTCGCGGCGCACAACGCCGTTATGGAACAGGTACATCCCGCATTTTTCGGCGGTGCTATCCGCCTTTGCCTCTTTCAGCCATGCGTCCATAGAAGGGCTTTCTTTTTTCATACTATGCGCTCCTTTTTTTCATCAGAATATGGTTTGTTGTTTTGAAAGCGTCTGTTTCCTGCGGCGGCGCAGGGCTGGGAAGTGGGAGGATCATTCGCTGTGCGCCACCGTTTTGATATTGCGTTCAAAGCGGCTGCGCGCGCCCATCACCTCATGGCCGCAGCCGAGACAGCGCAGCCGGAAGTCCGCGCCGGTGCGCAGGACAAGCCACTGTTTGCCGCCGCAGGGATGCGCTTTTTTCATTGTCAGGATGTCACCGACCCGAATATCCACCGGAAGTTTCCCCCTTGATCGCATCCCAGTATTTTTTTGCAGCCTGCTCCGTTTTATTCTCGCCGTATTCGTAGTAGTGCGTCCCGACCAGGTTATCCGGGAGGTACTGTTGCTGCACCCAGCGGTTTGGAAAATCATGCGGGTATTTGTAGCCCTGCTCCCGCTCAAAGCCCGTTCCGTCCGCATGGACGTTTTGCAGTGTGCGGGGGATCGGACCGGCTTTTCCGGCGCGCACGTCCGCGCGTGCGCCTGCAATGCCAAGATAGGCCGTGTTGCTCTTTGGCCATGTGGAGAGCAGGATCACCGCCTCGCCCAACGGAAGCTGCGCCTCCGGCAGACCGAGCTGCAGCGCGGAATCCACGCAGGCCTTGATGATCGGCACCGCCATCGGATAGGCCAGCCCGACGTCCTCCGAAGCGGAACAGAGGATACGGCGGCACGCGCCGGTCAGGTCTCCGGCCTCCAGCAGCCGCGCCAGATAGTGCAGCGCCGCGTCCGGGTCGCTGCCGCGCATGGATTTCATCAGCGCGGAAACGGTGTCAAAGTGGTCGTCGCCGTCGCGGTCGTAGCGCATGGCGCTGCGTTGGGAAACGGCCTGTGCGTCCGTCAGCGTCAGGTGCAGCGCGCCATCTACCCGCCGCGCGGCGGAAAACAGCAGTTCTACGGAGTTGACCGCCTTGCGCACGTCCCCGCCGCAGGCTGCCGCGATGTGCGCCTGTACGCCGTCCTCAATTTCCACAGTCACGGCGTCCCGCGCGCAGAGATAGTCGATGGCGCGGTCCACAGCGGGCAGCACATCCTGCGCGTCCACCGGCTTGAACTCAAAGAGCGTACTCCGGCTCAAGATGGCGTTGAACACATAAAAATAAGGGTTCTCTGTGGTTGAGGCGATTAGTGTGATGCTGCCGTTTTCGATAAATTCCAACAGGCTCTGCTGCTGCTTTTTGTTGAAGTATTGTATCTCGTCCAGATAGAGCAGCACACCGCCGGGCGTCAGCAGGGTATCCAGCTCGTCGATGATGGCTTTGATGTCGCCAATGCCGGCGGTGGTCGCGTTCAGCTTGCGCAGCGTGCGGTTCGTGCGCTGCGCGATGATGCGCGCCACTGTGGTCTTGCCTGTCCCGCTGGGGCCATAAAATATCATGTTTGGAACGCTGCCGCTCTCTATGATGCGCCGGAGCATTCCATCCGTACCAAGAATGTGTGTCTGTCCCACAACTTCGTCTATAGTCTGCGGCCGAATCTCATCCGCCAAAGGCCGATACATCCGCGCTCACCTCCGCGCCGTTTTTCTCTGTTCTATTGTAACACAAATGGTTTCTGGAAATTTTTATTTTAATATAATTTGTTACTATGTGATATATCTTACTTTTTTACTTCCTTTCTTAACATTGCAATTGTTGTAATTTGATGCAATTTGTTATGGCTTGATGGTCAAATGGGCTAAACTTTGGGCTAAACTTCAATATTAATATTCCCGCTTTTTTCAAATTCCACCATAAAATCTTTTAAAACTTCATCTGAAATTTCCGCATATACATTCATCGTCATTTGAATATTGGAATGTCCTAAAATGGTCTGTAAGTGTTTAGGAGGAATTATATTGCTTTCTGCAATTCGGCTAGTAAAAGTGTGTCTTAAAATATGTGGAGAAATGTTTGGAAGAAGTAAAGGTAATCTGTGTTCTTCGTTTGCTTTTTTCGTCTCCATTTCATTATAATCTTTTGCTATTTTAGAAACGGTATCTCTTGGAGCAGCGCTGCGATACAATTGTTTTCTTTTTTTGTTAAAAAACACAAAGCCAGAATATCCATCAAGTTCATAATCTAAAAATCCATCTTCCATTTGGCTTTCTAATTCAGCCATTAAAGCTTTTTTTACTTCCCATCATAGGGATTTTGCGATTTCCAGCCGCAGTTTTTGGAGAACTTATTGTCTTCTTTTCCTTACCAGCTTCCTTGTAGTATATGAATGTATGATTTACCGATATAAAGCCACTTTGAAAATCAATATCGTTCCATGTCAAACTTGTTGCTTCCCCTATTCGCATTCCAGTTCCTAGAAGCACGTCTAGCAATAACACCCAACTTGAATATTTTGGATTGTGAGTATAAAAATTTACAAGCGCATCTTGTTCGGCTCGTGTTAGAGCTCATTTTGGGTTTCTAGTCCAATTCAAATTCTTTTTATTTCTGAAATAGTTAAATTTGCATTATTTACTCGTATAGCTTTTTTGTAACCATGTTATTAAACAACGGTGACAATGTTCTATAAATTATTTCTATGGTGCCTGGACTAAGGTTTTTTCAAAATACAAATCTTGAAAAAATTTTCCATTATGTCAAATTCAAGTTTATTAAATGTAAGGTTACCGATTTCATTTCTTACATGAGTGTTATAATAAATAGCTTTATTGGATTTTGTGCTAGGTCTAAGCCTGTTATTTCTTTTTATCCATTCATCAAAGGCTTGATTTAATGTAATTTTATTTGCAGACCACGAATCAACACTTTCATCTAAATCGCGTTCGATTTCCTTTTCCAGGGTTCGCAGAACCCTGCACGTTTTCTTCCCATTTGGCTGTGGATCGGTTTCAACAAGCCGCCAACTATAAATAGTTTGTCTTTCTCCTCTTGCGTCTTGATACCTGTATCTATACCTCCCTTCTTTGTCCTGTGTTTCGCCAGTATAAAGGTTCCGACCTTTTGAATCTTTTCTTTTTTCTGCCATGAGCCATCTTCCTTTCTTGATAAAAGGAACGATGTAGTGCAATACAATAATACTACATACGTTCCTCTTATGTCAATGTTTAATTACATTCTGGTTGCAGCATCGGAAGCCAAATCTGACCGTTCACATTCTGTGGGGAGCATTGTCTGTTGAACACACAAGGAGCTTCCCTTCATGCGGTCAGCAGCATAACTCAAACCATTGTTTTGTTCGTTCAACAGAGGATGGTCGATTTGTTCAGGATCTCCGAGTAAAATCACTTTAGTCCCTTTCCCTACTCTGGTCACAACGCCTTTAACTTGACGCGGTGTTAAGTTCTGTGCTTCATCTATAATCATCCATGTGTCAGTGATAGAACGACCACGCATAAAGTTCATAGCTTCTGCAGTGATCATGCCAGAGTCAAGGAAATAATTGATTTTTCCCTGTTGATCGACTGTCTTTCCGTTTTTCTTAGAGTGATCCAGATCAATTATAGCAACGAGCAAAATTACCGGCAGTAGTTTGACGCTCGGAACCACCCGAT
>JAJBUU010000040.1 GCA_020860205.1 Oscillospiraceae bacterium | reverse complement strand
ATGCCCTGGACGCATACTGCACGCCCCGGTCACTGTGGAAAATCAGGCCCTTGGGTGGTTTCCGGCGGCGATACGCCATATCCAGAGCCGCCAGGGTCAGCTGGGTGTCGATCCGGTTTGAGAAGGCGTATCCCACGATCTTCCGACTGCAAAGGTCCTTTACAATGCCCCCATACCCGAATTGACAGACAGACAAAACAGTCGTATCATGGAAAGAAAAAACATACCCAAATGAGACTTCCAGAAAATACAAGGAGCAAACAAAATGGAAACGAAAAAGAAAAAAGGGGTTGCGCCGCCGCGCTACGACGACGCATTCAAGGCAGGAGCTGTGCAGATGGTAACGGTACAGGGCCGTCAGCCCACGGAGGTGGCCAGGGAGCTTGGAATTTGCATTGATACTCTGCGTTCCTGGCTGAAAGCTGCCGGCGTCCAGATAGGACAGGCGAGCCGTTCAAACCGGGATCAACAACGCATCAAAGGACTGGAGGCCTTCCCGCTCCGGTTGACTGCAATGTGCAGGAGTGGGTCGGGTTTCGTCGCTGCGGCGCCGGGGCAGGGATTCGCTCCTGTGGGAGCGATTTCCTTTCCCAACGCGGGGAAAGTAAACAAAGGCGCGCCCGAAGGGAAACCCTTACGGCGGCAAAAGGGACGCGCCGCCGTAAGTCCCCCTTCTCTGAGCGCGTCTTTGCTTACCGAGTGCCCTGCGGGTATAAGCGCCCTGTGGGTATTCGCCGCACTGAGAAAGCAGGCCGCTCCTGCCGATTTATGCGGCACTGCCTTAAAAATAAATGCCGGCGCCCTGCCGAAGGGTCACACAGATTCCCGTTTGCGAAAAAACCGAGCCGCTGCCGCAGGTTTGTTGCAAAAAATGGTTGCTTTCGGGAAAATTTTCCGGTAAAATAGAAAGTGCGGAGCGTCGCTCCCAGATTTTTGATTCAGACGAAAGTGAGGTTTTTTGTCATGGATACGCATAAGGTCGCTTACAAGGTTTTCCGTACCGGAAGCAAGCTGTTTGACATCGTGATGATCAACGCGGCAAAGAAGGTCTGCGAGGATATTCCCGGCCTGAACTATGAGGTCACGGAAAAGGAAATCTGCATTTCCGGCGAGCTGGACGACGAAGGATATGCGAAATATCAGGAGTTCATGTTCAATAACGAAACCTGATACAGCATCCGATTCAGCGGGGGATGTTTGTAAGAACCTGGATTTACAGCCGGAGAGCGCCAGACATGGACACAGAATTTGTCCCTGCCGCACCCGTTGCTGCGAACACCGGTTCAAAAACACCCCCCAAGAAGCGCGAAAGCACATAGGCCGCCCATTTGGGGCTGACCGATGTGCTTTTTTGCGTCCTCCCGCCGTGCAGACACTCCTGCCGTGCAGACAAAAACGGCATCGCCCCGAAACGGCGGCGGCTTGGCCTCTCCGTCCCGGAGCGATGTTTTTCAGGGAGTGTTAGTTGGTTTGAGTGGATTCATCTCTTTGGAAGTTTATATCGTTCCGCAGAAAAATAACCGCGGTGCCGTGGGGCTCCAAAGGCAACCTGCATTCTCGCAGGTGGGTCGCCTCCCGGTCGCTTCGCTGCTTCCAACTTCCGCATACGGACTGGTTACCGCCGCAGGAGGCCTGCAATTCACGACCGGAGTGATCCGGCGTCCCGTATTCGCACTGTAGGTCCATACGGAACCATTTCCACGCACACCGCAGTCAAAAATACACGTTCCATTCCGGAGGAATTTTCAGGAGTCCTCCGTTTCGTCTGCGTCATCCTCGTCCTCGGCGTAAAGCTCCTCCATGAACAGGGCGTAAACCTTCTCCAGCGTTTCCTCATCGTCCACGCTGTCCAAAAGCTCCTCGTCGTTTTCCATCACGGCCTTCAGGATGATGAAGCCGTAGTCCGGGTCCTTCTCGTCCACGTCCGTCGGGAGAAATACGCGGTAGGTATCGCCCTCGTATTCCACATCACCGATGATCTCCAGCTTGAAGTTGTTGCCCTCCTCGTCGGTCAAATCGATGAAATAGCCTTCCTTCTCGTCCAAGACAAAGCCTCCGTTCCCATAAGGGATTCCTGCGCGTCCGCCATGCGGCGATGCACAGCCTTCTCTGTTTTCCTCTGCCGTTATTGTAACCGATTTCGCGCCGAAAATCAATCCCTATTTTATGCTGAAACGCAAATTTTTTTCAGACCGCCGCCACGCAGAGGCGGCTGCGGCGGCGGTCCGCCGGAAATGCGCTGCAAAAGTTGGAAATACACGGAGTATTACCCTCAAGGGGTATGCCCACGCCTCGCGGCGCTCCTGATCCCGCGCTTTTGCGCCCGTTTCTGACGCAAAATCTCCCGTTGGCCGCTCTTTCTGCTCAATGCGCCGCGGCTCATGCGCCGGGGCTTTGATCTCCGCGCCGCTTTTCCTCCCGCGGCTTTGGAATTTTCTGGTCGCACAAAATTGCGGTAAACACGATTTTGCCCGGAAGGGGACAGTCCGCGCGGATGGAACCGCCGTGGTTCTCCACAATGCCGCGGGCGATGGAAAGTCCCACGCCAAAGCCGCCCGTCTGCCGGGAACGGGACTGATCCACACGGTAGAAACGATCAAATATCCGCTCCAGCTCCGGCGGGTCGATGGGCGTGCAGTCGTTTTCGGTCTGGAGCTTGACGCCGCGCTTCACCGGCGAGAGCGAAATGCGGATGGAACCGCCCGCGAGCGCATGCTTCACCGCATTTTCCGTCAGAACAGAAACCAACCGACGCACGGCGTATTCATCGCCGCAGAGCATCAGCTCCGGCGCGATGGAAAGCTGCAATTCGTGTCCCTGCGCAGCGGCGTAGTCCCGGAAGGATTCCGCCGTTTCCTCCACGGCCTCGCTGACGGAAAAGCGCGTGAGCGTCATGCGCGGCGTTTCCTCGTCCAGTCGGGAGAGCGCCACCAGCTCGTCCACCAGCGCCCGCAGCTTTTCCACCTGTGCCAGCGTTTTGTCGATCCACTTCTGCGGCCCCACGTCCATTTCCAGCACCTTCTGGCTGGTGCTGATGACGGTCAGGGGCGTTTTCAGCTCGTGGCTCGCGTCCGTGATGAACCGCTTCTGCTTTTCCGCGCTGCGCACCATTGGGTCAATGGCTCTGCCGGAAAAGAACAAAATCAGCACATAAACAAGCGCCGTGCAGCCCAGCACGGCACAGACGGAGGCAACGACGGAGGTGCACAGGGAATTCAGCTCCTGTCTGCAATCCAAAAACACAGCCATGCAGCCATCCGCCGTTTCCACAACGCGATAGACATAATATCCGATCCGGTGCGTACCGATTCCGTCCTGCACCGCCGATGCAAGGAACACCGCCGCGTCCGATTCGTCCACCGCCGCGATGTGGGAAAAGTCACTGCTCACAAGCGTCCCGGCGCTGTCATAGCGCAGGACAAAATAACGGGTGGAAAATGGCGTTTCCGGCGTAAGGGCGCGCTCGCCGCGTCCCTTTCCGCCGTCCGGCGGAAGCTGCGGCATGGAACCGGCGTTTTCCGTGAGGATATTCAGCAGGCCGTCCCATTCCTGCGAGATGGAGAAATAATTGACAAGATTCACCGCCGTGACCAGCAGCACCAGCACCAGCGTGAAGGAGAGCATGGCAATGCGGATGAAGCGGCGGCGCAGCTTAAGAATCATTCCCGTCCTCCAAAACATAGCCCAGCCCGCGGCTGGCGCGGATCATCACACGGGAGCCGATGGACTTCAGCTTTTTGCGCAGGTTGGAAATGTGGACCCAGACCACATTGATCTCCGCCTCCGAATCCCAGCCCCAGACGCGCTCCATGATGCGCTCTGCGGGCAGGATGGCGCGCGGGGAACGCAGGAACAGCTCCATGACCTGAAATTCCCGTCCGCTCAGGCGCTCGCTCCGGTCGCCGCAGCGCAGCTGACCGCTGCCGCAGTCCAGGCTCAGGTCGCCAAAGAGCAGCGTGGACGATTTATAGTCGCTCTTGCGCCGCAGGATCGCCCGCAGACGGGAGAGCAGCTCATCCGTGGAAAACGGCTTTGGCAGATAGTCGTCCGCACCCGCGTCAAAGCCCGCGATGCGGTCGTCCTTTTCCCCGCGCGCGGTCAGGAGCATCACGGGGGTGATGTTCCCCTCGTCGCGCAGGCGTTTCAGCACGGCAAGGCCGTCCATTTTTGGCATCATGATGTCCAGTATCACCGCGTCGTACTCCCCGACGGACGCATAATCATAAGCCGCCGCGCCGTCATGTACGGTATCCACGGAAAACTGGTTCCGCTCCAAAAATGCCGCCAGCGCCTCCGCCAAATCCAGCTCATCCTCTGCAATCAGTAAACGCATAACGCCGTCCCCCCTTCGTTTTTTTCACAGGATGCAGCGCGCTGCGAAACGCGGCGCGCCGCATCATCCGGCAAGATGCCGCAGCCGTATCGATCCGGCGAGGCTTCAAAGCTCCTCTTTGGTGGCGATGCGTCCGCAGACGATGTTCAGGTTTCCGTTGCGGCAGCGCAGCGCGTCCAGAAATTCCTTGGGTGGCTGGCTGGATTTGAGCACCACGCGGTAATCCAGCTCATAGAGCGTCCCCATGCTGCTGGTCTTGATGCGGCTGAGCTCATGGGACACGGTGTACTGGGCAAAGAGGTCGTCAAACAGCCCGTCATAATCCAGATTCTCCGGGATGGTGATTTTCAGCTCCCGTTCGTTTTCATGTCCCGCGCCAAAGCGGCAGGCAGTGAGCAGCAGATAAAAGAGCGCCACCACGATGAAAAACAGCGCGGCCAGCGCGACATAACCCATGCCGGTGGCAAGACCGATGGCCATAGAGAGGAACACAAGGCCGATCTCCCGCGCGGAACCGGGGACGGAGCGGAAACGCACCAGACTGAACGCTCCGGCGACGGCCACGCCCGCGCCGACATTGCCGTTCACCAGCATGATCACCACCTGCACGATGACCGGCAGCAGGGCGAGCGTGACGACAAAGCTGTGGGTATAGCGGTTGCGGAACATACAGAGCAGCGCTGTTCCAAGACCAAGCACAATGGATACGCCCATGCACAGCAAAAAGCTCTGGAGCGTGACGGTTGTAGTCAGGATCGAGTCAAACATCGCAGTAAATACCTCCGGTGAAAATTTGCGCCTATCTTGCGCGGTCTGCCTAAAGGGGAGCTAAAGCAAAGTTTGAACTTAATTTGAACTTTTGACACATCCGTCTGTGCCGCAGGCTACAGGCAGCGGCATTTACACAGGGCGCAGTGGCGTTCGCTCCCTGCTGGAGCAAAACCCTGCCCGGTGCCGCCGCTTTGAGATCATACCGAAGCGCGGCGCCGATGCTTGTCGATTTTTACAAAATATTTTCTGGACAGGCGCGCGAAATTGTGTTATCATGCCAACGGGAGGCGGCTTATGGCGTGCTCTGTGCGGAATCCTGATAGGTGCGCGCAAGCAGCTCCGCATAGCGTTCCACGGCGGGGATCGCGCAGTTCTTTTTCCAGACGCAGACGATATTGTTTTGCACCTGCGTGCGGTAGCGCATCAGGCGCAGGCTTTTGGAGATGTTGCTGATGTCCGACCCAAGAACGATGCCCCCGCTCAGCTCCGCGGTTGTATAGGCGGACTCGCGGTTCGGTGTGGTGATATATTCGCGCGGCTCCAGTCCGCACATGGCGCACTCCCGCTGCCCGCGCAGCGCAACGTCCTTTTCCGTTTCGCCGGGATAGATGTCCATGATATACGGCTCCGTTCGGAAATCCAGATACGTTGCGTCCTCCGATACGCTGGGGTGGCTGGCAGACACCATGATGCTGAGGTATACGCTGAACAGGATTTTTTTCTGGAAGTCCGGGTTTTCCGGCACAAAGCGCTCCTGCAGGACGATCAGGTCCAGGCTGCCGTCATACAGCATTTTGGGCAGCGTGCCGGGCGCATAACGGACGGTGCGCAGCGTATAATCCGGGAACCGGGCGCGCATTTCCGCGTTGGCGCGGACAAGGCTCGCGCCAAAATCCAGAAAAATCTGATAGCCGATATTCAGGCTGTGGTGCGCGGAATCAAAGTCGCCCCGGATGCGCGACATCCCCTCGCCATAGGTCTGCATCAGCGAGCGGAGCAGCGCCTGACAGCGGCTCCCCTCGACGGTCAGGGTGATGCTGCGCCCGCTGCGGTTGACAAGCGGAAAGCCAAAATCCGATTCAAGCTGCATGATATTTTTGCTGACCGCCTGCTGTGTCAAATACATCCGCCGCGCCGTTTCCGTAAAGCTCAGCGTTTCGCAAAGGGAGAGGAAACAGCGGATATTGGTTTCATTCAACATAATATAATGCCTCCAATTTCGGATACATTATACAGAAAATCTGACAGTTGTGCAACTTAAATTTTGGTTGTTTTACAAAATCCGGTGAACGTGCTATACTGCATGGCATGGGGAACCGCCTCATGCGCCCTCGTCCTTGCTGCGCATGGGTACACCGTATAACAAAGACGCACAGGGAATCACCGCATCCGTGCGTCTGCGGCGTCTGATGATCGCTTTTTGCAATCCGCTCCCGCCGGATCTGATGCGGTGACACCTTAAATTTTTGGGAAGGAAGGAATCTGAAATGAGCGTTGATTTTGACAAGGTCGTAAAGACCACCGCGTGGTCGCCCGGTCCGGGGTGCCACGGCGGCTGCGGCGTGGAGCTGTATCTCAAGGACGGCAAGGTCGTCAAGGTGGAGGGCGATCCCGACCACCCGTGGAACCACGGCCGCGCCTGCTCCCGCCTGCTCGCCTGTACGCAGTATATCTATCACCCGGACCGCATTCTCCACCCGCTCAAGCGCGTCGGCGCGCGCGGCGAGGGAAAATGGGAACAAATCACATGGGAAGAAGCCTACGACACCATCGAGCAGAAATGGAACCGGTTGAAGGAGGAATCCGGTCCGGAGTCCGTTATCTTCATCCAGGGGACGGGGCGTGACATTGGCGGCCCCATCACCTTCCTCTGCTATGCCTATGGCAGCCCGAACCTGACCCAGCTCGGTCTGGCCGGACAGTCCTGCTATACGCCGCGCCTGTGTTCTATGGTGGCGACGATGGGGGATTTTACCGTTGCGGACTGCTCGCAGTTTTTTGAAAAGCGCTTTGACGACCCGCGCTACACGCTGCCGAAGTACATCGTCATTTGGGCGCAGAACCCGATGAGCGGCTGCCCGGATGCGTTTCAGGGTCACTGGGTCGTGGACTGTATGCGGCGCGGCTCCAAACTGATCGTCATCGACCCGCGCTGGACGTTCTTTGCCTCCCGCGCGGAATATTACCTGCAAATCCGCCCCGGCACGGATGGCGCACTGGCGCTCTGTATGCTGAACCTGATCATCCAGAACGACTGGTATGACCACGACTTTGTGGAAAACTGGACTTACGGCTTTGACCGTCTGGCTGAGGAGGTCAGGCCCTACACCGTGGAAAAAACCGCAGAAATCACCGGCATCGACCCGGAGCTGATTTTTGCCGCGACACGGGCTTACGCGACAAGCCACCCCTCCGCGATTCACTGGGGGCTTCCGCTCGACCAGGTGCCGGAGGCCACGGCCGTGGACGATGCCATCGTATGTCTCTGGTCCATCACCGGCAATCTGGACGTGCCGGGCGGCAACGTGATCGCCCGCAATGCGTGGGACGTGACGCAGTACCCCTATACCACGCAGCAGCTTCAGGAGGTCTACGGCGAGGACATTTTGGACCGCATCAACGGAAAGCGCATCGGCGCGGCACGCTACGAGTACCTTGCGAATATGCGTTCATGGGGGCAGCCGGATATGGCTGTGCAGCAGATGATCGACGGCGACCCCTACCGTATCCGCTCTGCGTGGATTCAGACCTCCAACCTGTTGGGCGGGCAGGCCGCCAATATGCGCAAGCATTATCAGGCGCTGATGAACATGGAGTTCAACGTCATCGTCGATCTGTTCCACAACCCGACCACGGAGGCCGTCGGCGACCTGATCCTGCCTGCCGCCACCTTTGCGGAAAAGGAGAGCTTCCGCGCATGGTACCAGCCGCTCCAGCTCATCCGGCCTGCCGTGGAGGTGGGCGAGTGCCGCAGCGACTGGGAAATCAACTTTGAGCTGGCCAAGCGCTTCAATCCGTCCCTGCGGACGCGCTATCCGGAGTTCAGGGACTTTGTCAACGAACGCATCGCTTCCTCCGGCTACACATGGGAAACGCTGTCCGAAGCGGGCGGCTGGAAATATCCGACGCAGGAGGAGTGGCCGGCCTCCGTGCCATATAAGCGCTATGAACGCGGCGACCTGCGCCCGGATGGGAAGCCCGGCTTCCGCACGCCCAGCGGCAAGGTGGAGCTTTATGCCACGCTCAATGAAAAATACGGCATTCATCCGCTGCCGTTCTATGTTGAGCCGCCGGAGAGCGAAGTGCGCACGCCGGAGCTGTTCCAAAAGTATCCGCTGGTCATGGTAACGGGGCGGCGCAGTCCGGTCTATTTCCACTCCGAGCACCGCAACATTCCGTGGCTGCGCGTCTGCGACCCCTATCCGCTGGTGGAGGTGCATCCCAGCGTGATGAAAGCGCTGGGCATTGACGACGGCGAATGGGTCTGGGTCGAAAACGATCGCGGCCGCATCCGCCGCAAGGTGAAGGAGAACCCCTCCATGCACCCCGGCTATATCAGTGTGCCGCATGGCTGGTGGATGCCGGAGGCCAAGGGGTCTGGCCCGGACTTTTTCAACGCATGGGACATCAACTGCAATATCCTTGTGCCAACGGATACGCAGTCCGAGTCCGGCTATGGCGGCGGCGCGTTCAAAACCACGCTGGTGCGGCTGCGCAAGATCCGCCCGGACGAGGACCTGCACCCGAACGACGAGGCGGAATGGAAGGACAAACGGTGAAAAACATGGGAAAAAAGGGTTTGCTATTTGACATGGAATACTGCACCGGCTGCTTTGCCTGCACCGTTGCCTGCAAGCAGGAGAACCAGTTTGACGCAGACACATGGGGCATCAAAATACTGGAGCAGATTTATACCTGTCCGAACGGCCATGTTCAGGTGGACAACGTGCCGTTCCCGACCAATCTCTGCAATCTCTGCGCGGAGCGCATCGCCAAAGGGGTGGACAACCGCCCCGCCTGCGTAAAGGCCTGCCAATGCTCCATCATCTATTACGGCGAAGCATCGGAGCTGGCGGTGAAAATGCAGGAGCTGAAACGTCCGGTTCTCTGGGTAAACAACAAGTGAGGGGTGGTGGAACAGCTTATGTGGAAGCTATATGACGACCTGTACATCGGCATTCCCTCCGGTATCCGCATCGACGGGTGCAGCGTGGAGGGAAAGTGCGCCGTGGTGCGCGCAAACGGAAACACCGGCCTCTGCCGGATGCTGGAACCGCCGGAGATGGATGCCATGCCCGCACCGGGCGACTATCTGCGCGATACCGCCTGCCATCTCCGCTGGAGCAGCCTGACCCGCGCCGCCTTTGGCGTGGCCGCGCTGAATGCATGGTACAACACGGAAGCGCGCGTTTCGGCGCTCTCCGCCGACGGACTTTGCGGCTATGCGTTTCTGCCGCCGGACGCGCAGGTTGCAACGGTGGGCTATTGTCCCGCGTTTGCCGCGTCGGGGCGACGGGAGTGCGCAGCGTTCACACTGCCGATCGGCCCGGACTTTGACCCTGCGCCCTATCAGGCGCTGCGGGATTACGCCGTGGTGATTCTCTCCGGCTCCACGCTGACCGCACGGGCGCTGCCGGCGCTGCTGGAAATCGCAGGCGAGGACGGGACCGTTGTGCTGGACGGCTCGTCCGTTCCCTGCGCGCCGGTGCTGTTCTCCTTTGACCGTCCGATCCGGCGCCTGAATGGCGCCTGTCGCGGCGCGGATGGCACGGCGCTGCCTTTCTCCGTCGTGCCGCAGCCGGTTCAGCGCATACACGAACAGGAGAACGTGCAGAATTTTCTCTCCTCCCCTTACCGCGCATCCAAGTTCAATCAGGACGCTTTCGCCCCGTGGCAGGGACAGCGTTATGACCACGCGGATTGGGAAAAACTGTTTAAGGGCTAAAAATGGCGGGGGCTTTTTCAAAAAGCCCCCGCTTTCATTTTTGATCTCCACGAAATAACCACGCCGTGAACCCCTATCCCATCGACGCAAGCGCACAGATGATGCCCCCGATGAGGAGCGCCGCGCCCAAACCGCGATAAAGACCGAGCGCCAAATCAGATGGTTCGGCGTTCCGATAGCGCCATCCGCTGGAAAGCCACCAGAGGCTCCGCGGTGCGGCCAGCGCCCATACGCCAAGACCAAGCAGAAGGAACGCAAGCGGCAGGGACGCGCCGCTCTGCGTCCGCTGTGGATCCGACATTGCGCCCTGTAGGACGAACCAAAGGGAAAATGCGTCGATATAGCCTGCGTCAGTTTGTTCCGATGCATCATAGTCGGCGGGAAAGGCAACAGCGCCGTTCATGTCCTGCGCCGTGCAGACAGATCCATCCGGATATACGATCGTGAGCACGCCCGACCTGTCATAAGAAAAGGCATAGTCTCCGTTCGCCGCCGTGATAACGCCTGCGGAACGGTTGCCCTCGTCAAAAGTAATGGTCAGGGCCTGCCCCTCCACCTCAATTTGCTTTGTCCGACGCTCCTCGCGCGCGCCGCACGCGGCAAGAGAAAGCAACAGCAAAATCACAAGTGCTGAAAACAGGTATTTTTTCATTTTCTCCCTCTCTTTCAGATGAAAAAATTTTAAGGCTTTCCACATCAGGCGGCAGGAGCGGATCATGCAGAAATTTTTTGACGAAACAGTCGGCTGAAATGAAATATCCTTTTTGCTTTTCAGACTTTTGCAACGAAGTTATGGTAATAATTTCCCGCAAAACGCACGCAAACGCATTTATGTGGTACTATTCTAAATAATATCAGGTTCTTTCCAGAAAAGCAAGCAAAAAACCTGGAACGGACAGGGTTTCGCTCCGGCGCTTGCGCGCCCTCGTTGTGTGGCTTCCCTCGTCGGCTTATGTCGCCCGGTCGGCTTATGCGGTTGTCAAGGTGCATCCGCTGTGGTGTGTGTCTCTTGCTTTGTGGCTATATTATACACTCGCCAGTGCAAAAATGTCAAGCCAAATTTTTTTCTTCTCTGTTTTGCACAAAACATGGCGAGTGCAATTTGTCCAATTTGCACTATTGAGTGTTTTTGCCGTCAAAGGTATAATATATACAATCTCGTGCGGGAGGTGATAATAATGCCAGTGACAGAGAGTAAGCGCCGCGCCAATGATAGATATAACGCCAAGTGCGATCAGATCCAACTGCGCCCGATCAAGGCCGATGCCGCACAAGTCCGCGCAGCAGCAGCAGCAGCCGGTCAAAGCCTGCAAGCCTATATAATGCAGGCGTGCCGGGAGCGGATGGCGCGCGACCAGCAGCAGGCCGACGGCGCACCAACGCCGCCGCAGGACACAACGGATTGATCCGGCGCAATAAGCCGCCGCAGGGCATCCCCCTGCGGCGGCGGTCATATTCACGGCAAAATCCATAATTATGGGCAGACGCGCTATCTTGCCACGCGGACAAAAATGCGTCCCTTGCGGGACAGGCCGGAAACGCTGCGGACAACAGCCTTGCCTTTGCCGCCCAGCGAAAGCAGGTCATCGTCGCAGCGACGAAACCTCCTGTACCTTTGCCTGCTAAATGCCCTGTGGGTATTCCCTGCGCCGGGAAAGCAGGTCGCGCACGCAGGAGCGAAACCTGTCTCTGGCAAGTGAAACCCTGTCCTGTGCCTGGAGTGAACTCCGTCATCCTGTCTGACGCAAAGATTTCTATTGAAAAATCCGGCGGCAGCGCATATAATGACAGAATCGGAATCTGCATTTATCGGTCCTGGATACGGAGGTTCCAAATCGTTTGCAGGACACGGAGAGAAAAAGGAGCGAGAAAGCATCATGCAGCATCAGAAAATTTCCGGCATTTTTTCGGATACGGCGGCGTTTGACGGACAGCGGCTGACGGTTTGCGGCTGGGTCCGCACGATTCGGGATATGAAAAATTTCGGCTTTATCGAGCTGAACGACGGAAGCAGCTTCAAATCGCTGCAAATCGTGATGGGACGCGATACGCTGGAGAACTATGACGAGATCGCGGGACAAAACGTCGGCGCGGCGCTGGTTGCCACCGGCGTCCTGACGCTGACGCCGGACGCGCCGCAGCCCTTTGAGCTGAAGGCGGAGCACATTGCAGTGGAGGGCGTTTCCGCGCCGGACTATCCGCTGCAAAAAAAGCGGCATACCGTGGAGTATCTGCGCACCATCCAGCACCTGAGACCACGCACCAACCTGTTTTCCGCGGTATTTCGCGTCCGCTCTGTGGCGGCGCAGGCGGTGCATGAGTTTTTCCAGAGTCGCGGGTTTGTATACATCCACACCCCCATCATCACCGGCAGCGACTGCGAGGGCGCGGGAGAGATGTTCCGCGTGACCACGATCGACCCCGCAAACCCGCCGCGCACGCCAGACGGCGCGGTGGACTACAGCCAGGATTTCTTTGGCAAAAGCACGAACCTGACCGTTTCCGGACAGCTCAACGCGGAGAACTTTGCAATGGCCTTTGGCGACGTTTATACCTTTGGCCCCACGTTCCGCGCGGAAAACTCCAATACCCAGCGCCACGCCGCGGAATTTTGGATGATCGAGCCGGAGATGGCGTTTGCCGATTTGGACGACGATTTGGAGTGCATGGAGGCGATGGTCAAGTTTATCATCACCCGCACGCTGGAACGCTGCCCGCAGGAAATGGAGTTTTTCAGCCGGTTTGTGGATAAGGGTCTGCTGGAGCGGCTGCACCATGTCGCGGCGGCGGACTTCGGGCGCGTCACCTATACCGAAGCGGTGCGTCTGTTGCAGGAGAGCGGACATGCGTTCGAGTATCCTGTGGAGTGGGGCATCGACCTGCAAACCGAGCATGAACGCTATCTCACGGAGGAGATTTTTGGCCGCCCCGTATTCGTCACGGATTACCCGAAGGAAATCAAGGCGTTTTATATGCGCCTGAACGACGATGGCAAAACCGTCGCGGCGGCGGACTGCCTGGTACCCGGCATCGGGGAGATCATCGGCGGCTCGCAGCGCGAGGAGCGGCTGGAGATACTCACGGCGCGCATGGCCGAGCTGGGGCTGAAAGAGTCGGACTACTGGTGGTATCTTGACCTGCGGCGCTATGGCTCCTGCCGCCATGCCGGATTTGGACTTGGCTTTGAGCGCATGGTCATGTACCTCACCGGCGTGAGCAACATCCGGGATGTGGAACTGCACCCGCGCACCGTGGGGAACGCGGAATTTTGAACCGAAAAAAATCGGACGGGCAACATCGCCCATCCGATTTTTGTTTTTGGACTGGAACTATATCATTTACCAGGGCGAACGGAAGTCGCTCTTGCGGTTTGGCGGAAACTCCGATATAATAATGACAGCGCAAGGGCAGTGCAAAAAACGCAGTGCAGACGGAGGACACAGACGAATGATCCCATATTTCAGCTTTATCGCCTATTCCAACACGGGAAAGACCACCTATCTGGAAAGCCTGATTTCGGCGCTGAAGGCGCGCGGCGCGCGCGTCGGCGTGGTCAAGCATGACGCACACGGCTTTGAAATCGACCGGGAGGGCAAGGACAGCTGGCGCTTTGCCCACGCCGGGGCGGATCTGGTGGCGGTGGCGGACGGAGAAAAATGTGCCGTGATGGCATATCGTCCAACGTCGCTCAAGGACATCCTTGCACAGATGCGCGATGTGGATTTGATTTTGGTCGAAGGGTGGCACACGGAGGCCAAAAACGCCATCGTCCTCTATCGCGCCGCGTCCGGCAAGGGGCTGAAGCTGGACCCGCAGGACTGCATCGCCGCTGTCAGCGATGTGCCGCTGAATGCCGGGGACACCCCTGTATTCCCGCTGAACGACCCCGCGCCGATGGCCGACTTCCTGCTGGGTCTGATCGCCGACGCGGCGCAGTAAACCATATACAACTACGACCAATGCAAACCGCACAGGGGCGGACCGCAGAGCTTTTGTTCTGCGATCCGCCCCTGTGCGGTCTGTATTCGATATATACCATATACCGGGTTTTGCCTCCAGCGGTCTGCAAAAAAAATGTCAGCTAAGGACGCGCTTTGCGCCGACATACATTCCGCTGTAGTAGCTTCCGTCTATTTCGGAGAGAACCACGCCGACGCCATAAGTGCTGGCGTGTACCATCATCCGCTTGCCGTCGATGGCGCCGACATAGATGCCGACATGGGTGATGGAATCGCTGCCATAGCCAAAGAAAAGCAAATCCCCGGCTTGCAGCTCGTCCTTGCTGACGGCGGCGCCGTTTGTGTTATAGATGTTCTGCGCCGTGCGCTCCAGCGAATAGCCGTAAAGCCCATATATGTACTTGACAAAGCCGGAGCAGTCAAAGCCTGTCGAGGGGCTCATCCCGCCGTAGGTATAGCTATAGCCGATATATTCTCTGGCGGTGGAAACGAGTGCCGCGCCGTTGGTTTCCGCCTCCGTCGCCGTCTCGGTGTGCGTTTCGTCATAGTCATAGTTCACATAGTCGCTGCGGATATAGCCGCTGACGCCGCTTTCGTCCGTCACCTTCAGCCAACTGCCGCAAACGCCCGTTACCGTCAGCTCCGTGCCGCGTTCGGAAAGGCATTTGACGATCCCCGCGTTCGTGGAGGCGGCGCTGCGCAGATTCACGTCCGTTCCCGTTGTGGATGCGCTGTAACTGTATGTACCGTCCTGCGTTTCGGAAAAACGGACGTAGTCCGAAGCCACATAGCCGTCAAAACCATCGTAGCTGACCTTGTACCAGCCGTTCAGCGTATCTTCCACAAGGACGAACGCGCCGTTTGGTATCTCCAGCAGGGCGGAGCCTGCTGTGGACGGTTCGGTGCGCAGAACCAGTCCCGTATCGTTTGTGTTCACCGTTGCGCCGCCGATGGTGACGGCAAGCGTGGGCATGACCAGCGTGACCGCCGCCAAAACGAAGGTCGCCGTGCGTCGGAAATATTTGAATCTCATTTGTTACCTCGGAAGTTCTTTCGGCGGCTCCGCAGCGCTCAATGCGCGCCGCCGCCTCTGGTATATACGGGAGGGCGTCGCCGCCCTCCGGCTCAGGTTTGCGCCAGCGCCCGTTCCAGCCAGATCGCGCCAACGTCGATGGCGCGATAAAGGCTCTCCTTCTCTGCGCGCTTGACCACGCGATCCCGGCTCCGAACCTCCGGGTCTGTCAACTGGAGCTGTACGGAAACTCTGGTCGCCATGTCCATGTCCCTGACCTTTTTCGTGTCCATCACCTGGAGCATGACGATGTATTTATCCGACATACTGCCAAAATAAATCAGGTTATCTTTCCTGCGGAGCGGATGCCCCTTGTATGTCAGCACGGCAGTTTTTCCCGCCAAAGCAGATCCCTCCTGTCCATTCATATTTTCGGGCAGCACCGCGCGATACACCATAGCGCAGCGGCGTCCTGTGGAATGACCCGATGCTACCCTTGTTGACTCTATCATAAACAAAAATGCAACAAAATTGTATCACAATTCGGTTTTCATGTCAATCTTTGGGCGAAAACCCGCCAAAAGCTCCCAGATTTCCGCAGGAAACCGTAAATTTTTCCGCCGCGCACACAATATCCTGCAAAACGCCGGGGCAGAAAAAAGGCTTCCAGCAGCTCCTCGGTGCGCTGCTGGAAGCAGAAAAATTTTTCGTTTGCTACGCTATGAAACGGCGGTCACCCGCGGAATATCACGCGGCGTTCAGCAGCCAAAGCCGCAGAGCTGGCAGAGCATCTGCAAAAGGCTGCTGCAATCAAAATTGAAAAAGCACATAATTGAAAAACCTCCCCCGTTGTTTCGGGCTTTATCGCACGAATCGGCGCGAATGACCGCCGACATTGATGCGACGCCGCCCCTGGATTTTTGCTTTCCGGAAGCGTTTCTATCATAGCAGATTCCCCGTGCGTTTTCAAATGCAATGATTTCCAGTCCGCCGCGCAAAGGCACGGACAAGCAGGAAGGCGAGCGCGCCGGCCAGCAGGCCGCAGAGCAGACCGGCCAGCACATCCGACGGGTAATGGACGGTCAGATAGCAGCGGCTGGCGCACATCAGCAGCACATAGAGCGCGGCGGGCAGAACGCCGCGCAGCTTTCTGCCCTCCAGCGTCACGGCGGTGCTGAATGCGGCGGCGGCGTTTACATGGCCGGAGGGAAAGGAAAAGTCCGTTTCCACAGCCGCCCCCGTGCAGAGCCACCACTGGCGCAGCAGCTCGGACGCCTCCCACGGGCGTGTGCGTGCGACCAGCGGCTTGAGCAGCAGATTGACAAAGAGCGCGCCCAGCCCCAGCGCCAAAAGCGCGCAAACGCCCGTGCGCCGGGTGCGCCGGAAACAGAGCAGCGCCAGTCCGATGGCGATGAAGAGCAGACCGTTCCGTCCGGTCAGGCTGATCCCGTTCGCCAGCGGTGTCAACACGCTGCCAAAGCGCGCCGCAAGCGCATGGAACCACGCAAGAACGGCATAGTCGAATGCATGGAACGTACCGTCCAGCCAAAGCGCCGCCGCGCTCATTTCGCCAGCAGGCGCGCGGCCATCTCGTCATGCGCCTCCGCCTCCGCCGCATCGTCCAGCGGAGACAGCTCCGCCGCGCCGTATTTGCGCGCAAGCGCCGTTTGCAGGATCACGTCGCAGAGCACGGGATTTTTCGGCAGCAGCGGTCCGTGACTGTAAGTGCCAAAGACGTTGCGGAACCGCGCGCCCTCCGTACCATCCTCGCCGTTGTTGCCAAAGCCGCGGAGCACCGTTCCAAGCGGCTGCACGCCGGTGCCAAGATAGGTGCGTCCACTGTGGTTCTCAAACCCGACGACCGTACCGCCTCCGCTCTCCGCGCCGCAGCGGAACAGATAGTTTCCGATCATCCGGTCTTTGCCGCCGACGGTGTGCAGGTTCAGCGCGCCGATGAAGTCACAGCGCACGCCGTCATGCGTTTCATAGTAGTTGCCCAGCATTTGGTAGCCGCCGCAAATGGCCAGCACCGTCACGCCGTCCTCTATCGCAGCGCGCAGCGCAGCATCGCGGCCACGGTGCAGGTCATCCAGCAGCGCCTCCTGCTCAAAGTCCTGCCCGCCGCCGATAAAAATCAGATCCGCGCCGGTGAGCGTCGCCGTTTCGCCGCCGATGGGCAGCTCCGTGACGGAAACGCCGATGCCGCGCCACTCCAGCCGGCGGCGCAGGCAGAGGATGTTGCCCCGATCTCCGTAGAGGTTCAGCACATCCGGATAGAGGTGGCAGATGTTTAGCTCCATATCCTCAGCCCTCCCAAAATTCGCCGCCGCCGCAGCGATGTACCAGCAGCGGGCGGAACTCCATCAGCGCCGTATAGGTCGGCATGACAAAGACCGGGACCTCCGCCGCTGCCAGCCGTTCGGTCAGCGCAGCATAGTCGCGCTCGATGCAAAGCGTATCCTGCGGCAGCCCGGCGTATTTCAGCCGCAGATACAGGTCTGCCGCGCGTGTCCCGGAAACATAGACGCGCCGCAGCCGCGTCCCCAGCGCCGTCAGACGCTCGAAGTCCGCGTCCCATATCCACGAAATATCTGTACCGTCCGCATCGTGGTCGTTCAGCAGCACCGCCAGCTCCAGCGGCCCGGAGACTGCGGCGAGAAATTCCAGCACCTGGTCGCAGCCCGCCGGGTTTTTCACCAGCATCACCCGCGCGCCTGCCGCGCCAAGCGCAAAGCGCTCCATGCGGCCAAAGCCGCAGTGGAACGTGCCGATGGCTTCCGCCGCCTGCGCGGCAGAAAGCCCCATCTGCGTGATGGCGGCCACCGCACCGGCGGCATTATAGATGTTGTACATCGCGGGCAGATTGACATGGAGCTTCCGCGCCGCGCCGTAAATCCGCATTTCCACTTCGCTGGAATCCATGTCCAGCGCGTCGATTTTGGTAACGGCAACCTCCGCTTCGCGCCGCGCATAACCACAGTGCGGGCAGCGGAAGCCGCCCAGATGTCCATAAGTCACATAGTCATAATGATATTCCGCCTTGCAGCGGATGCAGCGGGATGCGTCGGAGAGCAGCGGCGGTCTCGCATCCGGGTCCGCTGCGCTGCGGTCAACGCCGTAAAACACCGTGCGGTTGGGCAGGTCGCCCGCCAGCGAGCTGGTCAGCGAACAGTCCGCGTTCAGGCACAGCACCGCCTCCGGCGCTTTTTTCAGCCCTTCGCGGATGTTCTCCAGCGTGTGTGTCACCTCGCCATAGCGGTCAAGCTGGTCGCGGAACAGGTTTGTCACCAGCACGACCTTCGGCCTGAGATAGCCCAGCGCGGTGCGCGCCGCCGCTTCGTCGCACTCGATCACCGCGTATTTCTTCCTGCAGCGCCCCAGCAGCGTGGCGTTGTGCGCCAGCTCCGTCGTGATGCCGCTGAGCAGGTTCGCGCCGCTGCGGTTGGCCACGCAGTCCAGCCCCGCGTTCTGAAAGGCCTGCTCCGCAATATGCGCGCTGGTGGTCTTGCCATTGGTACCGGTGATAACCAGGATTTCCATGCCACGCGCCAGCACCCCCGGCAGCTCCGGGCAGAGCTTCAGCGCCACCCGTCCCGGCGAGGCCGTTCCGCCGCGGTGCAGCAGCCGTGCCGCGGCTTGCAGCAGCTTACAAAGCGCCACCGCGCCGGTCACTCGAATCGACATACCCGCGTTCCTCCTTGTTTCTCAAAAGGCGGCGCACGATTCGGCAAAGCCTGATCGCGCCCTGCCGCCCTGCGCTTATTATACCTGATTTTTCCGAATAGACAAGCAAAAAATCCGGGCGCAGGCTCCGCATCGTCTGGAGAAGGGCACATAACGGCGGCTGAATCGCTCCTGTGGAACGTACTGACTCCCGCTTTGGAACAGGGCGATATGTTATTATGCACACGGTCTGCGTCCGCATCATGCAAAAGCAGTATTTGACTATACTATTGCTGCCAAATTTGCTGCCAAATTGCCAAAAAACGGCACAGCCGGAAGGCCATGCCGTTTTTTTACTGCGCTGTTTTCCGCTCCGGACCGCTCCGCTGGCGGTCCGTTTTTTCCATCTCAGCCGTGATCCACGCCGTACATATGCTCCGCGAGGCAGAGCAGCTTGTCACTGTAGCCGCACTCGTTATCATACCACGAAACGACCTTGACAAAGTGGTCGTTCAGCGCGATACCGGCCTCCGCGTCAAAGATGCTGGTGCGCGGGTCGCCCAAAAAGTCGGAGGAAACCACCGGCTCGTCGGTATAGCCGAGAATGCCCTTCATCGCGCCCTCTGCGGCCTCCTGCATCACCTTACAGATGTCCGCATAAGTCGCGGGCTTTTCCAGTGACGCAGTCAGGTCCACGACGGAAACATCCAGCGTCGGGACACGCATGGACATACCGGTCAGCTTGCCGTTGAGCGCGGGCAGAACCTTGCCGACGGCCTTCGCCGCGCCGGTGGAGGCGGGGATGATATTGCCGTTTCCGGCGCGTCCGCCGCGCCAGTCCTTGCGGGAAGGGCCGTCCAGAATGCTCTGCGTGGCCGTGACGGAGTGGACCGTGGTCATCAGACCCTCGCGGATACCATAATGGTCCTGTAACACTTTGGCGATGGGCGCGAGACAGTTCGTGGTGCAGGATGCGTTGGAAACAAAGGTCATGCTGCTGTCATATTTGTCCAGATTGACGCCGCAGACGAACAGCGGCGTATCGTCCTTTGCAGGGGCGCTCATGATGACGTGCTTTGCGCCCGCGTCAATGTGGGGCTGGGATTTTTCTTTTGTCAGAAACAGTCCGGTGCATTCCAGCACGGTTTCCACACCCAGCTCGCCCCACGGCAGATTGGCCGCGTCGCGCTCGGCAAAGCACGCAATGCGCTTGCCGTTGATGAAAACACAGTCCTCCCCGGCCTCCACGGTTCCGGGGAACTGACCGTGTACCGTGTCGTACTTCAGCAGGTATGCCAGATAATCCGGCGGATAAAGGTCGTTCAGTCCGACGACCTCGATCTCCGGATGGCTCAGACTGCGGCGCAACACCATGCGGCCGATACGTCCCACGCCGTTGATTGCGATTTTAACTGTACTCATAGTGGATTTTCCTCCCTGAAAAGATATAGTTGCTCTTTTGAAACGTCACATACGTTTGTTATGTATATTATAGCACATTTGTCCGGCTGTGTAAATAGGTATTTTGTAAATTTTTGCAGGATGCGCGATTTTTTTCCGTTTCTGCAAAACCGTGGAATCCGCGCTTGAAAAACAGAGGGGGCTGTGGTAAAATATCACTATTCAAATCAGGGCAAATTTATGCGGTTTGTAAAGAGAAGGGGTGCAAAATGGAGGAGAGCACAAATTTTATCCATGCTTTTATCGAGGAGGACATCGCGCCCGGCGGACGCTTTGCGGGGCAGCAGGTACACACGCGGTTCCCGCCGGAGCCGAACGGCTATCTGCACATCGGTCACTGCAAGGCGCTGTGCATCGACTTTGGCACGGCGGAGAAATTCGGCGGGCTTTGCAATCTGCGCATGGACGACACCAATCCCGCCAAAGAGGACACAGAGTATGTGGAGGCCATTCAGGAGGACATCCACTGGCTGGGGTTCGATTGGGGCGACCGCTTTTTCTACGGCAGCGACTATTTTGAGCAGGACTACGCTTATGCGGTGGAGCTGATCGAAAAGGGGCTCGCCTATGTCTGTGAGCTGACGGCGGAGGAATTTGTCCGCTGCCGCGGCGACCTGACCCACCCGGCGGTCAGCCCCTATCGGGACAGACCCATTGCGGAGAGCCTTGACCTTTTTGCGCGGATGCGCGCCGGGGAATTCCCGGATGGAAAATACACGCTGCGCGCCAAAATCGACCTGGCGAGCGGCAACTTCAACCTGCGCGATCCGGTGATTTACCGCATCCGCCATGTGGAGCACCATCGGCAGGGGACCGCATGGTGCATCTATCCAATGTACGATTTTGCGCATCCCATTCAGGACGCGCTGGAGGGTATCACTCATTCGTTATGCACGCTGGAATTTGAGGAGCACCGCCCGCTCTATGACTGGGTGGTAAACAATGTGAGCGTTCCGTGCAAGCCCCGCCAGATCGAGTTCGCGCGGCTTGGCATCAACTACACGGTGATGAGCAAGCGCAAGCTGCGGGAGCTGGTAAACCGCGGTCTTGTCTCCGGCTGGGATGACCCGCGTATGCCAACGCTCTGCGGTCTGCGCCGCCGTGGCTATACGCCCGCGTCCATCCGCAATTTCTGCGAACGCATCGGTGTGGCGAAGGTGAACAGCACCATTGAATTTGGCTTTCTGGAGCATTGTCTGCGCGAGGACCTGAACCGGCACGCAAACCGCGCGATGGCCGTGCTGCACCCGATCAGGCTGACGATGACAAATTACCCGGAAGGGAAGTCGGAGGAGTTTGACGTGGAGAACAACCCGGAGGACCCCGCCGCCGGTACGCGCAAGGTGCGGTTTTCCCGCACCGTATATATCGAGGCAGATGATTTTCTGGAAACGCCCGTCCCCAAATTCAAGCGGCTCTACCCGGACGGTCCGGAATGCCGGTTGAAAGGCGCGTATCTCATCCGCTGCACCGGCTGCGTCCGGGACGCGGACGGCAACGTGACGGAGGTGCTGGCCACTTACGACCCGGAGAGCGCCGGTGGGAACCCCGCGGACGGGCGCAAGGTGAAGGGCGCGACCATCCATTGGGTGGACGTGGAAACTGCGGTGGACGCGGAGATCCGGCTGTATGACAACCTCTTTGCCGATGAAGCGCCGGACGCTGCGGACAAGAACTATATGGATTGCCTGAATCCAAACTCCCTGACGGTCTGCACCGGCTGCAAGCTGGAGCGCGCACTGGCGGGAGCCGCCGCGCCGGATACGTTCCAGTTTTTGCGTCTGGGCTATTTCTGTGTGGACAACCGCGACAGCACGCCCGATCATCTGGTCTTTAACCGTTCGGTCGCGCTGAAGGACAGCTTTGTGAAAAAATAAAGGAAGGACTGATTCCGTCGGCAAGCGTGAATGGCGGGAAATTTTGCAACACACTTTCGGCGGAAAAATTCCGCCAGCCGCCGCAGGCGCATGGAATCAGTGCTTCCGAAAGGCAACGCCCCGCCGCTTTATGCGGCGGCGCCGGAGCCGGTCAGATGGATAAAAACAAAACATGACAAGACGGGGCGGGAAACCGATGCTGCGATTTCCCGCCCTGTTTTGCGGAAATGGTGGAGGATATGGAACAAAACACAGCGTATCAGCTTTGCGTTCCCTGTCTGCTGGGGCTGGAAGCGCCCATCGCGGGGGAGCTGCGGCATATGCGGATGGAGAATGTCACGTCGGAAAACGGCAGGGTCTATTTCACCGGCGGCGCGGAGGCCGTGGCGAAGGCAAATCTGAACCTGCGCGCCGGAGAACGGGTGCTGATTGAAATGGGGCGCTTCGCTGCGGACTCGTTTGACCGGCTTTTTGAAGGCGTGCGAGCCCTGCCATGGGAGCGGCTGATCCCCAAAAACGGCGCGTTCCCGGTCAAGGGGCATTGTCTGAACTCCAGGCTGCTCTCCGTGCCGGATTGTCAGAAGATCATCAAGAAGGCCATCGTGGAGCGGCTGAAGCAGGTATACGGCATCGCATGGTTTCCGGAGGACGGTCCGCTTTATCAGGTGCAGTTTACCATTATGAAGGACTGCGCCTCCGTCTGCGTGGATACCAGCGGCGTCAGCCTGCACAAGCGCGGCTACCGTCCGGCGCACGCCGCTGCGCCCCTGCGGGAAACGCTGGCCGCCGCGCTGGTGCTGCTCGCGGGCTATCGGGGGCGCGAGGACTTTGCAGACCCGTTCTGCGGCAGCGGCACCATCCCAATCGAGGCCGCGCTGCTCGCAAAGAACCGCGCGCCGGGACTGAACCGCACATTTGCTGCTTCAAACTGGCCGGATTTTCCGGCGGCGCTCTGGGAGGAGGCGCGCGAGGAGGCGCGCAGCCGCGAATTTCACGGCGATTACCGTATTTATGGTTCGGACATCGACCCCAAAGCGGTGGCGCTTGCCGAAATGAACGCGAAGCGCGCGGGTGTTGCGGATTGTGTGCGCTTTTCCGTCGCGGACGCCGCGCAGTTTGATCGCCGCACGGAAAACGGGATTCTTGTCACGAACCCGCCTTATGGGGAGAGGCTGCTGGAAAAGCGGCAGGCAGAGGCGCTTTATGCCGCGTTCGGCGCGGCTTATCGCCGGATGGAGCACTGGAAGCTCTATCTGCTCTCCGCGCATACGGAATTTGAACGCAGCTTTGGCCGCGCCGCCGACAAAAAGCGCAAGCTGTATAACGGGATGCTCAAATGCGACCTGTTTATGTACCGCTGAACGGCGGCTATCCTGACTGTACCTGACGTTCAAACGGCAAACTGCACATAAAAACGGAAAAAAGTTCAAAATCTTTGTGCATTTTTCGACTTGCGAAATATCCGGTCTTGGACTATTATAATACCAGTTTTAGCACTCCGGCGTTGTGAGTGCTAAGTCAGAAACCAAACAATGTAAAAAATAAAATGTGATACAGGAGGAACTATCTTATGAAACTGAAACCTTTGGCTGACAGAGTTGTTCTGAAGCAGATCGAGGCAGAGGAAAAGACCAAGGGCGGTATCATTCTGACCAGTGCCGGACAGGAAAAGCCGCAGGTGTACGAAGTCATCGTCGTCGGCCCCGGCGGCATGGTGGACGGCCAGGAGGTCAAGATGGAAGTCAAGACCGGCGACAAGGTCATCATGGGCAAGTACAGCGGCACGACCGTAAAGCTGGACGGCGAGGACTACACCGTGGTGCGCCAGAGCGATATTCTGGCCATCGTGGAGTAATACGCCAGCTCCGGCGACTGAAAAGACAGACCTTTTCGATCCGTATCAAACCGTAAATTATTCGGCGGCGCGATGCGCGCCCCACATCCAGAAAGGAAGTTCAAACGATTATGGCAAAACAGATCATTTATGGCGAGGAAGCCCGCAAGTCCCTGCAGCGCGGCGTGGATCAGCTCGCAGACACTGTAAAAATCACGCTTGGCCCCAAAGGCCGCAACGTAGTGCTGGACAAAAAGTTCGGCGCACCGCTCATCACCAACGACGGCGTGACCATCGCAAAGGAGATCGAGCTGGAGGATCCTTATGAGAACATGGGTGCGCAGCTCATCCGCGAGGTTTCCACCAAGACCAACGACGTCGCGGGCGACGGTACTACCACCGCCACCGTACTGGCGCAGGCGATGATCAACGAGGGCATCAAGAACCTCGCCGCCGGTGCAAACCCGATGGTCATGCGCCGCGGCATCCAGAAGGCCACAGAGGCCGCTGTGGATGCGTTCCGCACCAACTCCCAGCCGGTTTCCGGTTCCAGCGACATCGCGCGTGTCGGCACGGTTTCCTCCGGCGATGAGTTCGTCGGCAAGCTGATCGCAGAGGCGATGGACAAAGTCGGACAGTCCGGCGTTATCACCATCGAGGAGTCCAAGACCGCCGAAACCTACACGGAGGTCGTGGAAGGAATGCAGTTTGACCGCGGCTATCTCTCTCCCTACATGGTCACGGATACCGACAAGATGGAAGCCATCCTGGAGGATCCGTTCATCCTGATTTATGATAAGAAAATCAGCAACATTCAGGACGTGCTCCCGCTGCTGGAGAGCATCGTGAAGCAGGGCAAACCCCTCATGATCATCGCGGAGGATGTCGAGGGCGACGCGCTGGCGACGCTGGTTCTGAACAAGCTGCGCGGCACCTTCAACTGCGTCTGCGTCAAGGCGCCGGGTTATGGTGACCGCCGCAAGGATATGCTGGGCGACATCGCCACGCTGACCGGCGCAACCGTCATCTCCTCCGAGCTGGGTATGGAGCTGAAGGACGCCACGCTGATGATGTGCGGCCGTGCGCATCAGGTCAAGGTCGGCAAGGACAACACCACCATCGTGGACGGCGCGGGCAGCAAGAAGGAGATCGAGGATCGCTGCAACGCCATCAAGCATCAGGCAGCCGTCACCACCTCTGATTACGACAAGGAGAAGCTGGACGAGCGTCTGGCGAAGCTCTCCGGCGGCGTCGCGGTCATCAAGGTCGGCGCGGCCACCGAAGTTGAGATGAAGGAAAAGAAGCTCCGCATTGAGGACGCGCTGAACGCCACCCGCGCTGCGGTGGAGGAAGGCATCGTCGCCGGCGGCGGCAGCGCTTATGTCTTTGCAGGCAAGGCCGCTGCGCAGGCTGCGGAAACGCTCTCCGGCGATGAAAAGACCGGCGCCGCGCTGGTTGCCACCGCGCTTCAGGCTCCGATCCGCCAGATCGCCGCGAACGCCGGTCTGGAAGGCGCTGTGATTTATGACAAGGTCGCCGCTTCCGCTTCCGCGAGCTATGGCTTCAACGCCGCAGCCGAGGAGTACTGCGACATGATCGCCGCCGGCATCGTCGATCCGACGAAGGTTTGCCGCAGCGCGCTGGAGAATGCAGCCAGCATCGCAGGTATCGTTCTGACTACCGAGTCCCTTGTGGCCGATAAGCCGGAACCCGCTGCGCCCGCAATGCCCGCAGGCGGCGGCATGGACGGCATGGGCGGCGGTATGTACTAATACCGATCCCCTATCAGGACTTCAAAAAAAACACCAAAACGGCGCGTCTCCACTTTGGAGACGCGCCGTTTGCGCTTGGGTGGTTCAGTTGTCTGCCGCTGTGCGCCGTTTTGGAAACCCGCCCCGCTTTTTCAAACGCGGGACCTCCATATAAGTACCATGCCGCGATGCTTCCGAGCCTTATCCCTTCGTTTGCATATCAATGCGCTCCGGGCCGACTTTGGAATACAGAATGCGCTGGCTGCTGTAGAGCCCAAAATAGGCGGAGGAAACATACGCAAGGCTGGCTGCGGCGGTCATCGGCATCAGATAGTCTGCGCCGAATACCTCCACGCTCAGCACCACGGCAGCGATGGGGCAGTTGACCGCGCCGCTGAACACGGCGACCATGCCAAGCGCGGCGGCGAGGGAGGCGTCCAGACCCAGCAGCGGCCCCGCGACCGCGCCAAACGCCGCGCCGACGAAAAACGCGGGGACGATCTCGCCCCCCTTGTAGCCACAGGCAAGCGTGACCGCCGTAAAGAGCAGCTTTGCGGCAAAGGCATACCATGCGACGCCTCCACCGCCGACGGTCTGCGCGATCACGGATAATCCCGCGCCGTTATAGGTCTGGCTGCCGGAGAGCCACGTCAGTCCCAGCAAAATCACGCCGCCCGCAACGGCGCGCAGATAGGGGTTCCCTGCCCATGCGGCGGCCTTGTGTCCAAGCGTATGGATCGCAAGGCAGAACAGGATGCTCAGTCCCCCGCAGAGCAAGCCGAGCGCCGCCCCCTGAAGCACGCAGACGGGCGTTGCCGCGCCGTCAAACGCGATAAACAGGCGCGTCGGTTCCATGCCAAGCAGACGGGAGAGAAAAAACGCGCAGAAGGATGCGGTCAGGCACGGGGCAAGCGCCGCATAGCGGAAGCGCCCCACATCCACGACCTCCAGCACAAAGACCGCCGCCGCAACCGGTGTGCCGAACACGGCGGAAAAGACCGCCGCCATCCCGCAGCGGATCCAGAGCGGCTGCTCCTCCTCCGGTATGCGGAACACCCGCTGCAGGCCGGAGGCGATGCTGCCGCCGAGCTGAAGCGCCGCGCCCTCCTTTCCGGCGGAGCCGCCGACGAACTGTGTCAGTACGGTGCCGAGAAAAATGGCGGGCAGCAGCGCGACCGGTATCCGCTCCTGTCTCCGAACGGTTTCGATGACGCGGTTGGTGCCGGTTTCCGGTGAAAGGCGCAGCACACGATAGAGCAGCACGATGGCCGCTGCACCGACGGGGAGCAGCAGCAGCGTCCACGGGTGCGCCGTGCGAAATGCCGTGACCCATTCCACGCAGAGGACGAACGCCGCCCCGACCATGCCGCCGCAGAATCCCAGCAGCGCCGCCGCCAGCAGATGCTTCGCCGCGTCCCGCGTATAAACCGCCGCACGTCCGATTGCGTCGTTCATTTCATATATTCCTTAGAAAGCGCCACATAGGTGGACTGCTGTTCCAGTGCGGCAATGTAATCCGGCGGGAGCGCCTTTACCGCCTTGGCCGGTACTCCGACCATCATCGTGCCGTCCGGCACGTTGTCGCGCTCCTTCACCACAGCGCCCGCGCCGATGATGCAGTTTTTCCCGATGACCGCGCCGTCGAGCAACCGCGCGCCCATGCCGACAAGCGTATTGTCGCCCACGGAGGCGCAGTGTATCACGGCGTTGTGGCCGATGGTCACGTTGTTCCCAATGCGCAGCGGATGGCCGGGGTCGCAGTGGAGCGTGGCATTATCCTGCACATTGCTCCCGTTCCCGATCTCGATCGCCGCCTCGTCCGCGCGGACGACAGCGCCGAACCAGACAGAGCTGTCCTTCCCGACGGAAACATCCCCGATGAGCACGGCGGTTTCCGCGATGAACGCATCCGAATGGACGCGCGGGGTTTTGCCTTTGAATGAGACTGTCATGTCATTTCCTCTTTTCCTGTATCGTGATCGTTGACCTGATTTGGCGGTACTGCCTTTATTTGAATCGCGGGGCGGGGCGGTAGAACTCAAAAATCACCGCATCGTTCTCCGCCTCGTGCGCACGGCTGTGGCAGGTCCATGCAAATTTCATCGCACCCATTCGTTCGCAAAGGCGCACGGTCAGCGGCTTGCCACCGCAGACATCATAAGCGATGAATTGGGGGCGTCCCAGAAAGTTTGTCAGCAGGCGGGAAAGCGCAAACGCCGCCGGCGCGCATAACTCCCCGGCGAAGCGGGACATGGGACGGCTGAGCTGTCCGCGCAGCACCTCCGGTGCATGGCGGCGCCACCAGCGCACGATCAGCGGGTCAAAGCTCTCCGCGCAGACCGCGCCGGAATAGGTTTGCAGCAGCGCGTACACTGCGCGGCAAAGCGCGCCACGTCGGCGGGCGCGCTTCAGTTCCAGCACCACCGGAACGCGCCCACCGATGTACGAGAGCGCGTCCGATAATCGCAGCAGCGGCTCTGCGCTGCCCCGAACCGACCAACGCCGCAGCTCCGCAAGCGTTAGCGCATCCACGCGCGCGTCCACGCCACAAAGGCGGCGGAGCGTCTCGTCATGGCAGACGACCGGAACGCCGTCCGCTGTCAGACGCACGTCCAGCTCCACGCCGTAGCCGCATGACGCCGCCGCGGAAAATGCGGCGCGCGAATTTTCCGAAATCCGTCCGTCGGCGCGGTAGAGTCCCCTGTGCGCAAGATTTGCGCCGAAAAAAGGCGCTTTCTGCTGCGCCGAAGCCTGTCCCGGCGCGATGAGAAACACGGTCAGCGCGGCGGCTCCCACTGCCGCGCCAACTGCGGTGCAGACATATCTTTTCAGGTGGCCGCGCATGGACATCCCTCCGGCAAAAACTTCTGATTTATATCATCATAGCATAATCCCGGTGCATTTTCAAGCGGCAGCGCCGCGCGCAGGGCGAGAGCATTTACTTTTAAGGCAGCGCCGCAGACACTGGTGGGAGCGACCTGCTTTCCCAACGTCGGGAATACCCACAGGGCACTTATACCCGCAGAGCACTTGGTAAGCAAAGGTACAGGAGGTTTCGCTCCCGCAGGAGCGAAACCCTGCCCCGCGACGAAACTCACCCGCTCCCACACATTGCGGTCAACCGGAGCGGGTAAAAATTCGCCTGTATTTCCGGATGCGTGCGAAGTAAAATAAATGCCGCCACCCTGAAAATGGCACGCAAATTCCTTGACGAATGGGGGGATTCTTGTTATTATAAAAGGTATGGTATCATCAAAACAAACGGGAGGTGGCTGCGGTTTGGACGCAGAACGCTTGTCCCATGCGTATATCATTGCGGCGGAGCCGGAGGACGGCTATGCGCAGGCACGGCGTCTGGCACAGACCATGCTGTGCAGTGCGCCGGGCGCGGTACGCCCCTGCGGCGTCTGCCGCAACTGCGTCAAAGCCGCAAAGGACGTCCACCCGGACATTCTGACGATTTCGCGCCAGACGGACGAAAAGGGGAAGCCAAAGCGCGAAATTTATGTGGAGCAGGTCCGGGAGGTCGTGGCCTCCTCTGCGGTTTTGCCGAACGAGGCGGAACGAAAGGTCTATATTTTCCGCGACGCCGGAACGATGAATCCCGCCGCGCAGAATGCGCTGCTGAAGCTCCTGGAGGAGCCTCCCAAATTTGTTTCGCTGATCCTGGTCGCCGACCGCGCCGACCAGCTTCTGGAAACCGTGCGCTCCCGCTGCGTGCTGCTGCGCGGCGGCACGGAAACGGCGCTTCCTGCGGCGGTGATGGCAGAGGCAGAGGCATATTTGCAGCTTGCCGCCGGCGGCTCCCGCGCCGCGCTGCTGCGTTTTGCACTCTCGCATGAAACGCTCAGCAATGCGGAAATGCTGGAATTCGCCGCCGCAGCGCGCGCGCTGCTGGGCGATATGCTCTGTGCGCGCCGCCCGTCCGGCGGATTATCGCACGCGGAGCTGCTGCGGCTCTCCGCGCTGCTGCGGCAGACGGAGGACTATCTGCGCAGCAATGTCAGCGCAAAACACATCTGGGGAATGCTTACCGTGGGAACGCTCCCGCCGGAACCGGCGGGGAGCAGATAGATGGAGGGAATACATTGATCGATGTTGTCAGTTTGAAATTCAAAGGTCGGAGCAAGATTTATTATTTTGACCCGGCCGGGACAGAGGTAAAGCCGGGTCAGCAGGTGGTGGTGGAGACCAGCAAAGGGCTGGAGCTGTGCGAGTGCGTACAGGGCAACCATACGGTGACGGACGAACGGATCGTGCCGCCGCTGCGCCCGGTGGTACGCATTGCGACAGAGGACGACCTGCGCATCGCGGAGCTCTGCAAGGTGCGGGAGAAGGAAGCCTTTGGCATCTGCGAAAAGAAGATCGCCGATCATGGGCTGGAGATGAAGCTGGTAGACGTGGAATGCGCGTTTGACGGCAGCAAAATCCTCTTTTTCTTTACCGCCGAAAACCGCGTGGATTTTCGTGCGCTGGTAAAAGACCTCGCCGGTGTGTTCCGCACGCGCATTGAGCTGTGGCAAATCGGCGTGCGGGACGAGGCAGCGCGTTTGGGCGGCATCGGCATTTGCGGCCAGCCGTTTTGCTGCAGCCGCTTTCTGGACGAGTTCCACCCTGTCAGCACAAAAATGGCAAAGGTGCAGGCGCTCTCGCTGAACCCGACCAAAATCTCCGGCTGCTGCGGACGGCTGATGTGCTGTCTGCGTTATGAGCAGCAGGCCTATGAGGAGCTGGTGAAGCAGGTTCCGAAGGTCGGCACATTTGTGGAAACGCCGGAGGGCTATGGCAGTGTGGCGGCGGTGAACCTGATCCGGCAGCAGCTCAAGGTGCGTCTGGATGGTTCGGACGACGCGCCAAGCGGCTTTGCTGTCGCCGATGTGGCCGTTGTGCCGGGTGGTCGCCCAAAGAACGGGGAGATGCCGCCGCACGTTTTGCAGCCGCAAAAGAAGCCGAAAGCACCCGAAGCGGCGGAGGCGAAGGACGATGATTGGACCGCGCCCCCCATTTTCGCGGAGGACACGGCGGTGGAAGCTGCGCCGCCGCGCCGCACCCCTGCGCCGGATGGCGCAGAACCATCCGCGCCACGCCGCCACCGCAGCCGCGGCGGAAAGGCCAGGAGCGCCCGTCCGCCCAGACAGGAGCAGGAACCGCTGACCGGGAAACCGGAGAAAATGGCCCCGCCAGCTGGCAAGCCGCGCAAAAAGAACAATTCCCGCCGCCGCAGCAATCGCCCGAAAGAAACAAAGGAATGAACGGAGCTTTCCGTAAAAATATCAGTTTTTTATGGGATCGGGGCAGGAAGAGACCGCAGACCGCGCATCATGCGAGGCCCCTAAAATCGAAAAAGAAACAAAAAAGCGGGAGCAGCCTCCACAAACGGCGCTCCCGCTTCCTTTATTTTATATATGTGGCTCTGGTTTGCACGATGCTGTCTATACATCCGGCAGCGTGCCGGTCACGGGCTTGCGGAGAATATAAACATGGAATGTCCGAACGTCTGAAACCGTGTCTGCGTTGGATGCTTCCGTATGCTCTGTCAGATATGCGTCCAGCACCACCTCCGCGTCCGCTCTGGAGAGCAGCTCCGGCAGGCACGGAAATTCCTGCGAAACATATGCCGCACCGTCCGCAATGCTGCCGTTCATATACAGCTCCGCCAGATACGGATAAGCGAGTGCCGCCTCCAGCAGCGCAGCGGTTTCCATCGCCGCCGCGTTCTCCTGCGAAATTGCGCGGGATGCATACGGCAGGTTCGTTTTTTGCGCGGCACCCTCGACCGTACCCGGATAGTACAGCTTCGGCTCGGAGCCGTCGCGCGCCTCCGTGTCCGCTTCATCGGAGATAAAATCGGATTCCTCCCATGTGTTGTCGGCGTGCCGGTAAAGCGGCGTTTCTTTGGAGAGATAGAATGCGAAAATGTCGGTGACATCCCCGCCACTGACGTCATATTTTGCATAGACAGCCGGTTCGTAGCCGGTGCAATTCCATATCCAATCGTAAAATCCGCCGGAGGAGGCCCTGAATCTGGAACCGCCCGGTTTCATCCGATGTAATGCGCATCGCGCCCTCGGCGTTCCCGCTGCACCGCACGGTCAGCGCTGCGCCCGGCATAGCCGCGCCGGTTTCCTGAGCGTAAACAGTACCGATGATATTCACGGCGGCGGTATCCGCCAAAACCAGCGTGGACGATTCCGCTGCATAAACCGCGCCGCCGTGGGATAGAGCCGCAGTTTCCACAGGCTCCTGCGTGTCGGTGTGCGCGGCGCAGGCGGAAGCGCCAGGCAGACATACGATAAAAATTCCCGCAATGATTTTTCCATGGGCGTTTCTTCCGTTTCCAAAACGCGGCGGAGTCCGGCGGCCTTATCCGTTTGCACGGCTGACCTCCTTCATGCCCGGAATTTTGGAAAGCCGCGCCATGATCGCCTTTAGCTCATTACGGTTTTTGACCTCCAGAGAGAGATTGGTAAGCGCAAGCCCGTTGCCAACGCCGCGCGCGGAGAGGGAGCGCACTTTGGCGTTCATGCTGGTCAGCACCAGCGCAATATCCATGACCAGCGCGTTGCGGTCTACCGAGCGCAGGACCAGCGAGGTGACATAGCTGTCCTCCGAGCCATGCGCCCACGACGTATCCACCCAACGCCCCTCGCCGTCCGGGTTCTGCCGACCGGTCTGATAGTTCTTGCAGTCCGTGCGGTGGATGGAAACGCCATAGCCACGGGTGATGAAGCCCACGATGTCGTCCCCGGCCACGGGGGTGCAGCAGCGGGCAAATTTCAGCAGGCAGTTGTCCAGCCCGGCGATCAGTACGCCGTGAATGGGGTGCTGGGCGTTCTGGTCGCGGTTGTTGCGCCGCTCCGCAGCGGCGTTCATCTTGTCCAGCGCGGTGCGCGGCGTGGCGGCCTTCTGGACGCGCAGCAGCTCGTCGCGGAACCGGTTTGCGACCTTCATCGCGGTCAGACCGCCATAGCCGATGGCTGCATAAATATCGTCCATCGTGCTCATGGAGAGCTTTTTCAACATAACGGGTACCAGCTCTGCGTCGTTGATCTCGTTCATCGTGATACCGGCGCGCTTGAATTCCGCGTCCAGCATATCACGTCCCAGCGAGATGCACTCCTCCCGGCGCTCCTTTTTCAGCCATTGCTTGATTTTGGTGCGCGCCGGGCCGCTTTTGGCCAGCTTGAGCCAGTCGCGGTTCGGACCGGAGGCGGATTTGGAGGTCAGCACTTCCACGATGTCGCCGTTTTGCAGTTCCTGCCCAAAGGGGACGATGCGCCCGTTGACCTTTGCGCTGACCATGCTGTTGCCAACGGCGGAGTGGATGCTGTAAGCAAAGTCTACCGGCGTGGCTCCGGCAGGCAGACTGACCACGTCGCCCTTCGGCGTGAACACAAAGACCTCGTCCGCAAACATATCCACCTTCAGACCGGAGAGGAAATCCTCCGCGTCGCTGTCCTGCTGTGTTTCCAGCAGACGGCGCACCCACGCAAATTTTTCCTCGTCGCCCTCTTTCACGCCCGCCTGACCGGATTTGTATTTCCAGTGCGCGGCAATGCCGTATTCGGCGGTGCGGTGCATATCCCATGTGCGGATCTGCACCTCAAACGGGAGCGTATCCTTGCCCGCGCCCAGCAGCGTGGTTTGCAGGGACTGGTAGCCGTTTGGCTTCGGCGTGGAGATGTAGTCCTTGAACTTGCCCGGCACGGGGTTGAACATATCGTGAACCTGCCCCAGCACATTGTAGCAGTCGGAAACATTGTCCACGATGACGCGCAGCGCGCAAATATCTAAAATCTCGCTCAGCTCCAGCCGCTGGGCATACATCTTGCGATAGATGCTGTAAGTGTGCTTGATGCGGTGATAAATCGTGCACTGGATGTTCCATTCGTCCAGACGGGTGCGGATTTTTTCCTCCATGCGATCCATGAAGGCCTCCAGCGCAGGGCGCTGCGTCTCTATGGTGTCCGAAATGGTCTGAAATGCCACCGGATCGAGATATTTCAGGGAAAGGTCCTCCAGCTCCCATTTGACGGTCTGAATACCGAGCCGGTGGGCGATGGGCGCATAAATCTCCATCGTTTCCAGCGATTTCAGGCGCTGCTTTTCCGGCGTCTGGTAGTCCATCGTCAGCATATTGTGCAGCCGGTCAGCCAGCTTGATGAGGATGACGCGGATATCCTTGCTCATAGCCATGAGCATTTTCCGCATATTCTCCATCTGTTCTTCCTCGCGGCTGGTGTAGTTCACCCGCGTCAGCTTGGTAACGCCCTCCACAATATCCGCAACGTCCGCGCCAAACTGGCGGGCGATGTCCTCGTGGGTCAGGCCGGTATCCTCAATCGTATCGTGCAGGAGCGCGGAAACGATGGAGTCCTCGTCCATGCCCATATCGACGATGATACCGGCGGCGGCAGAACAATGCGTCACATAAGGCGAGCCGTCCCGCCGCTTTTGTCCATCGTGCGCGCGCGCCGCCACCTCAAAGGCGCTGCGGACGCGCTCCAGATTGATATTATTCATCCCGGCATCCCGGATTTTCTGTTCCAAATCGGTGTAGCATTGCTCCACGACGCTGTCAAATTGTTCCGCCATTTTATGCTCCCACTTTTGCGCCGCCGCCCGGTTTGGCGTTCGGCGCGCTGCGCATCCTCCTGTATTTTATGCCGACCCCGCAGGTTTCGCACCTGCCGCATGGCGCGGCGTTGGTCTAATGTTCCCCGCTGCAGCGCTCCACCGTGCTGCGGATGTGCCGAAGGATCACAGAGGACTCCAAATCCACCTTCCGCTGCACCGTGGCACAGGCAACGGAAACCGTTCCTCCGCGGCACTCCACCGTCAAAAGCCCCAGCTCCTCAAATATCTTCAGCACCGCGCAGACCGTTTCCTCCGGCGCCCACATCCCCAGCGCTTCCGGCAGCGCCGCGCCGGGTACGCTGAAGCGCCCGCCGTGGCGGCGCAGCGCCTTCCAGACGCTGACGAAATCCGTCCGGCTCGGTGCGCCAGCCGCCGTTGGATAGGCGGCGAAGTCCCCGCGCAGCAGCGCCGCAGAAGCCGCGCCGTCATGCGGGCGGATACCGGAGAGCAGGAGCTGCACGCTCCGTTTGTTCCGGAACTCATTGATCTGCGGATAAAACACCGCGTCCACCCGGTCGCCGCAATGCAGTCCCAGCTCGGCGGCGGTGTGGGCGAACAGGACGGCGTCATAGCTCCGGCCAAATTTCTCCATTCGCAGCCGCAGGTGCCTGCCGCCGCCAATCGGCGTCAGGGCGGCAAGCCGGGCGGCGGGAAGGCAGAGCGTGACGCGCGGATTGCCCGCGCCGCACGGTTCCAGCCGCTTCAGGTCCTCCACGCACTCCATTGTCAGCAGCTCCGGTGAGTTGACGCACAGGTCGATCTCCACGGCGCTCACGTCCTGCGGCGGGTGACTGCGGTAGTAGTCGCAAATGGCGGCGCGGAACGCGGCGATGTTTTCCCGCTTTATGGTCAGCCCGGCTGCCATTGCATGACCGCCAAAGCCGTCCAGCCAGGCGGCGCAGGCGGCCAGCGCCGCAAAAATATTAAAGCCGCCGCAGCTCCGGCAGGAGCCCTTGCCCATGTCCCCGTCCAGACTAATGATTACGCAGGGGACATTGTAGGCATCCGTCAGACGGGAGGCGGCGATGCCGATCACGCCCTGATGCCAGCCCTCCTGCGCCAGAACAATCGGACCGTCCGGCGGCTGCGCGCCGATCATGTCCTGCGCCTGTTGCCAAATCCCGGCCTCCAGCGTCTGGCGGTCACGGTTCATCTCTCCCAGCTCCCGCGCACAGGCCGCAGCCTCCTCCGGCTGCTCGGTCAGCAGCAGCGCCACGGCGCGCTCCACCCGCCCCAGACGCCCGGAGGCATTCAGACGGGGTGCAAGCGAAAAGCCGATGCTGGACGCGCTGATCGGCTTTTCGCCCAAGCCGCTTTCCCGCAGCAGCGCGCGCAGACTGGGGTGCGGGTCGCGTTCCAGCTTTTCCAGTCCGCGCCGCACCAAATAGCGGTTTTCCCCGGTCAGCAGCATCACATCCGCAACGGTGCCGACAGCGACAAAATCCGCATAGCGCTCCAATACGCCAGCCGCGCCGCCCTCCAGCGCGCACAGCAGCTTGAACGCAACTCCCACACCGGCCAGATTCTGCCCCGGTGCGCCGTGTGACCGCCGTGGATCCACGACCGCGACGGCGCGCGGCAGCGTATCCGGACATTCGTGGTGGTCGGTGATGATAAGCTCCATGCCGCAGCGCGTGGCATAATCCGCTTCCCGCAGCGCGGTGATGCCGCAGTCCACGGTGACGACCAAGCTAACGCCCCGCCTGCGCAGTGTTTCCAGCGCGCCGACATTTACGCCGTAGCCCTCCGTCAGCCGATCCGGGATATAAAGCTCGCAGTTCAGTCCGCGGCGGCGCAGATAATCCGTCAGCATACAGCTGCTGGTGATACCGTCCACGTCGTAGTCGCCATAGACCGCAACGTGTTCCCCCGTTTCGATCGCGCGGCCAAGCCGCAGGACAGCGGCGCGCATATCCGGGATTTGCAGCGGGTCGCTCAGCGTTTCCGCACCGCAGCACAGAAAAGCGTCCGCCGCCGCAGGGTCAGAAAAGCCCCGCAGATGCAAAATCGCCGCCAGCAGCGGGGAATACCCGGCTTCCAGCAGCGCCTCCGGCACACAGACCGGCGACATTGGAAGTCTCCATTTTGTCCGGTGCATCGCCCATCACCGCCCTTTCCTCTACTTCTTATAATATCAAATAAATATAACACGGATTTCCCGTCAATGCAATAGAAAGCGACAAAAATTTCAGGGCGAGAGCATATACTTTACTTCGCTCGCATCCGGAAATGCAGTCGGTTTATCGTAAATTGAGTGTTTTCTTATTGCAGTTTAACATAATTGATTGTTATTTGACTTTTGAAATTTTCAAATAGCATTGGTCTTGACGTGATTTGCCGCCATTTCCTGAGGTTCAACGGTGAAATGGGCTAAACTTTGGGCTAAATCCCATCAAAAGCAGACATGGAATTTTGCAGCGCTTCATCGGAAATCTCTGCGTAAATGTCCATCGTCA
>JAJBUU010000067.1 GCA_020860205.1 Oscillospiraceae bacterium | reverse complement strand
CGCGCGCGCTCCGAATCAACCGAACCTGATACATAACTATATTATATTGAAAATCCCCGCTTTGTCAACCGTTTTTTGCTTTGTCACCGGCACTTTCCGCAGAGGGATACGGGGTATCGCTGCGGGAACGGGCGTACAGCAGCGCGGAGGATAAATTTTTCTCGGCGTGCCGCTGCATTTGCCGGAACACGCCGCGCTTGCCAACCCCCGGCGGTATTTGTCGGAATCCGACGTATTTGCCGGAACGCAAAAGAGAACCGGTCAGTGCGCCGGTTCTCTTTCCATGTTGCTTTGATAAAATAGCCCGCTGATTTGCCCATATCCAATCATGGGCAACTGAACAGCTAACTGGCAAGATAGCCCATGCCGGAACATAATGCTACATCGTTCTGTCTGTTTCGTTTTTCTTTTTGGCATTTGGGCTAAATCTGGGCTAAAACACTTCTCCACTCCTTGCGCCAACCACGCCAAAACCCAACTGTATCAACGCTTTCAATAATCCTTATATTGGAAATTCAATAATTACAGGGGAATTTTTATCCGTCCCGGCTGACCGCGATGTGCAAGAGCGGACAGGATTTCGTCGCTGCGGCGACGGGGCAGGGTTTCGCTCCCGCAGGAGCAAACCCCTGCCTACAGCGATGAAACCCGATCCCCGGCGGGAAAACAGAAAAAGAGAACCGATACGCGATCGGTTCTCCTGCAAATCTGAAAAAAATTTCACGAAATCTCATCTTCTCCATCCGCCGCGCTCTGCTCCGCGTGACGGTGGAACCGCGGGATGAAGCTGGCGGCCAGCCAGTTGCGCCCATGACTCTTTTCCGCAAAGTAGCCGATGATACTGAAAATGAGCGCGCCGATGAAGTTGACAAACAAATCCTCCATCGTGTCATAAAGGCCGATGTCCAGATAGCCGCCAAGACCGAGACTTTCGCCGTTGACGGCAACATCGGTGATATTCTCCACGCGGACAGCGACATTCTGCATCGTGGGGTCAAGCGTCACACTGGAAAAGGCATGAATAACGGTGTCCTTCTGCATATCCAGGTGCAGAAAATAGTCCGCGCAGAACTCCAGAAACTCCCAAAGCACGCCGATGGTCATGGAGAAGCAGAACGCGCCGATGGCCAGATAGAGCGGGGAGAGCTGCACCCGTATGCTCTCGCTGCGGTTGAGCACGTCCACCAGCGAAAAGCCGACGGCGGCCAGCAAAAACCCCCATGTTGTGTGCAGCAGCGTGTCCCAATAGGTCACGCGGATGTAATAGTTGCTCAACTCGCCCATGATTTCCGCCGCAAAGATGAGCAGCAGGATGATGATTTCCAGCGTTGACGGAAGCTCCACGGAAAAGCGCTCCTGCAAAAAAGCCGGAATGAGAAACAGCACCAGCACCAGCAGGCAGATGAACGTGCTTTCAAAATCCCCGTTGATTGCCGTGCGCACGGCGACGGCGATCACGATGATACGCAGTACCAGATACACGATGACAACAGAGGGCTTTTTTCGCGCGTGTCCCCGCAGCTCCGTGGCCCAGCGCCGAACGGCTTGCTTCTGTTTCTTTTGTTTTGCCATGCCTTGCCTTTCTCCGTGTTGTTGAACCCTTTGCCGGGGCGGACCCGCCCGCCCGGCAGCGCCGCAGCTCTGGTCGAGCGCCGCCGCTATCTTTTGTATATAAGAATAACACAAATTTCCCGCCGCGTAAAGCATTTTTCGCGCGAGCGTGCGGCAGGAACTGATGCGCTCACTCTGTCTCGCGGCTAAGGCGCACCGCACCCATGTCCGTCACGGCGGCGGCCAACTGCTCCGCTCCGTCCGCACGGCTGGCGGGAACAAAGACGGTTTTGCAAATATAGTTGACCGTCCCGTCGGCGTAAGTGGAGGTATACAGAATGATCTGTACCGCAACGGACTCGCCGTCTGATGCGCAGACCAGATTCAGCGTCGCAGCGGCCAGCCGCCCCTCGATTTCCTCATGGAGCAGGGTGAAGCTGTCAAAGCTGAGGATGCCGCCGTAGAGCAGGTTGAAGTCGGCAAAAACAAAGGTTTTCACATAGTCCTCCAACAGCTCGTCATCACTGTGATCGGAGGAAAAATAAAGGCTGGTCACGTTGCGCCCGGTGACATAGCCGCCCGCACCATCCGAGACTGCCACCGCACCCGTGAGCTGTCCGGTGAGGACGCTGTAACTCTCCGGACAGGTGAAGGCAACGGCGTTTTCATAATCCCGATAGCGCACCGTGCCGTTTCCCAGACTGACACCGGCGGCTGAGGCTGTGGCTGTGGGCAGGCTGCTCACGGCGCTGACCTCCTCCCAGGTGATGCCCCAGAACGTCCAGTCCCGGAGAAAATAGCCGCTGCGTCCTTCAATACAGATGTCCCCGTCCGCGTCGATCGCGGCGGTTTCCAGCCGCGTGTCAAAGCGAAGCGTCAGCGTATCGCCCGCCGCGCTGCGCTCGTAAGTTCCGGATGCCTCCGTGCCGCCGCCGTTCAGGGCGCAGCAGCCGGTTCCGTCCAGCGTGAGCGTCATGCGGAGGTAGTCATTGTAATAAACGCCCTCCAATCCGTCGCTTTCAGCGGGCTGTCGGGTTTCCGCCGCAGCTTCCTCCGCAGGGACATCCGCGCCAGTCACGGAGGATGCGGACGATGTATCTTCGGTCGCGGTTTGTCCGCAGGCGCAGAGCAGCAGCGCGGCGGTCAGGGACAGCAGCACAGATTTTTGCGCTGTGGCCAACAGCTGCAAACAGCCGCGTCCGGACAGCGCGCGGGATAAAAAGCCCATGTCGAATCCTCCTTTGTGCAGCGACGGGAAGCCGCCGGTTACAAGCCATAGAATATCCAGAGATAGATATAAGCGGGGATGACCGCAGCCAGCGTGAAGGGCACGCCGATGGACAGAAAGTCCCGCGTCGTCACCTCATGGCCTTCCTTGCGCAGAATGCCGATACCTGTGATATTGGCGGACGCGCCGATGGGAGTCAGGTTTCCACCGAGCGTTGCGCCGCAGAGCAACCCGAAATACAGCACCGTCGGGTCTGCGCCAAGTCCGGCGGCAAGGCTTTGCGTGACCGGCAGCATCGTTGCCACATAAGGGATATTGTCGATAAACGCGCTGACCGCCACGCTGCCCCAGATCAGGATGGTATAAATCAAAAACAGGTTCCCGCTGCCGAGCCGCGCAAGAAGCTGCGCAATCGCATCCACCACGCCCATCTCCGTGATGCCGCCGACCACGACGAACAGACCGAACAGCAGCAGGATCGTCAGATAATCGATCTCCCGAAACGGGAGCAACAGCGCCCGCAGGCTTTTTTTCCGAACGGCGCTATAAACCGCGCCGATGAACATCACGCCGACGCAGATCACGCCGTTGGTCAGAGCAGGACGTGTCGGGAACAGGGAAGCCACGATCAGCAGCAGGATCGTCGCCAGCAGCAGCAGGCCGGGAACATAGTCCGTTACCACGGTGCGCGTACCGGCGAGTACAGGGGCGTTTTCCCGCCGCATCAGGAACAGCAGCACCAGCGATGCGCCCACGGCGCCCAGTTCCACGGCAAAGAAGATGCCGGGGCGTCCGTGATACCAGAAAAAGTCGTTGAAGCTCATGTTCGCATAGCTGCCCAGCAGGATGGAGGTCGTATCGCCGACCAGCGTGGCCGCGCCCTGCAGATTGGACGCCACAGAGATGGCGATTACCATGCGTACCGGGCTGATGTTCAGCCGCTTTGCCATGGCCACCGCGATGGGCGCGACCATCAGCACAGTCGCCACATTGTCGATAAAGGCGGAAATCACACCTGCGAACAGCGCAAGGATCACGATGGCCCATTTTACATTCGGCACGTGCTCGATGATGATGTCGCTGAGCAGATAGGGAAGCTGAGATTCGATAACCAGCGCGACGGTGCCCATTGTACCGGCGATCATCAGCAGCACGTTGAAGTCGATGCTGGTCAGCGCGTCTCCCAGCGGCAGCATCCCGGTGAGGACAAAGAGCGCCGCGGAAATCAGCGCGACAAGCGGCCGCCAGCGGGGCAGCAGCAGCATTGCTATGTAGGTCAGTGCAAACAGGATCAGAGCTTGCAGCATGGAATCCTCCTTTGTGTTTTGAGTGCTTTGTTTTTCTGATCGCGGTTTCCTGCATTATAGCAGAACGCACGGGGAGAAACGGTCGCTTTGGGGAGATGTGTCAGGGCAGCAGCAGCGCCTGCAGCGCCGCCACGCTCTCCGCCACGCGCCACGCGCCGGCCTCCTCCAATTCCGCGCGCGTACCGTAGCCATAGAGTACGCCGATGCAGCGCATTCCGCATTCCGCCGCACCGCGCACGTCATACGCACGGTCACCGGTCATCAGAACAGCGGCAGGGTCGGTCAGACCGCGTGTCTGCAGCGCGTAGCGCACCACGTCGGCCTTGCGGCAGCGCGTCTCATCCGAAAGCGCTCCCGCGACCAGCGTGAAATAGTCCGTCAGCGCAAAATGCTCTGCCACGCGCAGGGCAAAATGCTCCGGCTTGCTCGTGGCGATAGTCAGGCGTTTCCCGGCGGCGCGCAGCGCGTCCAGCAGCGCAAAAATGCCGGGATAGAGCGTGTTTTCAAAAATGCCCTGCACGGCATAATATTCCCGATAGAGCCGCACGCCTTCGTGCGCGGTGGCCTCGTCAAAGCCGTAAAAACGGCGGAAGGAGTCATAAAGCGGCGGACCGACAAAGCGGCGCAGCTCGTCCTCGCCGCTGTCGTGGACGCCGAGCCGTTCCAGCGCATAGCGCGCGGAGTTCATAATGCCGGGGCCGGAATCGGTCAGCGTTCCGTCCAAATCAAAAAAGAGTTCCGTATAAGCCGATGGGAGCATGAGCTGTAGTTCCTTTCTAAATTCCCGGCGCGGCGCGCCGACAAAAACAAAAAACGCAGAGGGCCGTAAAGCGCCTCTGCCGTATTTTATCCTCTTTGCAGACTTTTTGCAATATAATTCTCTACGGTTTCACGGTCAATTTGCAGCGCGGCGGCAAATTCCCCGAACAGCAGGTCCTCCGCTTCCCGCATAAAGCGTTCGTCCACGGTGCCAAATTTTTTGCGTTCCTTTTCCGCCTGCTTTTTTTTCATGTAGAGGGACTTGGTCATCACAATCAGGTCAAGGCAACGGTAGCTTTCCATACAGGTTCGGTAATGTTCCCGGAGCTGGTTCAAATTGCGGTTGTAGTATGGCTCCGCCGGGATGTCCGGCATTTCCTGAATCAGCTTCTTTGCCTCCGCACCCGAAATGATGGGGCGGGAAAACACCTTCCCGTTGGACACCGGGATCCGGATAGAACAGCTTTGGTAGAGAGGCTGTAACGTGTAATACTGCTGCGGATTTCCGGCGCTATCCGGCGATCCATCGCAAATTTCAGCCACCCGGCAGACGCCGGTACGTCCGTATAAAATCAAATCACCCACATTGTACATTTGCCGTATCAACCTCCGTTTCTGACTCGTTCGAGCCGCGCAAACCACCTGTAATCTATAACATATGGTTTCAGTTTAACACAAAATCCGGAAAAATGGAAGAAAAAAATTTGCCCGTCAGGGCGGTGGGGCGCGAAGGGCGCAGCGACGAAACCAGACCTGCTTTCGCAGGAGCGGGCCCGCCTGTGTCTTTGCCTGCTGAGCGCCACGCGGGTATAAGTGCCATTGAGTATTCCTCGCATTGGGGAAGCAGGTCGCGCCTGCCGATTTGTGCGGCGCTGCCTTAAAAATAAACGCTGTTGCCTTGGAAAGCCCACGCAGAACAGTTGCATTTTTTGTGGATAACGGTTATACTGAAAGATGGAGTTGATTGAAATGAATATCAAAGAACTGAACTCCGTCGTTGCGGTCTACCAATACAAGAGCTTTGCGGAGGCGGCCTATCAAACGTCATTTTCCATTTCAGCAGTTTCCAAGCACGTGCAGCACGTGGAAAATGAACTTGGTATCCAACTGTTTCGGCGGAAAAATTATAAAAACAACAAGCTCTTAACGCCGGAGGGCGAGCGCCTGATGCCGTATATCCTTCAGCTCACAGACCTCTCCCGCTGCCTGGAGCAGATGGCGGAGGAGCTGCGCAGTCAGTCCGAAACGCTGACAGTCGGCGGCATTGAGCTGATGTCCGGCGGCGTCATCGACAAGATACAGGCGGATTTCAGCATGAAATACCCGGATGTGACGGTGGAAAACAACTATATGCACCTGCGGGAAATCACGCACGGAATCGACACGATGGAGCTGGACTGCTCGCTGCTGCTGCTCAACCGTGACAGCCCGGATTCGCTCATCGAGGCGATCCGGCAGGGCAGCTCGGAGGAGCTGCGCATCCGCATGGGCCACAGCGAAACACAGCTGCAAATCGCGCTGCGCAGCTCCCATCCGCTGGCCGGGCGCGAGAGCGTTTCGCTGCGCGACCTCGCGGACGAAACATTTTTGCTGGATCTGGACGCGGCGCAGTTTCCGGAAAGCGTGCTGAGCATCACGCACCTGATCGGCAGGAGCTTTGACCAAATCAGAAAAAAGTACATCGACAGCAAACGGCAGAACATGGTGTTGGCCATCGTCGCCGCGGGCGGCGGCGTGTTTCCGCGCTCGGATATGCAGACGGTTGAATTTCCCGGCGTGACGTTCCGTCCTGTGAAGGGCGCGCCCACCGACGTGACCTTCCTGTTTGTTTCCAATCCGCGCAATACCGGCAGCAACTTCCGGAAATTCCAGAAGTTTATCGAAACCGAGTTTGATCTGGAGGAAATGTAGCGCCGACGTTTCCACCGCTTGTTTCCAAATCGGAAAATCAATGTTGTTGTCTCCCAACGGTTTCCGGACTTAAATGTAGGAATAGTCGATGAGTAGTCTACACCTTACGACTGCTCATCGCTG
>JAJBUU010000005.1 GCA_020860205.1 Oscillospiraceae bacterium | reverse complement strand
GAGGCGCTGCTGTTCGCCCAGCAGTTTGGTGAGTCCTCCGCACTGACTGCCGGTATCCGGATGCGGGCTTTGGTATTCGGGAAAGACCCGGAGGCGCTGGCCTTTGTCCGTGCGACCGAGAATGCCGGTATTCATCTGGACTTCGACCAGAAACGTGGCCGCAACCGGATGGGCTGTATCTACACCGCTTTCCGGGAGTTCCAGTGTGTAGGCGCGGAGGTTTACACCGAGGCGCTGGAGATCGTCCGGGAGTCATGGGACGGCGAGCCACAGTCCATGCGCGGCGAGATTGTCCAGAGCGTGATTAAATTCGTCTCCATCTACCATGACGAGTACAATCGCCGGAGGCTGGTGCGGCGTCTGAGCGGCTACGACCCGCTGACCATCTACCGGGAGGGTCAGGCCATGGGCGTGAATATGCCCGGCCACAAGAAATATCTGTTCCAGGTGTTCCGCATCTACAACGGCGGGAGCCGCAAGACATCCCTGCCGATGAAGTTCTAACTGCATCTCAATCGTCAGCACATTTTCTTGTTCCGCATCGTTGATTCTACGGCATTGCTCTCCTATAATGTAAGTGCATTACATGATAAGCGATGCCGTAGATCCGATTGCGCAGAAGGGAGGTTTTCACAATCGGACAGCTTACTACCGAAAGCGTAGGAAAGAGGACGTATTCCGTTGAGGAAGTCCGAGAACTTCTTGGTATCAGTCGAAGAAAAGCGTATGAGCTATGCAATTCCGGCTGCTTTCGCGTCATTCGCGTCGGAAGGACAATCAGAGTTTCCAAGTCCTCTTTTGACTACTGGTTAGATCAATGCGATCATATTGGAGGATAAACAAATGGCATCGATTATTAAAAGAGGAAAGACCTACTCTGTCGTATATTACGAGGGAGAAGGCAAAGAAAAACACCAGATTTGGGAGTCTGGTCTTAGCTACAACGCCGCCAAGTCCCGTAAGGCGCAGCTGGAATATGAGGAGGCTCAGAACATCCATGTAGACCGCACCGATATTACGGTGAAAGATTTTCTTCTTGAGTTTCTCACCAAATACGGTGAAAAGAAATGGGTCGCTTCAACCTATGACGGGAACATGGGACTTCTGGAGAACTATGTATATCCCTACCTGGGCGACAAAAAGCTCCGCAATATCCGTACCAAGAGTGTAGACGACTACTATCACTTCCTGCTGTTCGAGGCGGAACCGGCTGTGAACGTAGGAAAGCCGAAGCGTGAACACATCACGGCTTCAACCATTCACGACATCCACAAGGTTCTCCGTTGCGCCTTCAATCAGGCCGTGAAGTGGGAGTACATCGCTAAGAACCCGTTCTTAAATGCAACCCTTCCGGAGCATAAGGAGAAAAAGCGTTCGGCATTAACGCCGGAGCAGCTTTTCAAGGTGCTGGACTTTACTGACCGGCCTGAAATCTACGACTACTACATGATGCACTGCGCTATTCAGCTGGCCTTTGCTTGCAGTATGCGTGGTGGCGAGGTTGGCGGCGTCCAGTGGGACCGCATCAACTTTGCTGAACGGACGCTCTATATTGACAGGGTTATTGACCGGGTTGACCGCAAGCTGGCTGACACCCTGGCAAAGATGGATGTGATGTACCGTTTCCCGAATCTTTACCCCGGCACCAGGACGATGATCGTTCTCAAGCAGCCTAAGACCGAGGGAAGCATCCGCAATGTCTACATCCCGGAAACGGTTATTCAGAAGTTGCAGACGTTGAGGAAGCTCCAGGATAAGCTCAAGGTTGGCTGGGAGACGACGGCTATATGGATTATGGCCTTGTGATCTGCCAGGCAAACGGAAGGCCCATCATGACGGAGCATCTGAACAAGCGCTTCAAGGATATTCTCACCGCCATGAATGACCCAGAAATTGATGTGAGCGACATCGTTTTCCACAGCATCCGTCACACCAGCGCAGGCGTAAAGCTCCGCCTGTCCAACGGTGATCTGAAGGCTGTTCAGGGCGATGGAGGATGGAGTACGCCGGATATGGTAACAAAGCGTTATGCTCATATTCTTGATGAAGACAGGCGCTCGATTGCTTCCCAGATGGAAGAACGCTTCTATCATAACGCAGGCAACATTGATCCCATCGAACCGAAGCCTGTTCCGGAGGAAAACAAGGCTCCCGCTACTCCGACTTTAGATGCAAACGCGCTTGCATCGCTTCTGACCAGCAACCCGGAACTGTTGGCGCAAGTCCTTAAGTCCGTCCAGCTTGCTAATTCGTGAGCATTTTATTAGCAGCACGATTCAGTGGTCAAAAAGCCTTATTAGCAAATCTCCTCCAAACGGCCCGAAAAAAAGCCGATTTCGAGATCGCCAATTAGCAAATTGGCCGCTGAAAAGTGTCCGCTCCAAAGGTTCACCTTTTCCCATGAAGGGCTGTGGCACGGAAATTTATTAGCAGATTTTATTAGCAAAAAACTTGATCACTTTTTTATTGCAAGGCAAAAAGAAAGCCGAAAGCCTTGAAAAACAAGGCTTTCGGCGTTGTTAGCTGGCGTCCGCGAGGTGACTCGAACACCCGACCTACCGCTTAGGAGGCGGTCGCTCTATCCAACTGAGCTACGCAGACGTATGCAATGATTTGCGGAACCCCTTGCACGCAGGGGAGATATTATCAACCGCCAAAGACACTTTAACACAGAAATCTGCTTTCGTCAAGCTGTTCCAATGCCGTCGATGATTAGAACCAGCGAATCGTCGAACCGTGGACAGCGGAAATACGCACATCCAACGCGGGAAAGTGCGTCATTAAGAGGTCGCGCAGATGCGGCACGACCACATTTTCCGTGCAAAAATGTCCTGCGTCGATCAGATTCAGACCGGCCTCTTTTGCCCAGAGGAAATGGTCATATTTCAAATCGGCGGTCACATAAGTATCACACCCGGCGGCGAACACCTGTTCCAAATCCCCGCCGCCCGCGCCGCCGCAGCAGGCGAGATGGCGTACCGGGCGCGTTCCGGCAACATAACGCAGCCCCGGACAGCCCAATGACCGTTTGATATGCGCAAGAAAGTCCGACAGTTGCAGCGGCTCCGGCAGCTCACCCAGCCGCGTGATGCCGTAAGGCGTGCCATCCGGCAGCGTTCCGTGTGGCGCAAGCAGCCCGCTCACACGCCCGCCCAGCGCGGTCATCAGCAGGTCGTTCACGCCGCCGCGCGCCGCATCCAGATTTGTATGCAGACAAATCGCGGAAATGCCGCTGCGAAGCATACGAATGAGCTTGCGTCCGCGGTCATCGTCCGCCGTTACGCGCTTGAGCGCGTGGAAAATCAGCGGATGGTGGGAAACGATCAGCTCCGCGCCACCGGAAACGGCTTCCTCGATCACTGCGTCCGTGATGTCCAACGCAACGAGCGCCCGCGTGACAGTCGCGTCCGGAAAGCCGCACAACAGCCCCACATTATCAAAGTCCATCTGCATGGAAAACGGAACCGCCGCATTCAGCGCGTCCCGAACCTGCGCTATTGTGAACTCTGCCATGTCTGCACCTCCGCATATGTCGCCCGCAGCGCGGCGATCTCGCCCCGCAGCGTCGTGATTCCCGCCGTGTCCGGCACACGCGCGGCCTCCATGCCGCGCAGCCGTTGACCGCGGCGTTTCAGTTGTTCTTCAATGTAAGGGCGCAGCAGCGGGTCGCGCTTTTGCAGCAACGCAGCGTCGAGCGTGCTGTCTCCGTCCATCTCCCCGGTGGAAACCAGCCAGACCAGATAAAGACGACCCGTGTCATAAGCCAGCGCTGCGTCCGCAATGGCGAGCCGATTGGCGGATAGATAGCGGCGAAGCTCGTCCTGCTTGGTTTGCGGCTGCAAAATCAGCCGTTTTTCCGCTGCCCACGGCGCATCCTGCAGGATGCGCTGAATCGTCTCTCCACCCAATCCGGCCATAATGACCGTGTCCACCGCATCAGGCGGACAGAGGGAAAGTCCGTCGCAAAGCAGCAGCTTCAACTGCGCGCCGACCCCGGCTTTTTCCGCGTCTGCCGCAGCGTTTTGCAGCGGGCCGGGGCGCACGTCCGAAGCAAACGCATGGCTGCACCGCCCGCTCTGCAATAGCCAAATGGGGACATATGCATGATCCGTCCCAACGTCGATGACTGTGCTGCCCTGCGGCACATAGTCTGCAATGCATTGCAAGCGGGGGGATAGGCGGATGCTCATGCTGCCAACGCTCCTTATCGAAACATCCTCACACCCATGTGCGAGACAAAAATATGCGGTTTCCTGCGGAACCGGGATATCGTACCGGGCAGCGCACACCATTCTTTGAATGGTGGAGCGGCCACGTGGATTTCCAGGGGGACTTTTGGGAAAAAGTCCCCTGAACGGAATGCTCGGAGCGGCGCTCCGAACGTCTGTCACTTCGCTTCCTGCGTTGCAATAAATGCGTTCAGCTCGGAAAGGAATGCATCCGCGTCTACACCGTGGACAGCGCAGGCTTCTGCGACGCTCTCGCCAGTCGCCATTGCGCAGCCAAGACAGTGCATCCCGATGGCCTGGAACATCGGCGCGGTATCCGGCGCATTCAGCATGACCTCGGAAATAATCGTGTCCTTTGTGACTTCGTACATTGCAGCTTGACCTCCTGAATCGGGTTGAATTAAAAATCTGTCTGCGTTCTTTTAACACCGCCTCAGACGCATTTGCGCGGCGTTGCCTTGACGCTTACGTCTCTATTATATATCTTTTCGCGCAAATTTCAACCGGCAATTTTTCAAAAAACGCTTTTTTGTGTGGTGCTGCGAAACCGCTTTACCGCCAAAAGCAGGAAATGGCGTGCGGAGCTTTTTGCTGATATAGTCCCCTTGGAGCAGACACTCGAAAAAACGAAAAGTAATCAAGACTATACTAAGGGGGCGATTTCATATCAAATCATATCAAAAAGGAAAAATAAGCAGTATAGCGCAGAACGTGAGGATGGTCGCAGTACACGCATATCTTGCTTGGAAAGGAAGTTTGTGGAGATCAGAAAAAATACGATGTTATTCCGGCGCCGGACAGGGAAGCGGTTCAAAAATAAAAAAGTGGAGAAACCTGTTTGGGTTTCTCCACTTGGTGCGCGAGGCGGGAGTCGAACCCGCACGCCCGGAATGAGCACTGGCACCTGAAGCCAGCGAGTCTACCAATTCCACCACTCGCGCATTTGGAATGCTTGAGTATAATAGCACCGGATTTCGGAAATGTCAAGCATTTTTCTTTTTTTTTTCCGAATTTTTTTTTGTAGCACCCGAATGGGAAGGAGCTGTCGTATGGCCGCACCTTGCAATTCCGCCGCTGTCTGTGTATAATGAAAAAAGCTGCACAAAATAGGGGAGCGCGTCATAGGATGGCGAAAGTCGGAGAAAGGAAGGGCGTTATTCATGCTGTCATTGTGTACCGCGCCCGTGGACACACGGCAAACGATCAAGTGGTGTTTTCTCGACGACCCGGAGCATATGTTTACGGAGGCGTTGGGACTGGTGCAGGGGGCGGAGGTCAAGGTCCTGGATTCCTGCTGGGGCGGCGTCGTTGTTTCGGTCGGCGGTACGCGCGTCGCGTTGGGAAGAGAAATCGCCGAGCGCATCAAGGTTTAAGACAGCGCCGCCCTTGCCGGGCAGAGCTTTAAGAAGCACCGTGTATTCGGATATACCGTCAAACTTTTTGCCAATCTTTGCCAGTTTGGGCGCTGTGGCATTGACCGATGAACACAAAAAAGAAAAAGTGTGAAATAAGTGGATTGACGGCGCGCCCCCGATTGTGCTATAATATATGTCAGGCAGTTTCCCGCCTGCATATGGAGGAGTACTCAAGTGGTCTAAGAGGCGTGACTCGAAATCTCGTAGGCTCCGTGAGGGGTGCAAGGGTTCGAATCCCTTCTCCTCCGCCAGAACAGCAGCCCCTGAATCACAACGATTCAGGGGCTGTCTGCTTTTTCAATATGGAATATCTGCGCGGTTCGCCGTGCATAAATCCCTGCCTGCCTGCAAAGACTAAGGGCGCCGTCAAAATCCGCAAGCCGCCGCAGCTCGGATTGTGCGGTATTACACAAGGTTCAAATCGCTTTGCAGGCGGGGAGGTTTTTGGGGATGGACGAGAACGAACAGAGGGAGCTGCAAACGCTGGGGAGCAGCGGCGCGGGGGAGATTCACTGCGTCACGTTCATCGGGCAGGTGGAGGGTCACCAGCAGCTTGACAGCGAAACAAAAACCACGAAGTATGAGCACGTCATGCCGCTGCTGGCGGCAATCGAGGAGTCGCCGGAGATACGGGGCGTCCTCCTGCTGCTGAACACCGTGGGCGGCGACGTGGACGCGGGGCTTGGCATTGCGGAGCTGATCGCGGGCATGACAAAACCGACTGCCTCGCTGATTTTGGGCGGCGGGCACTCCATCGGCGTGCCGCTCGCGGTGGCGGCGCAGCGCAGCTTTATCACGCCCTCCGCCGCCGTTACGCTGCATCCGGTGCGCATGAGCGGCGTGGTGCTTGGCGCGCCGCAAACTTACCGCTATTTTGAGCAGATGCAGGAGCGCATCGTCAGTTTTATCACCGGACACTCCCGCATTTCGCGGCAGGCGCTGCTGCAATATATGCTGGCGACGGATGCGCTTGCCACGGATATGGGTACGGTCATCACCGGGAGCGAGGCCGTGGACTGCGGCCTGATCGACTGTCTTGGTTCGCTCCGCGACGCGCTCGGCTGGCTGCATGACGTGATCGGCGGCGCACACGGCAAAACAAAAGAATAATAAAACAAAACCGGCGCGTTCTGCATTCACAGAACGCGCCGGTTTTTTATTGTTTGAGTGCGAGCGTTTCCACTTCAGCGCCAGGCATTTCGGATATGGCGCGGATCGGAAGATAAGTCGTGTCCTCATAGGAGATGGGGTAAACCGTTCCTCAGGTTTCGTCCAGCATACTGACTTTGGCTCCGCGATACCGGACAGAGATTTCCCGATTCAGCAGCGCCTCGGTGCGCTCGTTTTGCCCGTTGGTACACACAGCCGTTGTAAACAGGCTCATGCAGGCCAGTACACAAAAATGGAATATTTTTTCTTCATGATTTTTTAGAATGTTCGCTGTTTCCGTATCAGCCGCGACCTGATCTCTGTTTTTATTATAAAGAAATACCAGTTCCAGTCAGGCAACCTTCCGCAACCGCGTTGCAGCTTTTGCGCAACTTTCAGCAACCGGACGAAAAGACGCACACCAAATTATCCCGGTTCCACCGCGCAGCGGCAGGGAGGCGGGGCAAAGAGAGAATTTCGACAAAAAATCAATCTTTTTCTGTATATTACACCAAATGTTGTGGTGAGAAATTTTTTACAACACAAAATATAAGAAGCGGCCCGATTTTTTGAAAGGAATTGGAAAAAACTGGAAGGAAAATAAAAATCCGCCCGAAAAAAACAGCTTGCAATTTTCCAAAACGCCGCCTATAATAAAAGTCCCCGGTGGGGTAAAGTGGAGTGAAGTGTAGCTTTTCCCCATCATGGTGGAGCAAAAAAACCGGAAATGGACACGCGGGGGAGCGGAGGTGAGAAGTCATGACCGGCGAATTTCAGCACAATCTGGATGCGAAGGGCAGACTTTTCATCCCGGCGCGACTGCGTGATGAGCTGGGCGATGTGTTTTATGTCACCCTTTCTATGGATAAATGTCTTTCCGCCTATAACGCGGAAAGCTGGCAGGTCTTTTCGGACAAGGTCAACGCGATGCCATATGTCAAGCAGCGGAAAATGCGCCCGCTTTTCGCTTATGCCGCGCGCTGCGAGCTGGACGCGCAGGGACGCATCCTGATTCCGCAGAATCTGCGGGATTTTGCCGGACTGACCAAGAGCGTGACCGTCGTTGGCTGCAACAATCATGCGGAGTTTTGGGACAGCGCGGCGTGGAGCGAGCTGAATGCCATCGAAACTACGCCGGAGAATATCGCGGCTGTAATGGAGGAGCTGGAGTTTTGATGGAATTTGGTCATGCCCCTGTGCTGCTTGCCGAGAGCATTGCAGCGCTGAACATCCGTTCGGATGGGATATACGTGGACGGGACGCTGGGTTCCGGCGGGCATTCGGAACAGATTGTCCAGCGCCTGACCGATGGAGGGCGGCTGATTGCGATAGACCGGGACGCTGCCGCGCTGGAGCGGGCAGGTGTGCGGCTGGCTCCTTATGCGGAGCGCGTGACCTTTGTTCACGGGAATTTTTGCGAGCTGCCTGAGATATTGCGGGAGCAGGGCGTTCCCGCCGTGGACGGGGTGCTGCTGGATCTGGGCGTATCCTCGCCGCAGCTGGACGCGGCAGAGCGCGGATTTTCCTATATGTCGGATGCGCCGCTGGATATGCGGATGGACACCGGCGAAGATTTGACCGCGTGGCTTGTTGTGAACAAGTGGCCGGAGGAGAAGCTGCGGGAGATACTCTATACTTACGGAGAGGAACGCTATGCGTCCCGCATCGCCGCCGCCATTGTGCGTCGGCGCGCCGACGCACCGATCGACACGACGCTGGAGCTGGTGGACACGATAAAGCGTGCGATGCCCGCCGCTGCACTGCGGGAAAAACAGCACCCGGCCAAGCGCACGTTCCAGGCCATCCGCATCGCGGTGAACGACGAGCTGTCCTCCATCCAGCGGCTGATGGAGTGCGTGGCGGATTATTTGAACCCCGGCGGACGCCTTGCGGTGATTTGCTTTCACTCGCTGGAGAGCCGGATCGTGAAAACAGCGATTGCCGCACGGGAGCATGGCTGCACCTGCCCGCGGGAATTTCCCGTGTGTGTCTGCGGCTTCCGCCAGACATTGCGGAGCGTGACAAAAAAACCGATTTTCCCCTCCGAACAGGAGATCGCAGAGAACCCAAGAGCGCGCAGCGCAGTGCTGCGCGTGGCGGAGCGGGTTTAAGGCTTTGCCGCACAAATGTGTCTGTGGCGACTGACGGTGCGTTTCCGCCAGCCGATCCCGCCGGTTTATGCGGAGAAGCCTGAAAACGAATAGAGGCGGGCTTCCATGCCCGGCAGGACACAGCGTTTTGCGCAGCAGCGCATCAGAAAGGACGGCGTCGTTATGGCGGCAGCGGAAAGAAGCAGATACGGACAGAACGCGGTTTACGGCAGCCTTGCCTATGATTTCAATCGTACCGGCGCGGCGGAGGAGTGGGAGGAAGAATACAGCGCACCCAGAACTCCTGCGGCCAAACCGCAGACCCGCACAAGGCCGCAGACGCGCACGCGCGCCAAAGCGGTCGCGCGCTCCAGGCAGAGCATCGAACCGGCGTCCATCATGGGGATGCTTGTGGCGGCATTTTTGCTCGTGACCGGCATCGTGGCGCGGGTGCAGCTTTTGAATATCTCCGCGACCAGCGTGGAGCTGGAGGAACAGCTTGGCACGCTGCAGGAGGAGCAGACAAAACTGCGCATTTCCTATGAGAGTGCGTTCAATCTCTCGGAGATCGAGGAGTATGCCACCAGCTCCCTTGGAATGCAGAAGCCGAGCACCGACCAAATCAATTATATCGACACCTCCTCACCGGACAGGGCGGCGGTCGTGGAAGCGCAAACGCGCAGCGGCTTTGTGGATACGGTGGCGGACTTTCTCACCGGGTTTTGGGAATATTTTCAATCAGGTGCGGAATAGGATTCGGATGAAACAATGACCCGGCGCGCACCCTGCGGGGCGGCGCGCCGGAAAGCGCATCACAGGCACTGACCCAACCGGGCGACGGGAGAGATGCATTATGCCAAACCAGACAAGGCCGCATGGCGGCAATCAGCCAAACAGAAGAATGCTCCGCCGCGCACTGTTCCTTTTAGTTGTGTGCGGCATTGTCGCTTTCGGCGTTTTGATTGCAAAGCTCTATCAGATACAGATCACGCAGCACGACCTTTATGAATCCGAGGCGATCACCCAGCAGGTGCGCTCCACCACGGTAGATTCCGGGCGCGGTACGATTTATGACCGCAACGGCAAGATACTGGCGATGAGCGCCACGGTGGACACGATTTATATTTCCCCCATCGAGATCATCATGTACGACGAGGACCCCGTGTTCATCGCGCAGAACCTCTCCGAGATACTGGACGTGGACTATGGCGAAATTCTGGAAAGGACCGGAGAAACCGATTCATGGTATCAGGTCGTGGCACGCCGCGTGGAGCAGGACGTTGCGGATCAGGTGCGGGAGTTTAAGAACGAATACGACCTCAAGGGCGTGAAAATTGAAACGGACTCCAAGCGTTATTATCCATATAGTACGCTTGCCAGCCATGTCATCGGCTTTGTCGGATATGAAAACACCGGACTCGCCGGCATCGAGCTGCAACTGGACGACGAGCTGACCGGGACCGCAGGGCGTGTGGTGCGCGCAAAGAATGCCTACGGTACCGATATGCTTTATACAAAATTTGAGGACTATTACGACGCGGAGGATGGCTGCGATGTTACGCTGACCATCGACACGACCATACAATATTACATGGAAAAGCACCTGCAACAGGCGGTGGACGACTATGGTGTGCAGGACGGCGCGGCGGCTATCGCAATGGATGTGAACACCGGGGAAATTCTCGGCATGGTATCGCTTGGCAACTTCGATTTGAACGATTATCAGGCTGTCAGCGAGGAAACGCAGGCGGAGATCGACGCTGCGGAGACGGAGGAGGAAAAGTCCGCACTGCTGACCGCAGCGCAGCAGGCACAGTGGCACAATAACGCCGTGGAGGATATGTATGAGCCGGGTTCCACCTTCAAGCCCATCACAATGGCGATGGCGCTGCAGGAGGGCGTTGTGACGGCGGATTCCACATTCTATTGCGGCGGTGTCTGGAAGGTGGCGGGCGATACCGACGAGGGACGCCATTGCTGGCTGCTGACCGGCCACGGGATGCAGACGCTGACACAGTGCTTGCAGCACTCCTGCAACGTGGCGCTGATGCAGATCGCCCAGCTCGTGGGCGCGGAAAAGTTTTATGAATATGTGGACGCCTTTGGCCTGAACGAAAAAACGGGCATCGAGCTATCCGGCGAGGCCGGAAGCCTGTGGTGGGACAGCGAGCTGTTCTGTAACCCCTATAACCAGACCCAGCTTGCGGCGGCCTCCTTCGGTCAGACCTTCAACATCACGCCGCTCCAGCTCATCCGGGCGATGTGCGCCGTGGTCAACGGCGGCTATCTGATGCAGCCGTATCTGGTGAAGCAGGTCACGGACAGCGAGGGGAACACCGTGCTGCAAAAAGAGCCGACCGTGATCCGGCAGGTCATCAGCGAGGAAACCAGCGAGATCATGCGCGGCATTTTGGAGCAGGTCGTCAGCGATTCCACAGAGGGCACCGGCAAAAACGCCTATGTCAGCGGCTACCGTATCGGCGGCAAGACCGGCACCTCCACAGACACTGTGACCGAAGCCGCGACGGGTGCGAAAAAGTATATCGTCTCGTTCATCGGCTTTGCGCCTGCGGACGACCCGGAGATCTGCATTCTGGTGCTGCTGAAAAATCCCAGCTCCGATACCGGCGTGGCGGTTTCCGGCGGCAACATGGGCGCACCGACTGTGGCGAATATGATGGCGGATATTCTGCCCTATTTGGGCGTAGAGGCTGTTTACAGCGAGGACGAAGCGGAGAACATGGATCACAGTGTGCCGAACCTCGTGGGACTTTCGCTGGAGGAAGCGGAACAGACGCTGACTGCGCAGGGCTTTACCAGCAGGGTTATCGGCAGCGGCGGGAGTATCACGGCGCAGCTTCCGGCGGCGAATGCCGTTGTGGCGGCGGGGAGCCAGATCCTGCTTTACGCGGACAGCGAGATTCCGGAGGAGCAGGAGGAAGTGCCGGACCTGACCGGACTGACTTATGAAATCGCACGAGAACGGATGGGCTGGGTCGCACTGTACATCAACACGGATTATGCCAACGCCGCAAATATCCAAAACGCCATTATCACGCAGCAGAGCATCGAGGCGGGGACGTTCGTGGACTACGGTACGGTCATCAAGGTCACGCTCTCAAATACAGACGCCAGTACCAACGCGATCGCCTGATGCAGCGTTTCGGAAAGGGGAGCGCTGCGCGCGAAAGGAGGGGAACGGAATGAATTTGAAAGAGCTGCTCCGCGGCGTGGCGGTGCGGGATGCCGCCGTGCCGGAGCTGGAGATCAGCGGCATCAGCTATGATTCCCGGAACACACAGCCGGGCGACCTGTTCGTCGCGGTGGTCGGTTATCAGACCGACGGACACCGCTATATCGCGGACGCCGCCGCGCGCGGCGCGGCCGCGGTGCTGTGCCAGACGCCGCCGGAGCAGGCGGATATTCCATGCGTGTGCGTTGCGGACTCGCGCGCCGCGCTTGCGGCTGTGTCCGCCGCATTTTTTGGACATCCGACGGAACGCATGACCCTGATCGGCGTGACCGGGACAAACGGCAAGACCACCTCCACGCTGCTCATCAAGCACGTTTTGGAGCAGACGCTGGAGCCGGGCGCAAAGGTCGGCCTGATCGGTACGAACGGCAACATGATCGGCGCTAAAACGCTGCCGAGCGAGCGCACCACGCCGGAGAGCTACGAGCTGCATCGGCTGTTTCGGGAAATGGCGGACGCGGGCTGTACGCACGTTGTCATGGAGGTTTCCTCCCATGCGCTGGCGGAGGGACGGACAGCGGGGCTGCATTTTGCCGTGGGCGTGTTCACCAATCTGACGGAGGATCATCTGGATTTTCATGGGACGATGGAAAACTATGCCGCCGAAAAGGCAAAGCTGTTTGCCCAGTGCGACGCGGCGGTGGTCAATCTGGACGATGCGTGGACGCCGTATTTTCTGTCGCGGATGCAAATTCCCGTGCGGACCTATTCCATCCGTTCTGACGCGGCCTCGCTTGTGGCAAAGGACATCCAACTGCTGCCGGAGCGGGTGCGCTTCTGCGCCGTCACGCTGGGCGAAATCGCGCGCGTGGAACTGGCGGTCCCCGGACGCTTTTCCGTTTACAACGCGCTGGATGTGCTGAGCTGCTGTATGCAGCTTGGCGTCGGACTGAATGCCGCGGCAGCGGCGCTGCGCAGCGCAAAGGGCGTGAAAGGACGGATGGAGCCGGTGCCAACGGACGGGGATTATACGATCCTGATCGACTATGCCCATACGCCGGACGCATTGGAAAACGTGCTGAAAACCGTGCGCGAGAGCAAACCGCGCCGTCTCGTGGCCCTGTTTGGCTGCGGCGGAGACCGTGACCGCCAAAAGCGTCCCATCATGGGCGAGATTGCAACCAGACTCGCGGATTTTTCCATCATCACATCGGATAATCCGCGCACGGAGGAGCCGGAGGCAATCATCCGCGACATTCTCGGCGGCGTAACGGTGAAAAAACGCCGCTATACCGTGATTCCAGATCGCCGCGCGGCGATCGCTTACGCGATAAAGCGCCACCGCGCCGGAGATGTGATCGTTCTGGCGGGGAAAGGGCATGAGACCTATCAGGAGGTCGGACATGTAAAGTATCCGATGGACGAACGGGAAATCGTGGCGGAATTACAAAAGAAAAGGAAAGAAACAGAATGAATACAAAGCTGATCCTTGCTTTCGTTATGGGCTTTATTCTTTCAGCCGCCATCGGCGCGTTGCTGGTGCCGTTCCTGCGCAGGATTAAGGCAGGGCAGTCCATCAAGGAAAACGGCCCCACGTGGCACCAGAGCAAGGCGGGTACGCCGACAATGGGCGGACTGATGTTTATTTTGGCTGTCACAGCCGCCTGTCTGGCGCTTGGATGGGAACAGTTTCAGGCGGGGGAGTGGAAATGCGCGTTTGTCCTGGTCTTTTCTCTGATTTATGGCGCGATCGGCTTTCTGGACGATTTTGAAAAGCTGAAGCACAAACAGAACACGGGGCTGACCGCCGCGCAAAAATTTCTGTTGCAGCTTGCCGTTGCCGTGGCGTTCATCTATCTGCTGCGGCGCTTCGGAATGCTGCACGTCAGCGACGTGCAGGGCTGCATCGACGTATATTTGCCGTTTTGGAACATTACGTTCCCGGTCAACGAAATTTTGTACGTTGTGTTGGCTGCGTTCGTCATTGTCGGTACGGTGAACGCGGTGAATATCACGGACGGGGTGGATGGCCTCGCCGCCGGGACCAGCTTGCCGGTGTTTGTGTGCTATACGGCGCTCTGCTTTCGCTGGGGACAGGAATATCTTGGACTTGGCATCTTTTCCAGCGCGCTGACAGGGGCGCTTTTCGGCTTCCTGCTTTATAATTTTAATCCTGCAAAAATCTTTATGGGCGATACGGGCAGCCTGTTTCTCGGCGGCGCGGTGGTCGCCACGGCGTTTGCCTATGATATGCCGCTGGTTTTAATTACGCTTGGCATCGTGTTCCTTGCGGAAACGCTCTCCGACATCATTCAGGTGACATATTTCAAGCTCAGTCACGGCAGGCGCGTTTTCCGCATGGCGCCGCTGCACCATCATTTGGAGATGGGCGGATGGAGCGGAAAAAAGTGGAAGGAAAAGGAACTGTTCGCCCTGTTCACCTGCGTTTCCGCTGTGTTTGCGCTGATTTCATTTTTCGGTGTGAGCGGGCGCTTTTAAGTCCGGTAGGCTGGGAGGTACGATATGGACTATTCCGACAACCGCATTGCGGATTATAGAGGCGATTCCTCTATTCGCCGGGGGGCGATGGATGTGCCGTTTCTGCTGCTGACGCTGCTGCTGCTCACCATCGGGGTCGTCATGGTGCTTTCCGCCAGCTTTGCGCGCGCATACTATGCAGGCGCGTCCACAACCTATTATTTCACCCGTCAGCTCTTTTTTGCCGTTTCCGGCGTGGCGATCATGATCGTGGCTTCGCGGTTCCCCATCGGCTTTTATCGGCGCTTTTCCACGATCATTCTGCTCTTTTCGCTGGTGCTGCTGGCGCTGGTGCTGATCGGCGGCGAAAACAGCGGCGGCGCGACCCGCTGGTTCACCATCGGCGGCATCACATTCCAGCCGTCGGAAATCGCAAAAGCGGCCGTGATTTTGTTTGACGCGGGGCTGGTCTGCCGCTACAAAAACAGGATGGGCAGTTTCCGTTATGGTGTGCTGCCCTTTGTCATTGTGGCGGGACTTGTCGTTGGTCTGCTGATTTTGGAGCCGCATCTTTCAGGCTCCATCATCATCCTGCTGGTCACGGCGACGATCATGTTTCTCGGTGGAACGCGGCTGTTTTGGTTCATTCTGGGCGGCGGCGGCGTGCTGCTGGGCGGTGTCGTAGTCATCAACATCCTGGCCTATTCCTCCGAGCGCATCAGCGCGTGGCGCGACCCCTTTGCGGATACCGGCGATACCGGCTACCAGATCGTTCAGTCGCTCTATGCGATCGGCAGCGGCGGCCTGACCGGACTTGGACTTGGCAACAGCCGCCAGAAGTACCTTTATCTTCCGGAGGAGCATAACGACTTCATCTTTTCCGTCGTCTGCGAGGAGCTGGGATTTATCGGTGCGTCGCTGATCCTGCTGCTCTTTGCGCTGCTGATCATCCGGGGATTTTATCTGGCGATGCATTGCCGGGATCGTTACAGCTTTCTTGTCTGCGCGGGCTTCACCGCGCTTCTGGCGTTTCAGGTGATCCTGAATGTCGGCGTCGTGACAAATCTGCTGCCCTGCACCGGTATCTCGCTGCCGTTTTTCTCTTATGGCGGAACTGCGCTTTGGCTACAGCTTGCGGAGATGGGCATTATCCTGTCCATTTCGCGGGACATTCCGGAAAAGAAATTTGTCCGGGAGCGTGGGAAAAAGACGGAAAGCGCCGTCAGGGAAGGAGCGCAGACATGAGATTTCTCTTTACCTGCGGCGGCACCGCAGGACACATCAATCCGGCCATCGGCGTCGCGGGACGGCTGAAGCAGATTTTGCCGGAGTCGGAATTTCTGTTTATCGGCGCGCAGGGCATGATGGAGATGGAGCTGGTGCCGCGCGAGGGCTACGAGATCCGCGCGATTGAAATCAGCGGACTGAGCCGCAGCCTGTCGCTCTCCGGTCTGGAACACAATGTACATACGGTGCAGCACCTGTTGCACAGCGTTCCGGCTGCAAAACAGATACTTGCGGAGTTTCACCCGGATGTGGTGATCGGTACCGGCGGCTACGTCTGTTATCCGGTGCTGCGTGCGGCGCACGGCATGGGTATTCCGACGCTGATTCATGAATCCAACGCTGTACCGGGTCTGACGACAAAGCTGCTCGCACGCATGGTGGACTGCGTGATGCTCGGATTTGCCGCCGCTGCGGAGGCCTGCCCGCATGGCGCGCATACGGTTTATACCGGAACTCCGGTGCGGACGGAATTTCTGGATACGGACGGCGCGGCGGCGCGGGCGAAGCTCGGTATTCCGGACGGGATGCCGCTGCTTGTTTCCGTCTGGGGAAGTCTTGGCAGCGGACACATCAACGGGCTGATGCCGGAATTTATGCGGTCCACGCTGCAAAACGGGGACTTTTTTCTCGTTCATTCCGCCGGGCGGCGTTATTATTCCACGCTGTGTGCGGCGGCGGAGTCGGTCTGCGGCGCGGCGCTGCACGGTCAAAACGTGGATTTGCGGGAGTATATCTTTAATATGCCGGAGGTCATGGCTGCCGCTGACCTTGTCATGTGCCGCAGCGGAGCCTCCACGCTGGGAGAGCTGGCCGCATTGGGCAAACCGGCGCTGCTGGTTCCGTCCCCGAATGTGACGGGACACCATCAGGAAAAAAACGCCCGCCTGTTGGAGCGTCTTGGCGCGGCAAAGGTGCTGCTGGAAGGCGAGTTTGACGCCGCGTCGCTCTATGCTGCGGCACAGGCGCTGCTCTGTGCAGCGGAGCAGCGCGCGGAGATGTCCGCAGCCATGCGTTCCAGCGCTGTCCCAGATGCGCTGGAGCGTATTGTGAACTTGATTTTGGGCTATGTGCCCTGATGTCCTGAACTCCCGCGAAGCTATCGGCTTCGCGGGAGTTTTGCGTATCATGGACTGCGTCCTCCCGCCACCATCGCCGCGTGGGGAACAAAAAATTTATACGAAAGTACCCTAAAATTGTTGACATAAAAGGAACACATATAGTATGATTGATAGAATAAACGTTGGAAACGAATCGCCGGATCATCCGCGAAAAGCCACAGCACAAAATGGGGGGCGAAGAGGCTCCCGCGTCCGCGCATCCGCTTTGTCGGGGAACGGAATAGGGAGCAGGGTTATGGAACAAACTGAGATTATGGCGGCGCTGGAGGCCGTGCTGTTTGCCTCTGGCGAACCGGTGGCGGCGGAGCGCATTGCAAAGGTGCTTGGCGTGACGGTGGAGGAAGTCTTTGTCGCAGCGTCTGCACTGGAGCGGCGATGCAGCGCCGCGGAGAGCGGGATCCGTCTGCTCCTGCTTGGGGAGAAGCTGCAGCTCTGTTCGGCGCCGGAGTACGCACAGACCGTCGCCCGTGCGCTGGAGCAGCGCCGGCCGCCGCGCCTTTCCGCGTCTGCGCTGGAGGTACTGGCCATCGTGGCTTATTTCCAGCCCGTCACGCGGACTTACATCGACCAGATACGCGGCGTGGACAGCGCCTATACCGTCGGCGTGCTGGCGGAACGCGGCCTGATCGAGCCGTGCGGCCGGCTGGAGGTACCGGGGCGTCCGATCCTCTATGGCACCGGAGAGATTTTTCTGCGGACCATGAACCTGTCCAGCCTGGAGGAGCTGCCGCCGCTGCCGGATACCGACACGGACGAGGGCATCATCGCGCTGCAAAATCAAATTGAAGCCCTGCAGTCCGCTGCGGCAGAAACCGAAGATGGCGCAGCGGGCGAAGCGTAAAAAAGACCGGCAAGCTGCTTTGGCAGCAAACGACAGGGTAGAAAGGGGTCGGCAAGCGCGGTTGGCAGAGTGCTGCCGCCGACACCTTTGTGCGAGGAATCCGAAAAGGCGGCGAATGAAAGGAGTGTCTGCGGCATGACGGCGCTTTGTGTTATCGTGATATTGCTTTTGCTTTTCCTGATCCTCCCGGTCGGCGTGGATGCGTCCTATGCGCCCGCCGGGCTTGCGTTGAAGCTGAAGGCCGGGCCGCTGCGCATAAAATTGCTCCCAGCGGGAAAAAAAGAAAAGAAACCGAAGCCGGAAAAGAAGCGGCGGGAACCGCCGCCGGACGCGGCAGCGGCGGAACACCCCCGCCCACGTTTGATCACGGCACACGACGTCCCGGCGCTGCTGCACATCGCGCTGGACGCGCTCTCCCGCTTTCGCAGGAACCTGAGCGTGGATCATTTTATGTTGCATATCGTTGCTGCATCGGACGACCCATATGACGCCGTTATGTTGTATGGATATCTCAACGCCGCGCTGGGCGCGCTTGCTCCGGCGGCGTACCGGGTCTTCAAAATCCGGGATACGGATGTGCAACTTGGTGTGGACTGCTATCCCGGAAAAACCGAAGCGGAGGCACAAATCGTGCTGACGCTGCAAATCTGGGAGATTTTTCAAATCGCCGCCTGCGCCGCAGCCGCGCTGCTCCGCTGGTATTGGCCAAAACATTGTGCGGCAAAGGCGGCAACTGCCGCCGCCGGACAGAAAGGATCATAAAAAAATGGAAAACAACAGCAACATTGGAAACCTGATGGATGTGACGATGAGCCGACTGAAGGAGATTGTCGATGTGGACACCGTTGTTGGAACTCCGGTGCAGACAGCGGACGGCGTGACGATCATCCCCGTGTCAAAGGTCAGCTATGCCTTTGCGTCCGGCGGAAGTGACTTCCGCGTGAAGGAACGGAGCGATCTTGGCTTTGGCGGCGGCAACGGCGCGGGCGTGAAGATCGACCCGATCGGCTTCCTCGTGGTGAAGGATGGCAACGTCAGGATGCTCACCATCACGCCGCCTGCCAACAGCACGGTGGATCGCGTGATCGAAAAGGCGCCGGAGCTGATAGACGCTGTGGAGAATTTCATCCGTGCCCATAGCAAGGGCAACAAAAACGAAACGGACGCAGCGGGCGGCGAAGGCGCAGGAAACGCCGAAAACGCATAAGCTGCGGCGTTGTCCGCATTCTTTTTGGCGGATGTTCCGGCAGAGCTTGTATAAAATCGCCGGAGCCTGACCATCCTAATAGAACACAAAAGTCTGCAAAGGACGGTGTTCTGGGATGAAAAAACTGCTGCCATGTCTGACTGCCGTGCTGCTGCTTGGCGTCCTCCCGCTGTGCGCGGCAGCCGCCGCGCCGGAGGTCTCCGCGGCCTCCGCAATCGTTTTGGAGTCGGAAACCGACACAGTGCTCTATGAAAAGGATGCGGACACGCCGCGTCTGATCGCCAGTACGACAAAAATCATGACCGCGCTGGTGGTGCTGGAGCATTGTGCGTTGGACGAGCCGGTCACGGTCACGGCGGCGCACGCGGCGGTGGAGGGCTCCTCCATGTATTTGCAGCCGGGGGAGCGCTACACGGTGGAACAGCTCCTTTATGGTCTGCTGCTGGTATCCGGCAATGACGCTGCTGCGGCGCTGGCCGACCACTGTGCGGGCAGCATGGAGGGGTTCGCCGCGCTGATGAATGAAAAGGCCGCCGCGCTGGGGCTGACGCATACGCATTTCGCCAATGCGCACGGACTGGACGCGGACGGGCATTATTCGACGGCGCGCGACCTTGCGTATATCACTGCTGCGGCGATGGAGAATCCGGATTTTTGTACGATATTCGCCGCGCAAAGCTACACACGCGGAGAACAAACTTATGTAAACCACAATCGGCTGCTGCGCGAGTGCGAGGGCTGCATTGGCGGCAAAACAGGGTATACAGAGGCCGCAGGCCGCGCGCTGGTTTCCTGCGTGGAGCGGGAGGGGATGCGCCTGATTTGCGTGACGCTCTCCGACCCGGATGACTGGGCGGATCATGCCGCGCTGTATGACGCGGCTTTCTCCGGCTATCGCATCCTGCGTCTGCCGGAATACGGCTGGCAGCAGCTTGGGATCATATCCGGCACGGCTGGCGTGGCGCGCCTGGAGTGCGTCCGGAAGGCTGTGGTCGTTCCAAAGGCGGCGGACGTGCGTCTGGCCGTGTATTTGCCACGCTTTGTCTTTGCGCCGGTTTACAGCGGCGGCAGAGCCGGCACGCTGGATGTGCTGGTGGACGGTGAACCCGTGCTGTCCACAGAGATACTTTACGGGGAAACCGTCCCGACTGACCGCAGCATTATGCTGACCGCATGGGAACGGTTCCGGCGCTTCTGGTTCCCGCTGGTGGCGCAGGGCTGACGTTTGGAAAAGGAGCGCAGGGAATGCAGGAGCGACTGCAAAAGCTGATTTCCGCTGCGGGGATCGCGTCGCGCCGGGCGGCGGAGACGCTGATTTGCGCCGGACGTGTCACGGTGAACGGCGAGCCTGCGGCACTGGGCGCGCGCGCCGACCCGGAAACAGATGTGGTGTGTGTGGATGGCAGGCCGATTTCGGCCTCCGTTGCCGCGCCGCGTACATACATTCTGCTCAATAAGCCGCGCGGCTATGTGACCACCCTGCGCGACGAGCGGGGCAGACCCACGGTGGCGGATCTGGTGCGGGATGCGGGCGTGCGGCTCTATCCCGTCGGGCGGCTGGATTTGGATTCCGACGGGCTGCTGCTGATGACGGACGACGGCGCGCTTGCACAGGCGCTGACGCATCCGTCCCATGCGGTGGACAAGACTTACCGCACGGTGGTGAGCGGGGACGTGGCGGCGGCACTGCCGCAGCTGACCGCGCCAATGGAACTTGACGGGTACCGCATTCGTCCTGCCGCAGTGGAGCAGACTGCGCCGGATGTGCTGCTGGTGACGATTCACGAGGGGCGCAATCGGCAGGTGCGCCGGATGTGTGAGCAGGCGGGGCTGAAGGTACGCCGTCTGACCCGCGTTTCCGAAGGCCCGCTGAAGCTGGGCGACCTTCCGCCGGGGCGGTGGCGCTTCCTGCAAGAGGACGAGATCAGCGCGCTGAAGCGGCTGGTATCGCAAAAAAAGCCATAAAAATATTACAGGGTTTCGTCGCTGCAGCGACGAAACCCTGCCCACTCCTGCACATTGCGCTCAACCGGAGCGGATAAAATTCGCCTGTTTTTCCAGAAGCGAGCGAAGTAACGTAACTGCTGTCGCATTGGGGTCCGAACAGCAGTTTGTCAAAGCAGGCGCACATGGTATGCTCGCAGCCAGTGGTCGATTTGGACGAAGTAGGCGATGGTCTGCGGCGTGGTCATAAGCTGACCGTACCACGGGGTCGCGCGATCATCGGTCAAAAGGCGCTCCAGCGCGTGCCTGTCTGCAATCTGGAGCAGGGGCGCGGCCGGGTCGGCCAGTAATTTCCGCAGCATGGTGGAAACGGCTGTGAGATAGGCCGGATGATGCGTCTTGGGATAGGGGCTTTTTTTGCGCCAAAGCACCTCGTCCGGCAAAATCCCCGCCATCGCATGGCGCAGCAGTCCTTTTTCGTAGCCGTGCCAATCCTTCAGCTCCCACGGAACGGAGTAGAGATAGTCCGCAATGCGCCAGTCGCAGAAGGGGACGCGCACCTCCAGACCGTGGTACATACTCATACGATCCTTCCGGTCCAGCAGCGTCTGCATGAACCAACGAAAATTCAGATTGACCATTTCCTGCGTCCGCTGGTCGATGGGGGAGAGGGAACGGTCTACCAGACTCTCCGCGATGGTCTGCCGGTAACGCGCCTCTATATAGTCAAAGGCATCCAGTTTTTCCCGCAGCTCCGGGGTCAAAAATTCCGTTCGGTATGCGGTGGACTGCGCCCACGGAAAGCCCGCGCGCGCCCGGATGTCCTTGTCACGGTACCACGGATAGCCGCCAAAAATCTCGTCGGCACATTCGCCGGAGAGGGCGACGGTGGCCTGCTCCCGTATCTTGCCGCAGAACAGTAGCAGCGAGGAATCCACGTCTGCCATTCCCGGCAGGTCGCGCGCTTCTGTCGCCGGAAGCAGGGCGTTTGCCACATCCACACTGTCTAATACGACGCGGTGATTGACGGCGTGCAGCGCGCCGTTCATCACTTCAATATAGCGGTTGTCACTGTTCGGCTGGAAGTGGCTGGCCTGGAAATACCGGTCATTTTCCGCATAATCGACGGAGAACGTGTGCAGCGTGCGTCCGCGCTGCGTCATGTATCTGTCCGCAACGGCGGAGATGACGGAGGAATCCAGTCCGCCGGAGAGGAAGGTGCAAACAGGCACGTCGCTGACGAGCTGGCGTTCAATCGCCTCCAAAACCAGCGCCCGGACGTGCGCGGCAGTGTCGTCAAAGGAATCGCGGTGCGTGTGCGGCGTCAGCCGCCAGTAGCGCTCGGTGCGCAGACCGTCTGCGTCGAACCAGGCGCGGCAGCCCGGTTCCAGCTCAAATACGTTGTGAAATACGCCGCAGCCCGGCGTCCGCCCCGGCCCCAGCAGCAGGACCTCTGCAAGACCCTCCCGGTCAAGCGCCGCCTCCACCGCGCCGTGCGCCAGCAGCGTTTTCAGCTCGGAGGCAAAAATCAGCGTGCCGTTTTGCACGGCGTAAAAAAGCGGCTTGACGCCGATGCGGTCACGCGCCAGAAACAGCCGCTGGTCGTGGTGCTCCCAAACGGCAAAGGCAAAGATACCGTTGAGCCGTTCCACGCAGTCCGCGCCCCATTGGATAAAGCTGTGCAGCAGCACCTCCGTATCCGAAGATTCATGAAATTCATGTCCCAGCCCTTCTAGCTCCGTCCGCAGCTCCGGGGTGTTATAAAGCTCCCCGTTGTAAACCAGCGTCCAGGCGTGGGTCCCCGCCGTGCAGGTCATGGGCTGCCGACCACCCTGCAGATCCATCACGGACAGACGCCGGTGCAGCAGGGTGGCGGGTCCGTCCGCCGCTGTGCCCTCCTGATCCGGTCCACGGCGGCGCATGGTCGCCAGCATCCGTTCCACCGTCTCCGGCGGCAGCGCTCTGGCGGAGGCGAAATCGATCACGCCGGCAATGGCGCACATAAGCAATCACTCCTCATTCTCTCCGGCTCTGTCGCCGGAAATCGCTTTTTTATCCCATTCTATGCGCGTCGGACGGCAGAGGGAGATAAAAATTTTCTTCTCTTGACACCGCGCCGCGGAAGGTATAAAATCCAATGATAGAATTATAATTGGAGTCTTTTTGCACTGCACACAAATGACAGCATAGACTGAGCAGGCCGGCGCTTTGCGCCCGGAGCCGGGTCGCGGCGGCGACAGTGGCGTTGGCTTCCTGCCACCCACGGGACAGTAGGTTTGAGGTACTTTACTGATCCCGCGGGCTTTTTTTACCTGCCGGGAGTAGGGAACTGATTTCTGGGAATGATTTGGAGGCGGGTTTTATGAAAAACAGGGAGTTACAGCAGCCGGAGGACTTCGCGCAGGTGGCCGCAAGGGTGTCTGCGGTCAGCATTGCCGCCAATCTTGCGCTTTCGCTGTTCAAGGCGTTTGCGGGCGTTGCGGCACATTCCGGAGCGATGGTCAGCGATGCGGTGCATTCCGCGTCCGATGTGTTCAGCAGCATCATCGTCCTGATCGGGGTCAGGCTCTCCGTCCGGGAGTCCGACGCGCAGCACCCTTACGGACATGAGCGCTTTGAGTGCGTTGCGGCTGCGCTGCTTGCGGTCGTCCTCTTTGTGACCGGACTGCTGATCGGTTATGGCGCGCTGCGGGACATCTTTGGAGGGAACTACCAGAATCTGGAGGTTCCCGGCGTTTTGTCGCTGGTCGCGGCGGCGGTTTCCATCGTGTGCAAGGAGGGAATGTACTGGTACACGCGGTTTTGGGCTGTGCGCTGCGATTCGGGCGCGCTGATGGCGGATGCGTGGCACCACCGCAGCGACGCGCTCTCCTCCGTTGGCGTATTGATCGGGATCGCCGGAGCACGGATGGGCTTTCCGGTGCTTGACCCGGTCGCCAGCCTGGTCATTTGCGTGTTCATCTTAAAGGCGGGCTATGATATTTTTCGGGATGCGCTGGGGAAGATGATAGACCGGGCCTGCGACCCGGACACGGAGCGGGCGCTGCATGACTGCATCAGCGGTCAGGAGGGCGTTCTCCATGTGGACCTGCTCCATACGCGCGAGTTTGGCAATCGCATTTATGTGGATGTTGAGATCGGTGCGGATGGCACGCAGTCGCTGGCCGAAGGGCATCGCATCGCGGAGCGGGTACACGCCGCAGTGGAGCGGGAATTTCCAAAAGTCAAGCACATCATGGTACATGTCAACCCGCAGGAGCCGCCCCGCGCGGACGACGGCTGATCGATCCAGCGGGGACAGAGAAAAAAGGTGGTACGGATGGGAGATGAACGACGATGGAAGTCAGATATTTGCAGGAATTTGTGACGTTGGAGCGGATGCGGAATTTTACGCGGGCAGCGGATGCGCTCTATACGACGGAAGCGACCCTGTCGCGTCATATCCGGACGCTGGAAAAGGAGTTGGGTCAGCCGCTGTTTATCCGCACGACGCGGCGGACGGAGCTGACAGAGTTTGGCAAAAAATTCCTGGTGTATGCAGAGAAAATCACGCAGACCATGCGGGAGTGCGAAACAAATCTGCTCAAGCAGGACCCGCGTCACGTGGACAGTCTGCTTATCGGCGTATTCGGAAAGGGCTTTCATTATCCTGTGGTAGACAAAAGCCTGCGGCGTTTTACGCTGCGTGTTCCAAACTGCGCCATCGGCATGGTGGAAGGCGACCCCGTTCAGCTAAAGGAAAAGCTGCACAAGCGGGAGTGCAATGTGATCATTATCCGGGAAAAGACGGAGGAGGCAGACGATGCGTTCAAGCGGCTGACGCTGCTGCGCGACCCGCTGTGCGTCATCGTATCAAAAGACGACCCGCTGGCGCAGGAGGAAACGGTGGAGGTCAGCCGTCTGCGGGAGCGGAAGACCACGATGCTCACGGAGTATATGCTCTCTTACGAGGTGTTTGTGGAGCTGTGCCGTGCGCACGGATTTGAGCCGCATATGCGCGTGATGTTCAAGGAGCGGAACATCATCGAGAATTTCATCGTCATCAGCGAGGAAACAACCGTGCTCTGCCGGGATATGGCGGAACGGCTGTTTGACCCGGCTGCGCAGGTGGTACGCGAAATCGCGCCGCGCACCTGCGAATGTGTCAATCTGCTTGCGCTGAAGAACACCTCGCTGCCGGAAATCACGCAAATCGCGTTTGAATGCTTTGCAGAAACAGTCGCAGTGACATGAAAGAACGCTGCAGAACGATGCGATGCCGCTGTATTGATACGATCTCTGTATCAATACAGCGGCATTTTGATTTGCACGAAAGGGTCAAAAATGCTAAAATGAGTTCAAATTCCAGCGGAGTACTAAGGCAAAATGCAACAAAGGCGCGAAACGGTTGCGCTGACCGATGCCGGAACGCGCCACAGGAGCGAACAAAATGAAAGGAGCTGATGAAAAATGGGGGAGTGCAGCAACCCCAACAGCAATGAGGAGATCATGGCGCTCATCGCGCGGGAGCGGCAGTGCAGGGTGACACAGCGTCCGGATGATCTGGCGGCGTGCTACTATGAGGACGCGACCGTGACGACGAGCTGGACGAGCGGGAGCGTCGGCGTCAGACAGTATCTGACCGGAGGAAAGGCACCGGTGCATGACCCGGAGTTCCCAATCGTGAGCCGGATTTCCTACCCCGTGGTTCACCGCAAGGGGAACCGTGCTTATGCGGAGGTGCCGCAGACAACGCTGCGCTGGGTATCCGTGCATGGGGAGAAGGCGATACTGGAGTGCTATATGCGCCTGATCTACTGCGTGGAGAAACGGGGCGATGCATGGAAAATCTCCGATTTCCGGTCGATTTATGAGAGCGACGCGCTCCGGCCTGAAATTCCGGGAACGGACCTGCATCTGGACGCGGCGGCGCTTTCCACGCTGCGCCACGCTTATCGTTATCTGGCTTATGTGGACGACAACGTCAGCCCGGACCTGCCGGGTATCGACCGTCCGGAAACGGTGAAAGCAATGTATGCGCAAATGGAGGCGTGGCTGAATGCGGCGCCGCCGGAAAAATAATTAAAAATCAACAAAAGGAGAAAGAACAATGAAAAAGCTACTTGCATTATGTCTGGCCGCCGCCATGACGGCGACACTTTTTGCCGGCTGCGGCTCCTCCGCAACGGAGAGCGGGAGCACGGGCGGCAGCGGTACCGAAGCGGGAGATACCACGGTGGTTGAAAACGGCGATGGTACTTATACGCTGGTCTGTTCAAACAAAACGGAGCCGGGAAACTACGGACCCTATGGTTCCGGCGGCGCGCGTATCCCTTACAATAACGTCCTTTATGAAACACTGGTTTATCTGAATGCGGATCAGGAGTTCCAGAACGTCATGATCAGCGGATATGAGGAAGTTTCCGACAGTGTGTATGATGTGGCGCTCTATGACTACATTCACGATACCGAAGGAAATGCGATTTCTGCATCTGACGTAGTGTTTTCCTACCAGAAGGCCACTGAGAACGGTTCTTATGCTTCTGTGCTGGCTTGCCTGGCTGATATCGAGGTGGTGGATGACTATACGGTGCGCTTTACGCTGGAAAACGAGACGCACAATTCGTTCCTGACGATGCTGACTTCCATCAACATTATTTCCGAAGCTGCATGGGAGGCAAGCGGAGATGATATGGCGCACAATGCCGTTGGTACTTCTCCGTACAGACTGACCGAATATCAGGAAGGGTCTTATGTCCTGTTTGAAAAGACCAATGATTATTGGCAGACCGATGAATCCCTGATGACGGATCGTGGACTGGCATATCCCGATACGATCCGCTGGGTCGTAATCGCAGATTCCAGCGCGGCGGCGATCGCACTGGAAAGCGGAGAGATCGACCACTCTATGGTCATCGACACGGTTGACCTTCCACTCTTTGTTAATGACGATATGAGTGCCGTGGACGGTTATGCAGTTGCACAGCGCGAGAACAATATCCTGTATGGCGTGGTATTTAACTGCAGCGAAGCCAGCGAATGCTCGGATGTCAATCTGAGAAAGGCGATTTGCACTGCGATTGACATCGAAGCGCTTACGACGAATGTGCTTGGCGCATATGGACGCCCGGTCGGCAATATGCTCTCCCCTGCGTTTATTGATTGCGATGAATCGATGGAGCATCTGGACTCGTATTTCCCATATAGTGCGGAGGAAGCGGCGAGCCTGGTCGAAGCCTCTGACTATGATGGCAGCGAGATTACCATGCTCGTTGGCGGAAACGCCAACCTGCGTGCGGCAGCGGTTTTGATCGAGGCCTATCTGGAGGCTGTTGGCATTAACTGCGCCATTGAAGAATACGAGACTGCGACCTTTGACAGCATCCGTTATTCTGCTGATGATACGGCGTGGGATTTCTGCCTTGTAAACGAGCAGCCCAGCTCCGCCGCAGGCGATCTCTGGAGCGTTCTGTACTTCGCGGACAACACGCTCTATGACTTCGGTAACCTTCAGCACTTTGAGGACGCCACCTATCAGGAGCTTTATGAGGCAATGTGCGACAAGAACACGCACAGTGCGGAAACCGTGCAGGCGTTCCTGGATTACACCGAAGAAAACTGCTATATGTATGGACTGTTCTGCCAGTATAAGATTTCCATCGGCGGCGGGGATGTAATTTCCATTGGTGTAGATGCATCCGGCAATATCAACTGCGGCGGTACCCAAATCAAGGCAGACTGACAGACCGTTATTTTATAATTCAATATTCATTGCTCAAAAGTCGGCAGGTACAACGAATTTCGCTGTACCTGCTGCAAATAACAGGGCAAATGAACCGGAGCATAAAAGCTGCATATTGAAATAAAAACGTTTTTCACAATGGAGAATTCAAAATGGTCAAGTATGTTATAAAAAGAATTTTGTTGATCATACCGATCATACTGATTGTTGCGATTCTGATTTTCACCATTATGTATTTTACGCCCGGTGATGCGGCCAGAACAATCTTGGGAAATCAAGCGACGCAAGAACAGGTAGAGGCGCTCATGGAATCGCTGGGATTGAACGATTCCTACTTTAAGCAGTTACTCAATTTTTTAGATCAGCTGTTTCTGCACTTTGATTTTGGTACATCCTATATCAACGGAACGTCCGTGATGAGTACCATCATCAGCAAGCTGCCAAACACGCTCCTGCTCGCGGCAATGGCGCTGGCTGTGCAGATTTGCGTTGGCATCCCGCTTGGCATTACCGCTGCATTCCATCAAAACAAGTGGCAGGACATTCTATGTACGCTGGTCGCGCTGCTCGGCGCTTCCATTCCGGCTTTCTTTGTGGCGCTTGTTTTGATTTTGCTGCTCAGCAACAATCTGCACCTGCTGCCCAGCTATGGCATCGGGTCCTGGCAAAACTGGGTCATGCCGTTCCTTGCGGTAGGCTTTTCAGGTCTGGGACCGGTCGCACGGCAAACGCGCTCGCAGATGCTTGAGGTGATTCGTTCCGACTATATTGTAACGGCAAGGGCAAAGGGGCTTTCGCAAAAGACGATTAAATACAAGCACGCCCTGCCAAACGCGCTGATTCCGGTTGTGACCGGCATGGGAAATTCATTTGGCAATGCGCTTGGCGGAACGGTTGTGATAGAAACAGCGTTTTCGATTCCCGGCGTGGGACTGTATATGTATCAGGCGATCGGCAATCGAGACCTTCCGGTAATTCGCGGCGGCGTTATCGTCATTTCGATCCTGTTTTGTCTCGTAATGCTGTGTCTGGATTTGGCTTACGCATTTATTGATCCTCGTATTAAGGCTCAATATGAGAAGAAATAAGGGAGGATTACACAAATGAGTGATGTTGAAATGAGTAAAGTTCCAAACGGAATCGGAGTTGCAGAGACGTCGGAACAAAAGGGGAAAAAGCGTGGCAGCAGTACATGGAGCAGATTTGTAAGGAACAAGCTGTCGCTGATAGGCTTTATCATACTGGTTATCATGGTGCTTGTTGCGATTCTGGCTCCTGTGCTTGCTACATATGATTATCAGGCCATTGACCCGATCAATGCAAACCAGTTTCCCAGCGCGGCGCATTGGTTCGGCACGGATAATTATGGCCGCGATATTTGGAGCCGTATGGTTTATGGCGCACGTTATTCTTTGGCGATTGGTATCAGTTCTCAGGCGCTTGCATTGTGCATTGGCATCATTTTGGGTGCGATCGCCGGATATTTGGGCGGGACTGTGGATAATGTGATTCTACGCTGTTGTGATATTTTCCAGTCGATCCCAGCCACATTGCTGGCAATCGTGATTTCGCAGGCACTGGGTTCCGGCTTCTTCCAGACGACATTGGCGTTGTCCGTCAGCGGCATTGCGATTGCGGTCCGTATGCTGCGCGCTACGATGCTGACCGTGCGGAATCAGGAGTTTGTGGAGGCGGCCAGAGCCATAGATTGCAGTAGCGCGCGAATCATGTTCAGGCACATCCTTCCAAACTCCCTTTCTCCCATGATTATCACGACCTCGCTTGGAATCGGGCATATGATCATGTCGTCGGCCGGGTTGAGCTATCTTGGACTTGGAATTCAGGAACCGGCGGCGGAATGGGGCGCGATGCTTGCGCTTGGAAAGGGCTATATGCGATATTATCCGTTCCAGGTCATCATTCCGGGCATTGCCATCGCCCTGATTGTGCTTGCATTCAACCTGATCGGCGACGGTCTGCGCGATGCGCTTGATCCCAAGCTGAAATCCTGATAGGAGGAATGTGACGATGAATGAAGTAAATACGGAGAAAAAACGCATTCTTTCTGTTGAAAATCTGACGGTGGAGTATCTCTCAAATAAAGAGGTCGTTCGCGCGGTAAACGACGTATCCTTTTCGCTGAACTATGGTGAAACCATCGGACTGGTCGGAGAAACGGGAGCCGGGAAAACCACGATTGCAAGGTCCATCATGGGCATTCTGCCCGTCCCGCCCGCGCGGGTAAAGGCAGGACAGATTTATCTGGACGGCACAGAGCTGCTGTCCTTGCCAGAGGAGGAATTTCAAAAAATTCGCGGCAAGCGGATTTCTATGATTTTCCAGGACCCGATGACGGCGTTGAACCCAATCATGCGCGTTGGAAAGCAGATTTCAGAGGTGATCCAAACGCATGAGGGTGTATCGGTCAGCGACGCGGACGAACGCGCCAAAGAGGTTTTGAAAATGGTCGGCATTTCATCTGACCGCTTTCGGGAGTATCCCCATCAGTTCTCTGGCGGCATGAAGCAGCGCGTCGTTATCGCCATCGCGCTGGCGTGCGAACCGGATTTGCTGATTGCCGATGAGCCGACAACCGCGCTGGATGTGACCATTCAGGCGCAGGTACTGGATATGATCAGCGAATTGCAGCATAAGCGCAATTCCGCGATGATTTTAATCACCCACGATTTTGGCGTCGTTGCAAAAAGCTGCGATAAGGTCGGCGTTGTTTACGGAGGGCAAATCGTCGAATTTGGAACCAAAGCGCAGATTTTCAAAAACCCGCTGCATCCTTATACACAGGGGCTGTTTGATGCAATTCCGCAGCTGACCACAGATTTGGATCGATTGAAGCCGATTTTTGGCGCACCGCCAGACCCCACCAATATGCCGTCCGGATGCTTCTTTGCGGCGCGCTGTCCTTATGCGGAACAGGCGTGTCGGGCAAATCAGATCCCGGCTTATCAGGATGGAGAAGGGCATATTTGTCGTTGTCTCAAGTACGGTTCCATGAACCAAACGGGTGAACAGATGTCTGGAGGAAATCATGGGAAACTTGATTGAAGTAAGCCATCTGAAAAAATATTTTTCCACCCCCAAAGGGATGAATCACGCGGTTGACGATGTGAGCTTTTCCATTGCGGAAGGGAAAACGATGGGAGTCGTTGGAGAATCCGGCTGTGGAAAATCGACGCTGGGCAGGACGCTGATCCACCTTTTGGAACCGACTGAGGGTAAAATCATGATGGATGGCGAAGATATTACCTTTGTAAACCGGCAAAAAATGCACGAGATTCGGAGAAAGGCGCAAATCATTTTTCAGGACCCGTATTCATCTCTGAATCCGCGCATGACGGTGGAAGCGACGATTCAGGAGCCGATGCGCCTTTCCAACCAGTTTAACAAACAGCTCCTGAAAGAGGAAACGGACAACATCATGGAGATCGTCGGCATTGACAGCCGTATGAGAAAGGCATACCCGCATGAGTTGGACGGCGGCAGGCGGCAGCGCGTCGGTATTGCAAGAGCGCTTGCCATGCATCCAAAGTTTATCGTATGTGACGAACCGGTATCCGCATTGGATGTTTCCATTCAGGCGCAGATTTTGAACCTTTTGCAGGACCTGCAGAAAAAGCAAAATCTTACCTATATGTTTGTGACGCATGATATGTCAGTCGTACGCCATATTTCGGACGATATATGTGTGATGTATCTGGGACAACTGGTGGAAAGCAGTCCGGTGAAGGAGCTTTTTCAGGTTCAGCTCCATCCGTATACAAAAGCACTGCTCTCTGCAATTCCGTCAACCGATATCGATAACCAGCCGCAGCGAATCAAGCTGAAAGGGGAGCTGACCTCTCCGATCAACCCGAAGCCGGGCTGCCGGTTCGCCAGCCGCTGTCCATATGTGTGTGCGCGATGCGAGCAGCCGCAGGTGCTGGAGGAAGTGTTGCCGAACCATTTTGTATCCTGTTGCCGGGCAAAGGAATTGGGCGGATTTGAGGCATAGCGCAGGAAAGGAGCAAGCAGGTTGGACTTTACAGAATGGATAGAAAATCCATCGACACACAGCACCGCGCATATCTTTGACCCGATCCCGCCACAGCGGTTTGGAAGCGCCGTGGATAAAACAAGCACTACGGTGGATACGGGTGCGAAGATTCTGCAAAACGGCGATGTCAGATTCAAAATCTATGCGCCGAGCGCCAGAACCGTAGAAATCAGGTTTCCACAGCTAACCGCAAAACAAATGTATGAAGCGCATCATTATGATGCGGCTTACCTGACAAAACACGCGCAGCCATGGATGGGCTTGCCGGAATATACACTGACGCTGGAGAGGGAGGATGATTTTTTCATCGGAATACTTCCTTACAGCCATGTGACGAGGAGCCATCGCCATTTCCGTGTTTTTATCGACGGTGTCCATGTGTTGGAGCCGCATATGCCGGTATGTTTCAACGGGGACTGCTATGAAAACTATGTGGAAATTCCAGACCCGGATATGAAGGACATCCTGCTTCAGAACATACCGCATGGTTCCGTGACGACGGATGTATACTGGTCATCGGTCATGAACCGTCTGGTAAGGCAGCTTGTTTACACTCCGCCGGATTACAGGCAAAGCGGCAGCACATACCCGGTCATTTATTTGCATCAGGGTCGTTCCGATACGGAAACAGGCTGGGTGTATAGCGGCAAAGTGCCGGAGATTATGGATAACCTGATCGCCGCCGGACGAGCAGTTCCTGCGATTATCGTGATGAATAACGGTATGCTGCGTACAGCTGCCGATGGAACGGAGCGATATGACGGCTTCCTGGAAATGATCTGCAAAGACACCATCCCTTATGTGGAGGCCAATTACCGCTGCAAAACGGACAAATGGAATCGTGGCCTCGCGGGGCTTTCTATGGGCGGAATGCAGGCCTGTCAGGGTGGATTATCGCATCCGGAGCTGTTTTCCAGTTTGGGTCTGTTTAGCTGCTCCATCCGGCTGCGCGACATCGAGCTTGACTTTGAGCAGAACCAGCATCTCGCCATGCTGCGCGGCGATCTCAAGCGTGTGGAAGCGGCGTATAGGTTGATTTATCGCGGGAATGGCATCGGTGAAATCGCGCGGGATCCGGTTATCATGGAGGATGATGCATGGCTTGCCGAACATGGTGTGGATCAGCTCTCCTGTTATCGGCGCACCGTATTTTCGGATAATTGTGGAGAACATGAGTGGTCAACCTTTCGAAGATGTTTCCACGAATATATGCAGCTTGCATTCCGATGATTCGATGGTATGATTTTCAGCAAGCAATAAAAATCATGTTTTATCAAAAATTTACATAATGAAAGGAACATACACAAAATGAAAATGGGAAGATTTGTAGTGGATGGACACATCCATCCCGGTAAGAAGGATCACGCTTCAGACGACAGCAAAATCAAGGGCGTAAACGCGCAGGTGGAAGAGGCAGATAACTCTGATATGATTCTGCTGGATATGGATGCCTATGGCATCGATATGGGCATTATCCTCCCCAGCATGATCGGCACGACCAACGCACTGCACGCAGATATGGTCCGCCGTCACCCGGATCGCTTCCGTTCCATGTGCGTGGATACCAAGACCCGTCTGGCTGCGGCGAAGGGTGAAAAGGAATGGAATATCAACGACGCAATCAAAGAGCTGGACGAGGCGCTGTCGCTGGGGCCGGACATCATGGTCGGTATCGGCGAAATCGCGCCGGGCAGTCTGGGCTGCCCGCGTGAGCGTCCGACACGGGCGCAGCGCTTCAAGGAATGGTGCGCCATCGCAGAGTTTGCAACGCACTATGATGTTCCCTGCTATTTCCATGATTACAGCCACATCAACATGGAAGCGCCGCTGACGATGATGTCCAGCGTTCTGCAAAAATATCCCGGCTTCAAACTCATCATTGCGCATGGCGGCGGGCAGACCGAAGATGACATCAAGAGCGCCTGCTATCTGGCGGGACTGTTTGAGCACGTCTATCTGGAAACCGGCTACTGGCGCGCAGAGTATTATGAATATGCGCTGAAAAACTATCAAATCGGTGCAAGCAAGCTGATTTGGGGCGGCGGCGATACGGGCAGCCGTATTTGGTACCCGCAGGCAACGCAGCCCGGTCTGTCCCGCATCGACCCCACGTTCATCTGGTATAACCGCAACAACTGGGCGCTGGGTGACCGCGAACTGTGCTATCAGCCGGATTATTATGGCTGGTCCACGCACCAGATCCATCGCCTGAAGGACATGGAGCTTTGCACACAGGATGAAATCAACCTGATCATCGGCGGCAACGCGGCACGTCTGTACAAAATCAAGCTCGACCCGCGTTATACCTTCTGCTACAACCGTCCGGATCTGCACATCCCGGATCGCGCCACGCTGGAGAGCACGCAGCCCACTTGGAGAACCGGCTTTGTCAACCCGCCGGATCAGGACTTCGTCGGCGGCGAGCAGGACTTCTATCTGTAAGGCATTAGAACGGTCAAACGAATTTATGCGGAAACAGGCGTAGTCGTTTTCTGGCTTGCCTGTTTCCCCGCATTTGCATGGAAAGGAGCTTGTCTTGAGTAAAATAGAAAACTATACCCTGTTTTATAACGAAAAAGACGGAAAAATGTACGCAGGAACCTGCCGCGAGGAAAAGGAAGTCCTGACAGACATCTCCATCGGGGACCCGGTGGAGGTCGCGGGCTACTGTGGCGACGGCCTGACCCTGACGCTGACGGGGCTTGAATTTGAAACGACAGCGGATATTGCGCTGGTGCTGCCGGAGAATGCCACGCTGGTTCTGGAGCGCGGTGTCAGCCGCCTTGTAGTCCATGCGCAGGGACCGGAGGCGAATGTTGCCGCGCTGTATGTCAAGGGTAACATGACCATCACAGGCGGCACGGGACGGTTGATTTGCGATACCACCAGCACGACGGCAGAGAACTGCCTCTGGAGTCGCGGCGTGTGCGTCCGCTATGGCGACCTGACGCAGACGGGCGGTCATCTGGAGGTCTATTGCGGCACTTGCAGCGTGCGCGCGGGCGCGCTTTATGCCGGAGGCCGCCTGTTTGGCGGCGAGAACCAGCACGGCGCGATCACCATGACTGGCGGCAGCTTCGCCGGCGTTGCGGTTCCCAATACCGTGCGCGCCACAAATGAATTGCTTACCATCGGACCCGGCGCCATTGTGGAAAACAGCGATGAGTATGCGGGTTCCGACCAGGTGTGGCACGGCTCTTATCTGAACCAGAAGGACCCGGAAAAGCCTGTCGTCGTGCGCTTTCCTGACTGATATGGCTTCTGATTTCGATGCAGCTCAGCCGCAGTTTTGTACGCTGTGCAGAAACCGTTGTCCGCTGGATAACCCCAAATGCCCGGAGGTGCTGACGGCGGAAATGCGGGAAAAGCTGGCGAACCGCCGCGCCGCAGACGACTGCTGTACACTATGTCAGAGCCACTGTCCCTATACTGCGCTGCGCTGCGAGCTTGGCCGGACGACGGCGCGCATCAGGGGAAAGCTGCCGTCGGAGGCGCGGTAACGGGGAACTCCGCGAAAAACAGATGTTTGATTGAACGAGGTGAGAAACATGCAATATGTTTTTGTCAGCAGTTGGTCGCACGGGGCAGAGCAGGGCGGACTGGCACAGTACGTCTTTGCTCCGGAAACCGGCGCGCTGGAATATGTACGGACGCTGAACACGGAAAAATCCTGCGGTGCGTCATGGGTCGATGCCAAACGGAACGTCCTGTATGTCCTGAACGAAAAAGCGGATTTGGACGGACAGCGCGCAGGCGGCGGCGGAGAGATTTTGACTTACCGCCTGAACGCCGAAACGGGCGAAGCGTCCCTGCTGGAAGCCACGCCGACCCACAGCTCCAATCCGGCGCAGCTCTCCGTGGATGCGACAGGGCGTTATCTGGTCGTCGCCAATCACGGGTCACGGGCGTATGTGACGAAGCTCCGAAAGGACGCGGCGGGGCGCTTTTGCACGGAGGTGCTGTTTGACGACGCGGCTGTGGAGCTGTTCAGTCTGCGCGCGGATGGCAGCATAGAGGCGCTGCTGGACGCAGACCTGCATACGGGCAGCGGACCGCAGGGACGGCAGCTCAGTCCGCACCCGCACTGTGCGGTGTTTTCCCCCTCCGGGCGGATGTTTGCAGTGTGCGACAAGGGCAACGACAAGGTGTATCTCTATACGATAGACCGGGAAAACGGCGCGCTTTCGCGTTGCGGAACGCCCGCCACAGCGCCCGCCGGTTCCATGCCGCGTTACGGAGTGTTCCATCCAACGCTGCCGGTTTTTTACCACAACAACGAAGGCTCCCTTGACATTCACGCATACCGTTATGATGAAACAGGGACGCTGGAATGGGCGGGCGCTTACGGAGCCGGACAATCTCCGAATGACAAGGGGGAGCAGCAGGGGATCTGCATGGACAGCAGCGGACGCTATCTCTATGATGTGTTAAACGGTCCCAATCAGCTTGCGGTATTCCGCATTGACCAGACGGATGGTACGCTGCAACGGATACAGAACCTGTCGCTTGGGTATCCGTGGCCGAGATCGGCTGTGCTCTCGCCGGATGGCGTGTTCCTGCTGGTCGCCTGTCTGAAAGGGGAGCGCATCCTCGTCCTGCGGGTAGAGCCGGACGGCACGCTGACCCCGACGGGATACGAATATGAGCAGCCCTGCGCGGCTTATGCGTCGTTCTGGGATACGGAACGCGTTTACTAATAGGATAATTTCTGCTTTTGTAGAAGTAAAAAGCTGAAGCCGTTGATTTGCAAAGATTTTAGGGCTTTGGTGACATAATCCAGAAAATGCTGAAAAAATCTTTATCCAAAATTTATCCCAAATGACTTTAAGCCTCAAAAAAAACGAGGCTAAACGAAATCGAACGATGTAGTGTTCAAGTAGTTTTTCTTAAAATATTGTGAAACATCAATTTTCACTGTATGTATTTATATTCATGAACATTGAATAATGTTACTCATGCATGGTTTGTCCATGCATGAGTTTTTTATACCTGTTTGCTGTATATTTTCCATCAAACTATTCAAAACGTTCCGCTGTATGTTTTCGGTAAAATGAAAGTAGCGCAAAAGGTCCCCAGAATGTGAGCACCCA
>JAJBUU010000057.1 GCA_020860205.1 Oscillospiraceae bacterium | reverse complement strand
CCATTTTGAAATTTTACCGCGATTTTCTTCAGCTTCCGCCGCATATTGGTCACGCGCGCAGGATTGATACGCTTGCGTAACGAGTGACTGTGTTTGTTGCGTTGAATACAATGCAGAACGCGCTGAACCGGTGGATTGTGGCCAGATATGGAGAGAGGACACAGACGGGCCGTTGTTGCTTCCACATTTGTCGCCGCACATATTGAGACACAGTTTCGCAAGCCGCGCCGTTGAGAGCAACGCGATTCCGCCAAAGCATCTTCAAACGATGCTGGGACATTCCAGCATTCAAGTGACGATGGACATTTACGCCGAGATTTCCGATGAAGCGCTGCAAAACTCCATGTCTGCCTTTGATGGGATTTAGCCCAAAGTTTAGCCCATTTCACCGTTGAACCTCAGGAAATGACGGCAAATTGCGTTAAGACCAATGCTATTTGAAGATTTCAAAAGTCAAATAATAATCATTTATATTAAACTGCGATAAGGAAATTTTCGGTTTTCAATAAATCTCCTGTATTTCCAGAAGCGTGCGAAGCAAAGTAAATGCTCTCGCCCCAAGCCGGGGGCGACAGGAAATCACATCCAAATGCAAAAAGCAAAGCCAGACGCCCGGCTGCGGGTGTCTGGCTTTGCCTGTTTTGTGTTTGGGGTGCGTTCTCCGTGCAAACGAAGAACAAATCAGTTCGGAACCGCGATGATGATGCGAATCAGGCCGCCGGCCAGGTTGCCAAAGTCGTCATACCAGCCGGTGATGGTGTAATCGTTCGCGTTGATTTCGGATGCTTGGGTCAGATAGTAGCCGGAGTCACTGCCGGTGGTGCGGATATAAATCTGTACGTCCTCGTCGATTTCGTAGCTCTTGTTATCCGCCATGGCGTTCTGACTGTCCACATCGGTCAGCTTGACGGATTCAAGCTGCCGGATGGTTTTGATCTGGCCGTCGGAGTCATAGCGGATGGCAATGCCGCCGGTCTCGATGGCGTAAGTATCGCTGGTGGTGAACGTCTTGCTCGTGCCCTCGTCAATATAGGTATAGGAGCCGCTGGTGGCGCGGGTCATATAGGCAAAATCCCATGCGTCGCCGGTCACATCGTCCAAAATCAGGCGGTCGATCTGTCCGGAGGAATTGAGCGTGTAATAGCGCACCTGCTTTGCGTCAAAGTTGCACCCGGCCAGGCGCTCCACGTCCACCACAGCCGCCGCGCCGCCGGTGCTGGTGTCCAGCACCTCCACATCGTCCGCAAAGGTATAGGTTCCCAGCTTCGTCGCGGAGGAATTGACCTTGCCGGTGATGCGCTTATCGCTCAGGCGATTGACGGTCAGGCCGCTGCCCGTGACCTTGACGGAGACGAGCGAACCGGCGCTGTAGGTCGCGCTGGAACCGGTGAGGATGAAGGTATAGGCCTCGTCATCCGTGCAGTAGACGGTCAGCGCCAGCTCGGTATCCGCCTCGTTGAGCGAATCCTTCGCCGAGCGCGTTGCGCTCTGCACCACGCCGTAATAGGTTTTGTTCACCGAGTCGCCGGTCAGCACGCCGGCCACCGCGTCGTCCATGCCAAGCAGCAGCGTAACATAAGTATCTGTGGAGCCGCCGCTGAGGGAGGAGAGCTGATAGGCCGCCTCCGAGCTGCCGATGGAATAGGTCTTGCCGGAGATGGTGACGCTGGTGGGCGAGGAGGAGGACGGCGAGAGCGAGTCCACCTTGCCGGAAACCTTCTCGGTGTAAATCCAGAGGGTCTTGACCTGCGCATTGTAATAGTACACATCGTTCACGGAAAGGGTCGCGGAGGAGGAGACCTCATCATCGCGGTAAATGGTGGTCGGGGTAAAGCTGAGGGTCGTGCTGCTTGTTGCGATATAGGGACCCTTCAGGTTATCCTGCACGACGGTGTTATAGTCCACCTCGCCGCTGGTGACGGTGTAGCCCAGCGTGGTCGCGTAAACAACGCCGGAGCTGTTGTCCGAAACCAGCGCGTTATAGAACAGCCGCGCGCTGTCCATGCGGGTCATTTTCTCACCCTGGCTGCGCTCCATATCGTCCAGCAGGCCGACTGCGTCGGACTTATTGAGCTGGGCGGAGGGATAAGACCCGGAGAGCGAGGATACGTCATAGCCCAGCAGCCGCAGAACGGCGGCGCAGGCTTCCTCCAGCGTGATGGTCGCGTCCGGCTGGAAGCTGCCGTTGGTATAGCCAATCATCCAGCCTTCGGCGGCGGCGATGCGGATATACTCGGAAGCCCAGTGGGTATTTTTTACGTCGGTATAGAGCGAGTAGCCGGAACCGCTGGTGGCCACGTTGTCCTTATAGCTGGATGTGGCGACCAGCAGCTTTGCGAACTGTGCGCGGGTGACGTAACCGGTGAGGTTCATATCCCCGTTCTCGTCGCCGACCATGATGTCCAGCGCCTGCACCGTGCGGATGACCGTGTCATCCGTCACGCTGGCGGAAGCGGACGCGGGAACGGCGCAGAGGCTTGCAAACAGGCAAACCGCGAGAAGCAGGGCGGCAAGTCGTTTTTTCATTTTTTGTTTCCTCCTGTGTCAAAAAAGATATATATGTATGTGTTTCTGCCATTTATCAGTCGTAGCGCAGCGCGTCGATCGAGTTCAGCGCGGCGGCGCGTTTTGCGGGCAGATAGCCAAACAGTACGCCGATGCCGGCTGAGATGCCGAAGGAGAGGCCGATTGCAGAGGGTGTCGGGGAGATGGTCAGATCCGCGTCCAGCATTCCCTGCACGACCACGCTGCCGACAGAGGAAATGATTTCGCCAAGCACAATGCCGATGATGCCGCCCAGCGCGGAGGTCATGGCCGCCTCAATGACGAACTGGCTCAGGATGGTGCGCTCCTTCGCGCCCAGCGCCTTGCGGATACCGATCTCCCTTGTGCGCTCCGTCACGGACACCAGCATGATATTCATGATGCCGATGCCGCCGACCAGCAGCGAGATACCGGCGATGAAGGCAAGGACGGTGACGACGACGTTGATCATGCTCGTCAGAGTATCCAGCAGCTCCGTCATGCTGATTACAGCATAGTAATCGTCGTCCTGGAACACACTAAACAGCATGGTTTCCACGATGTCTGCCGCAGTATCCGCCGTATCCTCGTCCACTACCGTGATATAATAGGTGCTGACCGTACCGGTGTAGCTCCAGCGGGCGGCGGTGGTGTAGGGCAGATAGATGCAGTCGTCCGTGCAGCCCTCGTCCTGATCCTCGTCGTCGTCCTGCTGCTCCATGATGCCGACGATGGTCAGTGCATGACCGCTGACGCGGATGGTCTGCCCAATCGCGTCGCCGTCATAGTAGGTCTGGTTCAGGTATTCGCCGATGACGCAGACCTGACTGCGGTTCACCATGTCCATGTATTCCAGCCCGCGTCCCTCGGATACCGCGAGGTCGCGCATCGCAAAGTAATACTCATTGACGCCGGTGACGGAGGTGCTGTAATTGATTTCGTTATCCAGCTTTACACCCGACATGGTAACATAGGGAGAGATCATGTCCAGATATTCGCTGTTCTCCTCCACCAGTTCATACATATCATCCTCTGAAACGCTGCGGTTCGTGCCGCGCCCGGTGATGGTGACGGTCAGCAGGTCGGAGCCCAGAGAGGCGAACTGGTCGCGCATATAGTTCTCCATGCCGGTGCCAACGCCCATGATGACGATGACCGCGGCGCAGCCGACGATGATGCCGAGCATCGTCAGGAACGTGCGCATCTTGCTGGACAGGATGTTTTTCAGCGAGAGCTTAAAGGTTTCATAAAGGCTCACGCGCTCTCACCTCCCGCGATTTTCGGCTGCACCACCGCCTCCGGATTCTGGGAATCGCCGTCATAGATCACGCGCCCGTCCGCAAGGCGGATGATGCGCTCCGTCTGCACCGCGATGGAGTTATCGTGCGTGATTAAAACAATGGTGTTCCCCTGTTTGTGCAGGTCCTGCAGCATCCCCAACACCTCGCGGCTGGTGCGGGAGTCCAGCGCGCCGGTCGGCTCGTCGGCCAGGATGACCGCCGGGTTGCCCACCAGTGCACGCGCGATGGAAACGCGCTGCTGCTGGCCGCCGGACAGCTCCAGCGGCTTGTGCTTCACCTTGTCGCCCAGACCGACGCGATCCAGCGCCTCCTGCGAGCGGCGCTTCCGCTCCGCGCGGCCAACGCCCGCATAGAGCAGCGAAAGCTCCACGTTTTCGATCAGGTTCAGCTTTGGCAGCAGGTTATACTGCTGAAAGATGAAGCCCAGCAGCTCGTTGCGGATGGCAGCCTGCTCGTTGCTGCTCATCGTACCCACATCGCGCCCGTCCAGCAGATAGGTGCCGTCCGTGGGCACATCCAGGCAGCCGATGATATTCATGCAGGTGGACTTGCCGGAGCCGGACTGCCCGACGATGGCGACGAACTCCCCCTTGTGTATCTGGAAGGAGATGTGATCCGCCGCCTTCACGGTGGTATCGCCCATCTGGTAATACTTGCAGACGTCGTCAAACTCGATCAGCGCGCTCATATTACATTCCTCCGGGGCCGCCGCCCATGCCGCCGCCCATGCCGCCGCTCATGCCGCCGCCTATCATGTTTTGTATGGTGCTCAGGTTGTCATGGCTGACGTTCAATGGCGTGTAAGCCACGGTATCCTCCGCTGTCAGGCCGCTGAGGATCTCCACATAGTTGTCGTCGCTGATGCCGGTCTCCACCTCGACGTAGACATAGCCTTCCGCCGCCGGCGTTTCCACGGCGTTCACGGCGCTGGGGGAGTCCGTGGTGATCATCACAAGGTTATTGCGCACAACGGCGGAGTTGGGAATGGCAAGCGTATCCTCGCTCTCATCGATGATGATGGTCGCGTCCACGTTCATGCCGGGGAGCAGGTCACCCATCTCGTCGATCTCTACGGTCACGGGGTAGGATGTGGTGCCGCCGCTGGTGGTGCCCACGACGGAGACCTTTGTCACTGTTCCGGTGAAGGTCTCACCGGATACCGCGTCCGCCGTGATGGTGACCGCCTGTCCGACCTCTACATCGTTGATGTCCAGCTCGTCGATGGAGATGCTCATCTCCAGATAGGTCAGGTCATAGATGATGCAGAGCGTTTCGTTGGCCTCGTATGTTTCGCCGACCTTGTATTCCTTCGCCACGATGGTCCCGCTGATCGGCGCGGTGATGGTGTAGTCGTCCAAGTTGTCCTGCGCGTTCTCCAGCGAGATATTCGCGCTGCGCAGGCTCTCCGAAGCGCTCTGGATGGAGTCGCTCAGGTCGTCGCCGCCCAACGTGACGACTGTCTGGTTCTTGCTGACGCTGCTGCCCTCCGGTACCAGAATCGCGGTGACCGTGCCGGAAGCGGAGGTCACGAGACTGCTCTCCGAGTTATAGCTGAATGTTCCGCTGGAAGAGCAGCCGACGCCGTTGATGGTCGCGGTTGCGGACTGGGAGTTCGTCAGACCGCCGGGATTCGTGACCTTGATGGTCACGGTGCGGGTCAGCATATTGCCGGAGCCGACGTTCGTCGTACCGGATACTTCGGATACCGTGCCATAGAGCGTTTCAAACGTGCCGTCCAGCGTGATGGTCGCGCTCTGTCCGGTATAGAAGCCCGCCGCGTCGTCCGCCGGGAACGGGAGCTTCAGCGTCATGGTGGCGCTGTCCCGAACCGTGCCGATGGTCTGCCCTGCGGAGACCTCGTCGCCGACCTCCACGTTCAGCTCGTAGACGGTTCCCGCGGTGTCCGCCTTGACATACTGCGTATCCACCACGTTGCTGTAATTGCGCGAGGACGAGCTGACATTCAGCTCCGCGTTCTCGATGTTCTTGGAAACATCCGAACTGTCGATCTCATAGAGAACGTCGTCCTTCTCCACAAGGTCGCCTTCCTCAAAGTCGGCGGTGATGATGTCGCCCTCCACCAGAGAGCTGATGGTGTAGGAATCGGCGGCGGTCAGGGTGCCGCTGCCGGTCAGGGTCTTTGTGATGGTGCGCGTTTCCGGCTGCACAATGGTGTATGTACTGGTCGTTGTGTTCTCGGCGCCCTTGCTCCGGAGGAAATAAGCCGCGAGCAGCGCGATGATGACGACGACCACCACAACGATGATCCACTTCTTTTTTCCTCCGCGCTTTTTCGCCTTTTTGGGCTTCTTTTCCTTCTTCGGCTTTTTCTCCAGCTCCTCCGCTGCATTGGTAGATTCTGCTGCGCCTGCCGTTTCTTGGGCTAAAGTTGCCATTTTTTGAAAATCTCCTTTCAAATGAAACTGTCGCATGCTGCCCCGGCCGCGGCTTTGGCCGCAACAAAACGGTGAATTTTAGGGGATGGTTTCATGCACTTTGCATTTTATACGCTTTCCATGTTCAAACTTTGAACTGAAAATAAACAAAATGTAAACGATTTTGCCCCACCGGGGAAAATCGCCCACTTTGCTTTCCGCACCGCAAATTTTCTTGCGCAAAAATGCCAAAAATCCGAGCCTGCCCCCTCTCCGGGAACGGGTTCGGATTTTTGGAAACCCCGCCGCGCGATTCGCCAGAGGGGCTGATGGAACACATCCGCCAGCCTCCGCAGGCGCAGTCGCGCGGCGGAGCCGCCTGGAAAAAAGCGAGGTGGTGCCGGTGACCGGGCTTGAACCGGTACGCTGCAATGCAGCATGGGATTTTAAGTCCCAGGCGTCTGCCAATTCCGCCACACCGGCGTTTTTTCTGCCGGGAACAGGACTATTATAGGTGTGTTTTCCCCCGTTGTCAAGCACAAAACCTGCGGCAGCCAGGGCGAGAGCATTGATTTTACTTCGCTCGTTTCCGGAATTGCAGGCGAATTTTTATCCGTTCCGACTGACCGCAATGTGCAGGAGCAAGTGAGTTTCGTCGCTGCGGGAGCGAATCCCTTTCCTTGTGTGAGGAATACCCGGAGGGCACTTATAGC
>JAJBUU010000051.1 GCA_020860205.1 Oscillospiraceae bacterium | reverse complement strand
GGTACATAACAGAATTATAATAAGTAAATTCAAAAAAGTCAAGGAATTTTTAAAAAATTGTGAACATTCACGGAACGGCCACCCAAAATTTGGTCAATCAGACAAATCATGACCCGCATTTTGTTCAGTTTCCAGCAAAAAGGACGGTGCAAAACCGCTCAGAGGTCGAGCTTGTATTGTCCCGGTTGACCTGCGCGCTGTCCCTGCCGCTCCGGATATGGGATATTCAGATGTTCATACGCCTTCTGCGTGGCGCAGCGGCCACGGGGCGTGCGGATCAGGAACCCCTGCTGCAGCAGGTACGGCTCATACACGTCCTCCAGCGTCACCGCTTCTTCGTTGATGGTGGCAGCCAGCGTTTCCAGCCCGACGGGGCCGCCGCCATAAAACTCGATGATGCTTTGCAGCATCCGGCGATCCAGCGCGTCCAGCCCCTGCGCGTCCACCTCCAAACATGTCAGCGCTTCGTCCGCCACGCCGCGCGTGATGACGCCGCCTGCGCGCACCTGTGCAAAATCCCGCACGCGCCGCAGCATCCGGTTTGCAATGCGCGGCGTGCCGCGGCTGCGTTTTGCGATCTCCGCCGCGCCCTCCGGCTCAATTTCCACGCCGAGTATTCCGGCGGAGCGCAGCACAATGCGCCGCAGCTCCTCCGGCGTATAAAGCTCCAGCCGCAGCGCAACGCCGAAGCGGTCACGCAGCGGCGCGGTCAGTTGCCCGGAACGGGTCGTCGCGCCGATCAGCGTAAATTTCGGCAGATCCAGCCGGATGGAATTTGCGCTCGGTCCCTTGCCGATGATGATGTCGATGGCATAATCCTCCATCGCCGGATATAAAATCTCCTCCACCTGCCGATCCAGACGGTGTATCTCGTCCACAAAGAGAATATCGTTCTCCTGCAGGTTTGTCAGCAGCGCGGCAAGGTCCCCGGCCTTTTCAATCGTAGGGCCGGAGGTAATGCGCATATTCACGCCCATCTCGTTCGCAATGATACCGGCCAGCGTGGTCTTGCCAAGACCCGGCGGTCCGGAGAGCAGTACATGATCCAGCGGTTCCCCGCGTCCCCGCGCCGCCGCGATGAAAACCTGCAGGTTATCCTTGACCTTCTCCTGCCCGATATATTCCGAAAGCAGCCGCGGGCGCAGCGTCGCCTCTGCCGCGTCCTCCGGCAGGATCGTAGAGGATGTCAGAGGCGAATCGAAGGATTCGTCCGAAAAATTGATGCTCATACCGCCGCCTTCTTCCGTTTCCGCGTCATTCTATCATCCGCTGGAGCGCCGCCTTGATGATCTCCTCCAGCGTCAGCGTGTCTGTGTCTATCTGCTTCAGCGCGGCGGAAATTTCCGCATTGCTGTAACCCAGCACCGCGAGCGCCGCCGCCGCGTCGCCGCGTCTGCCCTGTCCGCCGACAGCCGGGGCGGCGGCGCGCACATCCGCAAAGGACACGGATTCCGTTTCCTTCGCCAGCTTGTCCTTCAGCTCCAGAATCACCCGCTGCGCGGTCTTTTTCCCAACGCCGGACGCGGCGGTCAGCACGCGCTCCTCGCCGGAGAGGATGGACAGCACCAGGTCCTCCGGCGCGCCGACGGAGAGGATGGAAACCGCCGCCTTTGGCCCCACGCCGGAAACGCCGATGAGCAGCTCAAAGCAGCGTTTCTCGCTCTTTGTCGCAAAGCCGTAAAGCTCAAACACGTCGTCCCGGATATAGACATGGGTATACAGTCTGGCCTGCGTGCCGGGCTTCAGCTGTCCAAGCGACCATGCGGAGGTGTTGATTTGGAACCCAACGCCGCCGCAGTCGATGACGGCGATATTTGGCAGCAGCTCCGCAACAGTACCGCTTATGTAGTGGAACATGGGCTGTTTCCTCCGGATTTCATAGTCTGGTTCAAAAGCGAGGTCGCGCTCCGCGCATGGCAGATGGCCAGCGCCACAGCGTCCGCCGCATCGTCCGGCTTGGGCGGCGCGGGCATATTCAGGATGCGCCGCACCATGTCGATCACCTGCCGCTTTTCCGCGCGGCCATAGCCGACGACCGCCTGTTTGACCTGAAGCGGCGTATATTCGTATATCGGGATGCCGCCGCGATGGGCAGCGAGCAGCAGCACGCCACGCCCATGCGCCACGGAAATACCGGTCGTGATGTTGGTGTTGAAAAAAAGTTCCTCAATCGCCATTTCGTCCGGGTGGAACACTGACAGCAGCTCCTCCATGTCCGTGTATATCTGGTCAAGCCGCGCGGAGAGCGGCGTATGCGCCGGTGTTGTAATAGCGCCGCAGCTCACATAGCGCAGACGGCTGCCCGCCGCGTCCACCACGCCAAAGCCGACGGTAGCGATGCCGGGGTCGATGCCTAAAATCCGCACGGCGCTTTTATTCCGTCGCGCCGCCGTGATGGGAATGGTGGTGCGTCTCTGACGCGCAGTTGCTGTCCCAGCCGCGCAGGATGTCGATCCCGTGCTTCAAAGCACCCAGCACCGCGCCAAGACACTCCCGCGCGGCCTTTTCGCTGCCGGGGCAGTTGAGGATGAGCGTACCGCCGCGGATGCCCGCCGCTTCCCGTGAAAGGCAGCCGCGCGGCGTGATGCGCAGAGATTCCGCGCGCATCGCCTCCGGAATACCGGGGCATTCCCGTTCGATGACCGCCTTTGTCGCCTCCGGCGTCACATCGCGCGGGGAAAATCCGGTGCCGCCGGTGGTTGCGACCAGACACACGCCCAGCTCGTCCGCGCAGCGAACCAGCGTCCGGCGAATGGTTTCCGCGTCGTCCGGGATGATCTCCGTGTGGACGACCTGCCAGCCCTCCGCCTCCAGCAGCGCGCAGATGGCGGGACCTGCGGTATCCTTGCGCAGCCCCTGCGCGCCCTTGTCGCTCATCGTGATGACCGCCGCCGTATAAACAGTTCCTGTCGCCATTGCGCTCAGTTCTCCTCTCTGATGAATGTCCCGGACTTCCCGCCGGTCTTTTTCAGCAGGCAGATTTTGTCGATCACCATGTCCCGCTGCACCGCCTTGCACATATCGTAAACCGTCAGCGCGGCGACGGAAACCGCGGTCAGCGCCTCCATCTCCACGCCGGTCTGTCCGGCGCATTTCGCGGTTGCGGTGATTTCGACGGCAAGCTCCGCCTCGTTCATACAAAAGTCGATGTCCACGCCGGAGAGCGGGATATTGTGGCACATCGGAATGATGTCGGCGGTGCGCTTTGCACCCATGATGCCGCCGATCTGCGCCGTGGTCAGCACATCGCCCTTTTTCAGTCCGCCGCTGCGGATCAGGTCAAAGGTGCTGCGGTTGACCAGCACGCGGCCAAAGGCCACCGCCGTCCGCGCGGTTTCCGCCTTTGCGGAAACATCCACCATGCGCGCCCGTCCATTTTCGTTGAAGTGGGTAAAATCTTCCATATCTTGCTCTGCCCTCACCGTAAAAAGTTTTGTTCTGTGGGGAAGGATTCCCATATTTCGGTGTAAGTGGTCAGCGTGCGCTCAGCCGCCGATCTCATGCATATTCCGCGCCGCGTCGGAACGCTCCGTGCGGGACAGGACGTTGTGTTCCTCCGGCTTTTGGCCGATGGCGTAAGCGAACGTCCGCCGCAGCTCGTCCCCGTGCAGCCCGCGCAGGGGAATCTCCCGGCTGGAATGGAGACATGGCTTCAAAAAGCCGTCCGCCGTCAGGCGGATACGGTTGCAGCTGCTGCAAAAGCTGTGGCTGATCGGGCTGATGAGTCCGACCCTTCCCTTTGCGCCGGGCAGCGCGAACAGCTTCGCAACCGCGCCGGGCGCGCCGTCCGGCAGCGGCTGCAGCTCCGGCGCCCGTTCCAGCACCGTATCGACCGGAATATAGGCTTCCGGGCCAAAAATATCCGTATCACCGATTGGCATCAGCTCGATAAAGCGCATCTCAATGGGTTTTTCGCGCGTCAGCTCCACCATTGCGGGAATCTCGCAGTCGTTAAAGCCGCCGATCAGCACGGCGTTGAGCTTGATGGGGGTCAATCCCACCCGTTCCGCCGCTTCGATACCGGCCAGCGCGTCGGCAAGCGTCCCGCAGCGGGTGATTTGCCGGTAGCGCGCCGCGTCCAGCGTATCCAGACTGATGTTCACGCGCGTCAGTCCCGCGTCCTTCAGCTCCTGCGCCATTTTCGGGAGCAGGATGCCGTTTGTCGTCATGCCGATCTCCCGCACGCCGGGCAGGGCGGAGAGCCGCTTTATGAGCCATGTCACGCCGAGCCGGGTCAGCGGTTCGCCGCCGGTCAGCCGGATTTTGTTTATGCCAAGCTCCACCGCAGCCTCCGCGATCTCCGCGATCTCCTCCAGCGAGAGGATGTCCCTGTGGTGCTGCTTTTCCACGCCCTCCGCGGGCATACAGTAAATGCAGCGGAGATTGCAGCGGTCTGTCAGAGAAATGCGGAGATAATTGATCTCCCGTCTGTATTGATCCTGCACTGCTGTCCTGTTCCTTTCACCCGTGCGCCTTCTGTGCGCATTTTTGCCTGTCGCCTCAGTATAACACGTTTTCCGCGATTTTGAAACCCTTTCCGTTCCGCCGACGACAGCATTTCCTTTGATTCCGATATGCGCCTTTGCGCCGCCGGAGCGTGATACAGGAGAGGGCGCGGCGCGCTCCTCTGCTTCGTCCCTGTTTCCAATGCATCCTGTGGGCAGCTTCTCACACGGGGAACGTGACCCGCCGCCGCAGAACGCATCTGTGCGGCGACGCCTTATGTTTCCCCCTGTATCAACAGCGCAAAATCATGTCCGCCGCACCGCGCACAGCGAACGCGCCCGCCCTGTCCGCTCCGGAGCGCGCGGATGACCGCACCACCCTCCCGCAGATAATAGTTCTCCGCGCCGCAGCCGTTGCAGCGCACCAGATAGCGGGCTTTCTGCACCCGAAGCGCCCGCTGCGTTTCATTCATCTCCGTGGTTGCCTTTGGGGTGCAGCCCACCTCGCGGCAGACGGCTTTCCAAACCGCGTCATGTCCATGGCGCTCCCCCGGATGGCGCAGCGCCACGACTGCGTGCGCATACTCATGGCGCACCGTGTCCAGATAGAGCGTATCATCCGCCAGAACGAGCGCGGAGATCAAAATCTCCGGCGTCGGGTTCAGACGGAACGCGCCGAGCCGTTTCACCGCGCGGGTGGAAACGCGCAGCGCGACGCCGCGTGTATCCACGCCGCAAATCGCGTCCAGCCGATCATATTCCGCGCGCACTTCGTCCAACGTGTGCATCCCGGTTCACCCCACTGTCTGCCGGACGGCATAGCTGTCATGCGCGGGAACATAACCGTCCGCAATCGGCAGGATACGCGCCGCGCCCGTATCGCCCAGCACATCCTGCAACGCGGTCAGCGCGGCGGCGCAGTCCGTGCTGTCGGCGGCAAAGGCCACGCGGTCAAAGAGCTTGAAAAACACGCTGATGTCCTGCCCGATCGCCGCGCTCCCGCCTTGCAGCAGGGCGCTGCATTCCGCCACAGCGGAAAGGCGCACGCCGAGGCTGTCCGCCTCCTCCCGCAGATAGAGTGCCAGCGAGGAAACCGCGCTTGCGTGATCCGGCACAGCGGTCATGTCCACGCTGAATTGCAGCGCGTCATGCTCCGGGAGATAAAGCCCGCTGAGCAAAATCTCGTCAAAGCCAAGCGCGGCCAGCTCCGTTAACAGCGCGGAGAGATAATCGCGCGCCGTTTCGCTGTACGGGTCGAGGAACGAGCCCCCGTCCTGCGTAAGCACCGCGCCGGATGCGCTGTCGGTCAGCGCGGCGGGGGCGTTGCGCGTTGCCATCGCGCTGTCCGCGAGGCAGCTGATCTCCGCGATGAGGTAAACGCCCTTCTCCCGCAGCGATCCCAGATAACCGGAGAGGTTCACCGCGCCGTTTACGTCATAGCTTTCCGTGAGCGCGACGCCGCTTGTGTAGGCAAGCAGGCCGCTCTCCGGCTTCAGCTCCAGCAGCAGCGCGTCCGGCGCTGTGCCGGTGACATAGCTCTCCAAAAGCGTCGCGGTCAGCGCGTCCGCCGGAACATAAGCGGCCTGCACCGATCCAATACTCTCGTCCGCGTAAACGGCCAGCGCGGAATAATCCGCCGCGTCCACGATGATCTCCACATCCACCGCTACCGTGCCGCCATGCTCCGTCACATCGGCAGAGAGGGTGTCCGTCTGCCCGGACGAGAATACAAGACGCACCCCGTCCTTGTCGTATACGAGGTATCTTTGCAGGTAATAAAAGCCCCATATGGCAAGGAGGATCAGCGCGGCGAGGACGGTCAGCAGCAGGGCGGCGATGCGACCTGAGCGCTCTCTGCCGCGATAAAAGGTACCGGGTCTTGCCATCGCAGCTTACGTCCTTTCCCGCGCCTCCAAATCGGAAATCAGCGCCACCCGTCTGGCATGGCGGCCGCCCTCAAAGCCGGTTTGCAGGAAGGTGTCCACAATTTTCTCCGCCAGCCCCGCGCCTGTGACCCGCGCGCCGAGCGCCAGCACGTTTGCGTCGTTGTGGCGGCGGGTATACTCCGCGCTGTAACAATCGCCGCAGAGTGCGGCGCGGATACCCTGCACCTTGTTTGCGGCGATGGAAACGCCGATCCCGGTGCCGCAGATGAGGATCCCCTTCTCCGCCGCACCGCTGGTCACGGCGCGCGCCACCGCTTCCGCATAGATGGGATAGTCGCAGCTCTCCTCCGTATAGGTCCCATAGTCCTTATATTCCAGCCCCAGCGCGCTCAAATGCTGCATGACAGCCTGCTTCAGCGCGAACCCTCCGTGGTCACTTCCAATTGCGATCATAATTCGATTCTCCTTTTTCAGATTACGCTTATCCCCGCACGAGACGGCAACCGCGCATCCGGGCCGGACACAATGCAGGCCGCCGGACGCCGCGTTTCCGTTCGTGCGCCGATGCCCTTAGTTTATCCCATCTTTCCCGCTTTGTCAACTTTGCATGCGCGACGCTTCCGGACAAGAGCATTTACTTTACTTCACTTGCTTTTGAAAATACAGGTAAATTTTTGCCCGCTCCGGTTGGCCGCAATGTGCAGGAGTGGGCAGGGTTTCGTGCATGAAGCAAATACCGTTGCCCGCCTTCCGTCAGGCCAGAGCATCATAAATACTGGTCGTAAGCGCTGGTCATGCTGAGGATCGGCAGGAAGATGGAAAACACGAGGATCGCCACAAGCACGGCCATGAACAGGATGCTGGCCGGCTCCAACAGCGCAAGCAGCTTATGGGTCGTGTTCCGCACCTCTGCATCGTAATAGTCGGCCAGCTTTTCCAGCATCCCCGCAAGATCGCCGCTTTCCTCCCCCACTCCGGCCAGGCCGGAAACCACCGGAGGGAACAGCCGCACATCCCGCAGGCTCGCGCCAAGCAGCCAGCCTTCCGCCACCAGACCGCGCACCCGGCGCACGGCCTCCGCAAAGCAGACATTTCCCATGCTTCCCGCAGCCAGCTCCAGCGCATCCAGCAGCGTCAGCCCGGAGGCAAGCAGCAGCGAGAGCGTGCGGCAGAACGCAGCCACGGCGGCGCGCACGGTCAGCGCGCCCAGAAAGGGCAGGCGGCACGCCGCCGCGTCAAAGCAGCGGCGTCCGTTCTCCGTCCGCCGGAACAACACGGCAGCGATGACTGTCAGCGCCGCGCCTGCACCAAGCGCCCAGCACCAGTCTCCCAGCCATTCGCCAGCCGCCACAACCACCCGCGTCAGCGCGGGCAGCTCAACATTCAGCTCATCAAAGGTCTGCAAAAAGGACGGGATGATTTGCAGCATCATCACGGCCAGCACGGCAAGCATCACCGCGAACAGAAAGCATGGATAAATCATCAGCCGCCGCAGCTCGCTGCGGGCGCCGGAACTGGTTTCAAAATAGCGCGCCATCTGCCGGAAGGTATTTTCCAGCGTACCGGACGCCTCCCCAGCTGCGGCCAGACTGACAAACATCTCGGAAAAGACCGCCGGATGGCGGCGCATCGCATCGGCAAGCGCGCGTCCGGTTTCCAAATCGGAATGCACCATCCGAAGCACGGCGGCAAGCGCCCGGCTTTCCGTCTGCCGCGCCAGCAGGGAAAACGCTTCGGAAACGGGAACGCCTGCCCGGAGGATCGAAACGGTCTGGTGGCAGAGCATTGCCATATCCTCCGGCGCAGGCTTTGCGGAACGCAGCGCGGAGCGCAGACGCACGGACTGCCCGCGCGGACGGAGCCGCACGACCGTATAACCCACGCTGCGCAGAGAGGCTCTGGCCGCCTCCGGCGACGCAGCTTCCATGCTGTCCCGGATGTATTCGCCCTTTCGGTTGACCGCCTCGTAGCGATAAACTGTCATTGCGCGCCGCCCGTTTCCGCACCCGGAAGCCCCGTTCGCTGCTCCTCCGTGCCGGGAATGCTGATGCGTTTGATTTCGGTCAGAGAGGTCACGCCGTCCAGCACCAGTCGGCGGGCGTTCTGCTGCAACGTGCGCATCCCCGCCTCCGTTGCAGCCTCCCGCAGCGCATCTGCCGTACAGCCCGCCGCGATCAGCGCACGCAGGCGCGGTGTGATTTCCATGACCTCATAAACACCGACGCGCTCATAATAGCCGGTACCGTTGCACTTTTTGCAGCCAACCGGCTCATAAACCTGTGCCGTCTCCCCCGGCTCCAGCGCAAAAAGCGCCGCCGCTTCCGGCGGCAGCGCGCAGCGGCGGCGGCAGTTGGGGCAAAGCCGCCGCACCAGACGCTGTGCCACGATCCCGGCCAGCGCGTCCGCGATCAAATAGCGTTCCACGCCCATATCCAACAGACGCGTCACGCTGCTGGCCGTGTCATTCGTGTGCAGCGTGCTCACGACCAGATGTCCGGTGATGGAGGCCTGCACCGCGATGGATGCGGTTTCCCCGTCGCGGATCTCGCCCACCATGATGATGTCCGGGTCCTGTCGCAAAATGGAGCGGAGCGCGTTGGCAAAGGTCAGGTTCGCCTTTGGGTTCACCTGCACCTGGTTCACTCCATCCAGTCCGGCCTCCACCGGGTCCTCCACCGTGACGATGTTCACCGTGTCGCGGTTCAGCTCGCTGAGCGCAGTATAAAGCGTGGTGGACTTTCCGGAACCGGTCGGCCCCGTCACCAGCACAAGCCCGTTTGGCCGCAGCAGAATCCGGTCAAATTTCCGCATTTCCTCCGGCAAAAAGCCGAGCGCCTGTCTGCTGCGATAGAGCGCCTTTTTCCGCGCAAGACGCAGAACGCATTTTTCGCCGCCCGTCACAGGCAGGACGGATACACGCACATCATATTCCCAGCGCCCTGCAAACGTGGAAAAATGCCCGTCCTGCGGGCGACGCTTTTCCGAAATATCCAGCCCGCTCATCACCTTGATACGCGCCACAATCGCCGGGAGCAGACGCAGGTCGTATTCCGCTGTTGTGTAAAGCAGACCGTCCACCCGATAGCGCACACGCACACGGGACGTTCCCGGCTCCACATGGATATCCGATGCGCGCTGGCGCACCGCCTGCTCCACCAGAGAGTTGACCAGAACCACGACCGGAGAGGCGTTGATCTCGCTTTGCAGCGCCTGTTCCGCAGCGGAGCGTTCCTGTGGTGCGTAAAGCGCCGTGGCGCCCTCCACCTCCTCCGGGCCATAGCAGCGGTCGATCGCCAAAAGGATGTCCTCCGCCGTTGTCAGAAACGGACGCACACGGTATCCGCTGGCAATGGCGACCATGTCGCGCCCTTTCATATTGGCCGGATCGCTCAGCGCCACGCAGAGCAGCCCGTCATCCTCCGGGTCAAAGGCGAACGGAAAAATCAGGTGCGCACGCAGGATGTCCGGCTTCACCAGTTCCCGCACCACGGCGGGAATCGCCGTTTCGTATAGCCGAACGGACGGGATGCGCGCCACATCGGACAGCGCCTCCAGCATCTGCTCCTCCGAGAACACACCGTCCTCCAGGAGCAGCTCCCGGACGCTCTTTCCGCTCCGCGCGTGTTCCTGCCAAAGCGCGTCTGCCTGCGCCTGCTCCAAAAAGCCGTGCGCAACAGCATAGCGCAGCAGTTGTTCGTTCATCCTGTACCGCCTCCTGCTCAGCCGCGCGCCAAACCGCGCGGCTCCTGTCAACAGGATACCGGAATTTTCCGGCAAAAGCAAGCATTTTTGTCCAAAGGTTCAGGGTGAAAGCGTTTATTTTTAAGAAAGCACCGCATAAATCGGCAGGAGTGACCTGCTTTCCTTGCACAAGGAAAGCAGGCGAAGGCACGGGGCAGGGTTTCGCTCCTGCGAGAGCGACCTGCTTTCCCGACGCGGCGAATACCCACAGGGCACTTAGCAGGCAAAGACGCGCCTGGAGAAGGGGGCTTACGGCGGCGCAAGGAACGCGCCGCCGTAAGGGTTTCCCTTCGGGCGCACCTTTGCTTACTTTCCTCACGCAAGGAAAGGAAGTCGTCGCCGCCCGTCTTTTATACGCCTGTGGGGTTTGACAGTTCGGGTAAAAGCTGTTATAGTGCATCAGGCGGGAGATTTTACGCAGATTTTACATTTTGCAGGTAACTGCGCTTACAATCCCGCGGTATCCTGTCTGCAAAAGAAAAAGTTAAGAAAACATTGTATTGAATGCGCCTGCTGCGTTGGACGGGTATTTTCCGCCGGACGCGAGGGCCGAATGACGCGGCGGTGTCTGAAGAAACGGAGGAGCGGATTGGTATGATATATTGTGTAGAGGATGAGAGCAGCATCCGGGACCTGATGCTTTACACGCTCTCGGTGGCCGGATTTGAGGCCGCAGGTTTTGAAAACGGCGCCCAGTTCTGGGCGGCGATGAAGGAGCCTTATCCACAGCTGATTTTGCTGGACATCATGCTGCCGGACGAGGACGGGATCTCCATCCTGAAAAAGCTCCGCGCCGTTTCCGCAACGGCGCAGATTCCCGTCATCATGGCTACGGCGCGCGGCGCGGAATACGACCGCGTGATTGGGCTTGATCTCGGCGCGGACGACTATTTGAGCAAGCCCTTCGGCATGATGGAAATGGTTTCCCGCATCAAGGCCGTGATGCGCCGCGCCGCGCCCAGAGAATCGCAGCCGCTGCTGCAATACGGCGGCATTTCCATAGACAAGGCAAAGCATCTTGTCACGGTGGATGAACGTCCGGTCACGCTGACATTAAAGGAATACGAGCTGCTGAAGCTCTTCATGGAGAATGTCGGCCATGTATTCACACGGGAGCAGCTTCTCTCCTCCGTCTGGGGGATGGATTTCATCGGGGAGACCCGCACCGTGGACGTACACATCGGCACACTGCGCACCAAGCTCGGCGCGCGCGGCGGGATGATCGGCACGGTGCGCGGCGTCGGTTATCGGATGGAGGAGCGTCATGAGCAATAAAATTTTCAAATCCGTCTGGAGCGCCGCGCTGGCCGTGTTCGCCGTGTCGCTGGCGCTGATACTGGGACTGTGTTATTCCTATTTTTCCGCCGTGCAGGTCAACCAGTTGAAAATCGAAACGCAGCTTGCCGCGCGCGGCGCGGCGATTTGCGGCATGGACTTTTTTACCGGCAGCGGCGATGAACAGGCGCTGGAGGCGGAAAATTACCGCGTCACATGGATCGCATCGGACGGCTCCGTGCTGTATGACAGCGCCGCGGACGAGAGCAGCATGGAAAATCACCTGGCGCGTGAGGAGGTGCAGACTGCGCTGGCCGAAGGCTATGGCGAGAGCAGCCGCTACTCCGCCACCCTTTCGGAAAAGCAGCTCTATGCGGCGCAACTGCTCCCCAACGGCACCGTGCTGCGGCTATCCATCCGTCAGGCGGCGGTCTGGACGCTCCTGCTCGGCTTCCTGCCCCTCATCTGCGTCGTGATCCTGTTCGCGCTGGCGCTCTCCTTTCTGCTGGCCTACCGGCTTTCCAAAAAAATCGTGGAGCCGATCAACGCGCTGGATCTGGATCACCCGCTCCGCTATGTGGACGAGCCGGACTACAGGGAAATCGCGCCGCTGCTGCGCCGATTGGAGGAGCAGCAGACCCAACTGAAAAGCGACCAGGAAAAGCTGGAACGCACTTCGCTGATCCGGCAGGAGTTCACCGCAAACGCCTCCCACGAGCTGAAAACGCCGCTGCACGCCATTTCCGGCTATGCGGAGCTGCTGGAAAACGGCATGGTGCGGGATACGGATGTCCGCCCCTTTGCCGGAAAAATACGCGCGGAATCCCAGCGCATGACGAAGCTGGTGGAGGACATCATCGACCTGACCGCGCTGGACAACGGCGGCGGAATGCAACGGGAGGATACCGACCTCTACCGCATTGCGGAGAACGCGATCGATTCGCTGGAATCCACCGCGGAGGCGGCACAGGTGACGCTGCGCCTGCAAGGGGAAAGCGCGCCCCTGCGCGGCATTCCGTCCGTGCTTTACAGCATCATCTATAATCTTTGCGACAACGGCATCCGCTATAACCATGCGGGCGGCCATGTGACCATAAGCGTGGAACCGTCCCCCGGCAGCGTGACGCTGACGGTGCAGGATGACGGGATCGGCATCCCGCAGCCACACCAGGAGCGTATCTTCGAACGCTTCTATCAGGTGGACAAAAGCCGCTCCAAAGCCGCCGGCGGGACCGGGCTTGGTCTTTCCATCGTCAAGCGCGGCGCGCTGCTGCATCATGCCGCCATCGCGCTGGAGAGCGTGCCGGACAAAGGCTCCGCTTTCACCGTGACCTTCCCCGCCGCATAACGCGAAATACCGACGTACAGGCTGCGCCATCCCCTGTTTGGGGGCGACGCAGCCTGTTTGTCATACGCCGCCGGACGCAGGCAGACGGCTTTCCAATTTGGAAATACGCCCGGCGCATCTTGATTTGCATTTTCAGGCGCAGCGCCTTACAATTTACACAGGTTTCATGAGGTCGGGTCGTTCGATGCGTTGAAGCCCGGATCGTGCAGCGTCAAACGCCGGAACCGCACGGAACCAAAACCACAAAAAATATATGGAACGGAGGAACGACCCATGATTGTGGATACCTGTATCGACCATGTTCCGGAGGCACTCTACGACGACCCGCGGCTCCTGAACGGCTTTTTGTCCAGCGTTCCGCACGGCTATGGCGAGATCGCTTATGTGGGGCAGACGGAAAAGGGCGCGCGACAAATGATCGTGGAAAAACCAAAGGGCTGCCAGAACCTGAACTATGTAGAGGGCGACTATTCCCTGGAGGCCAAGCTGCGCGCGATGGACGAGTGCGGCGTGGATGTCGGCATAATCAAGCTGCCCGTCTGGCAGGAGTGGCTCGATGTAAAGACCTGCAAGCTGGTCAACGACGATCTGGCGGATCAGTGCGCGCGCTCCAACGGGCGGCTGGTTGCCGTGGCCACCGTGCCGCCATGGGATGCAAAGGAAAATTTTTATGAGCTGGAGCGCTGCATCCGGGAGCTTGGAATGTGCGGCGTGCAGCTTGCCTGCCACTACGGGGAACTGTATCTGGACGACATGGCTTTCCGTCCCATGCTGCGCGAAATCAGTCGGCTGGATATTCCCGTCTATGTGCGCCACACCCCGCTCCCCGTGCAGTGGCAGAAAATCTATGAGTTCACCAACCTGCGCCGTCTGCTGGGGCGCGTGATAGACCAGTCCATCGCCGTGGGGCGCGAGCTGTTCTGCGGACTGTTTGACGAGCTGCCAAATCTGCGCTTTGTCCATACCATGCTGGGTGGCTGCTGGTACGCCAACTATGAGGCGATGGTCCCGCCGAAGTCCACGCGGGAGGAATCCATGCAGCGCCTGAGTACAAACGACCGGGAGCGCATCCTCCGCTTTTTGCATGAGAACCTCTATTTTGAGGCGACGCACCCGCACACATGGGGAAAGAAGCAGGTGGAAAGCGCCATCGAGATTTGCGGCGCGGATCACATCCTGTTTGGCTCCTCGTTCCCCGTGTTTTATAACTGGATGCCGGACGGCGTGGCGTTTCTGAAGTCGCTGGACATCACCGAAGCCGAGCGCGCGCTTGTGATGGGCGGCAACGCCGCGCGCATTTTCCGGCTGGAGGGCTGACCGCGCCTAACCCAGCGCAATATCCAGCACCATCATCACCAGAAAGCCCCCGACAAAGCCGCAGGTTCCGGCGCGGGAATGTGCCTGTGGCACCAGCTCCTCCACGACGACATAGAGCATCGCGCCCGCGGCAAAGCTGAGCAACCACGGCATGACGGTCTGCCCCGCCGCAGCCACCAGCACCACCAGTATCCCGCCCACCGGCTCCACCGCGCCGGAGAGCATTCCGCCGACAAAGGCGCGCGTCCGGGAACAGCCGGACTGCCGCAGCGGGAGCGAAACCGCCGCGCCCTCCGGAAAATTCTGTATGCCGATGCCAAGCGCCAGCGCGGCCGCAGCCATCAGGCCGTCCCCCGCGCCGGCCAGCGCAAAGGCCAGCCCCACCGCCATCCCCTCCGGGATGTTGTGCAGCGTGATCGCCGCCATCAACAGCGCGCTCTGCTGGTCGCCGCCGCGCGCGCCGCCGCAGCGCAGGCGGGGCAGCAGCGCGTCCAGCGCTGCCAGAAACATCACGCCGGAGAGCATTCCGGCGGAGGCCACCAGCCAACTGGGCGCGCGTCCGCTCTGCTCCGCCCGTTCGATGGCCGGCAGCAGCAGGCTCCAAATTGAGGCGGCGGTCATCACTCCGGCTGCAAAGCCGATCATGCATTTTTGGAACCGCGGCTGCGGCGTTTCCCTGAACAGAAAAACAACCGCCGCGCCCAGTGTTGTCATCAGGAACGGAAATCCGGTGCCTGCTGCGGCCCGGAGTATGCATTGCAGCATTTTTTTGCTTCACACCCTTCCACGGGCGCTCTGCCCGTAAGCCAGTATAAGCACCCGTGGCCGCAGATGTGATTTTTTCCGTACTTCGCACATTTCTGAAAATACAGGTAAATTTTTGCCCGCTCCGGCTGACCGCAATGTACAGGAGTGGGCAGGTTCCGCTCCTGCGACGGCGAAATCCTGCCCACAGCAGCGAAACCCGGCCCCGCGCCGGAAAAATTGGTTGCTCCCGCCGATTTATGCGGCGCTGCCTTAAAAATAAACGTTCCCGTCTCTGCGGCAACGCAGCGGGAAAACGCGGCCTCCCTGCGTCACGCCCGCTGCATCGCGCAGCGGGCCGCCGTTTTTCGTAAAAAAATGCATTTTTCGCCAAATAATGGTGTTCTGTCCATCCGGCAAACATCGGGAACAGATAGAATAACTTCCTGTGAACTGCGGATACTATGAAGGAACCGCGCGGTGACGCGCATGATGAAACAACGAGATATAAAGGCGGCGGCGCATCCCTCGCGCTGCGGCGCCGCCTGAAAGCAAAGAAAGGGTTTTGATAACGTGAAAGCAACTGGAATCGTGCGGCGGATCGACGACCTTGGACGGATCGTGATTCCCAAGGAGATACGCCGCGTACTGCGTATCCGGGAGGGCGACCCGTTGGAGATTTTCACAGAGAAGGACGGGGAAGTCATCTTTAAGAAATATTCGTTAATGGGAGAACTGAGCGGTTGTGCGGAGCAGATTTGCGAGAGCCTGCACAAGACCAGTGGGATGACGGCGGCGATCTGCGACCGAGACAACGTGATCGCCGCATCCGGGACCGGCAAACGCGACCTGCTGGAAAAACACATCAGTGCGGCGCTGGAACAGGTCATGGAAAACCGCGGGCTTTACAGCGGCGGCGAGAACGCGGCTCCGCTGCCCGTGTTAGAGGAGGATGACCATATGGCCGTTTCCGTGGCCGCGCCCATTCTGTCCGCAGGCGACGTGATCGGCTGCGTTCTCTTTGTCGCAGAACGGGAAACGGCGGCTTCCCATGGCGGAGAGCTGGAACAAAAACTTGCGCAGATGGTCGCGGGATTTCTGGGACGGCAGATGGAAAACTGACACTGCCAACACGGCAAAGAAGCGCGGCGCTGCAAAAAAAGTGAATTTCCTGTTGACATCGACGGAAAAACGTGTTACACTCTCTATAACGATATGTTTTTGAAAACGATTCGCTTTTGAAAACAGTGCCAATTTGAACCGACCCGCAATGTTGCAGCGCAGATTTGCCTTGCGTCCGCCAAACCGCGGACGACTATAAAATGACTGTTTCTTTTCTCCCTTCCTTTTTTCAAAAGGCGCATTGCAGAGCAATCCTGCAATGTGCCTTTTCGCACTTCTATCAATTTTTTATAGATAGACCGCCCTTCCCCCACTTTCACGATGCAAAGGAGTTCTGTTCATGAAGGAAAAAATCTTCTCCCGCAACTACTGCGCGGCGTTTTTCGCGCAGTTCTGTCTCGGCATGGTCATGTATATGCTGATGAGTACGCTGACGGAATACGCCACCGCCTTTGGCGCGACCGTGTTTCTGGCCGGTGTTGTTTCCGGGATGTACGCTGTCGGCGGTATCTTCTCGCGCCTCTGGTCCAGCGGCGCGCTGGGACGCTTCGGCTGGAAAAAGGTGGCGCTCTGCACTGCCGCGCTGCACCTGCTGGCCTGCTGCTGCTATTTCTTTGTCGGCAGTCTGCCGCTGCTGATCGTCCTGCGCTTCATCCACGGGCTTGGCTTCGGCGCGACCAATAACGTGATGTTCACCGTCAGCACCTCGACCTATCCGAAGTCCCGCTATGCGGAGGCGACCGGTTACTTCACACTCTCCTCCATTCTGCCCGTCGCGCTGGGGCCGTTTCTCGGCAAGTGGATCCTGAACGCCTTCGGACACAGCGGCTGCTTCGCCGCGGCCTGCGTTCTCTCCTGCCTGACGCTGCTGTTCATCTCGCTCGTGACCGTTCCCGCCGATACCTTCGGCGAGCCGACCGGCGCGGCGCGGATGCTGCGCGGGGTCAACCGTCTGCTGGATGTGAAGTCCCTCCCCGTTGCCTGCTGCGTCGGCCTGATGACCATCGGCTATGTCGCCGTCATGGACTATTCCGCGGAATACGCGCCAACAGTCGGTCTGGAGGCCATCTTTTCCTGTTTTTATCTGATTTACGCCGCAGTCGTCATTCTTGTCCGCCCAATCGCGGGCAAGCTGCAGGATCGCCGCGGGGACAACATCGTCTGCTATCCCGGCGCGTTTACGCAGGCAATCGGCCTGTTTCTGGTGGCATGGAAGCCCTGCGCGCTCACCGTGGTACTCTGTGCCATCGGCTGCGCGCTCGGCTACGGCACGCTCAATTCCTGCTATAACGCCATCATTTGCAGCCATGTCAACCCACGCCGCCGCTCTTATGCTGTGGCCTCGTTCTTTCTGCTGTGCGACGTCGGTCTTGGCTTCGGCCCGATGATCCTCGGCAGCGTCGCCACCCTCTGCGGCGAGAATTACCGTGTGATCTATTATGCAGGTGCGGTGCTTTCGCTCCTCACATTCGTCCTCTACTACTGCGTCTGGGGGCGGAAAGGCGACACCGCCCACTGGATCGCCGACGCGCCGGACGCCGTGAAGCAGTCCACATGAAGGCCGCGTTGATCATCGCCGCGGGAAGAACCGCGGATCAGAGCGATTTTGAGCCGGAAAAGGAGCTTGGCACCATCTCCGCCATCCAGCGCATCGCGCTGGTGTTCCAAATGGCAGGCGTGGAACGCATCGTCGTTGTCTGCGAGGAGGAAAAAAGCCAGGTGGAAAAGCTGGCCTCGCATATGAGTCTGGAATTTCTGCACGGCAGCAGAAACGCCGGGATGCTCGACAACGTCCGGCTGGGTCTTGCCTATCTGCATGGCAAATGCACTGCCGCGCTGATTTCCCGCGTGGATGTGCCGCTCTTTTCAGTGGAAACCGTGCGGCAGCTGATGTCGATGGCGGAAACCGGGGTATGCGTCCCCACGCTGCATGGCAGCATCGGTTATCCGATGCTGCTGGACGCGGCGTACTTTGAGTCGGTGCTCTATTACAATGGAGAAGCGCGGCTTCTGGATGCGCTCGCCGCAGCCGCCGTGCCGCTGCACCGCGTTTCCGTGGAGGATGCGGGCGTTTTGACCGATGTTGGCAACGAGGCGGGATGCTCCCGCCTGGTCGCGGAGCATGACCTTGCGGCCATGCACTTTGACCTGCGCATCCTCCTGCGCTGCGAGCGCGCGTTTTACGGGCCTGGGACCCACCAGCTCCTGCGTCTGACAGAGGAAACCGGTTCTCTTTCGGAAGCCTGTCGGCTGATGGGGATTTCGTACAGCAAGGGACGCAAGCTGATTTTTCAAACGGAGCAGCAGCTTGGCCAACCGGTGATCGAGAGCCAGCAGGGCGGCCGGACGGGAGGCTGTTCCACCCTGACGGAACACGGTCACGCGCTGATGAACAGCTACAGCGCGTTTTGCGCCGAAGCGCGGCAATGCGTGGGAAAGCTTTTTACAAAATATTTCGCTTCGGACGCGCCGTTCGAGGACTGAAGGCTGTACCGTGATTTTCACAAGCCGCCTCATATTTTGTCGCGTTTATTTTGCATTTTTCTACAAAAAAGCGCTGCGCCGCCTGTTTGAGATTGACAAGTGGGGAAATTTCGTTTACGATATATTCACAATTTTATTTTCGACAGCTTGCCGGTATGGACTTGAACCCTCGGTACGCAGCCTTACAGCCGGTTTAGGCCGGAACGTCGGGGATTGGCAGACTTTCTGATAAAAGAGTCTGCCGTTCGCTTTTTTCGGGTTCTCTGTATGCACTCCGGCAGTCTGATTCACGGAAGGAAGGCGCGCTATGCGGCAGATGGAGGAAAAAATCCTGCGGGAAGGGACGGTGCTGCCCGGCGGCATCCTCAAGGTCGGCTCTTTCCTGAATCAGCAGATTGACACGGCGTTCCTGCGCGAAATCGGGCGGGAAATTGCGCGGCTTTACGCGGCGGAGCGCGTGAACAAGATCCTGACGATCGAGGCCAGCGGCATTGCCATTGCGGCTGCTGCCGCGATGGAGATGGGCGTCCCGATGCTCTTTGCAAAAAAGCACCGCACCAGCAATGTGGACGGCAATGTATTTTCCGCAACGGCGCACTCCTTCACCCACGGCACAGACTATACCATCATGGTCAGCCGCGACTATCTGCTCCCTGCCGACCGCGTGCTGCTGGTGGACGATTTTCTGGCAAACGGCGCCGCGCTGCGCGGACTGATCGCGCTGGTGGACGCCGCAGGCGCCACGCTGGTCGGCGCGGCGGTCGCAATCGAAAAACGCTTCCAGAACGGCGGGGACAGGCTGCGCACGCAGGGTATTCGCGTGGAATCGCTGGCCTGTATCCGGAGCATGGAGAACGGGAATCTGGTGTTTGATACCGTTTCCCGCGCGGGCGATCCCGCATAATCGCATACTATATATTTTTATATGGTATAATAAAAATCACGGAGGAAACACAAAAATGAAAAAGAGCATCTCGATCCTGCTCGCTATGCTGCTAGCGCTCAGCCTGTTCGCGGGCTGCGGCAGCACGTCCAGCGGGGAAACGGAAACATCCGGCAGCGCGGCAGCGGGAACCGAAACCGGTTCCGACACAGCGGCAACCACAGCGGATGTAAAGGTGGGCTTCATCTTCCTGCACGATGAAAACTCCACTTATGACAAGAACTTTATCGACGCCGCAGTGGAAGCCTGTGATACGCTGGGTGTGGAGTATGTCCTGCGCACCAACATCCCGGAGGGTCAGGAGTGCTACAACGCCGCCGCCGAGCTGGTGGACGACGGATGCGACATCGTCTTTGCGGACAGCTTTGGCCATGAGGACTATATGATCCAGGCCGCAAAGGAATTCCCGGATGTGGAATTTTGCCATGCAACAGGTACCCGCGCCCACACCGAGGGATTGAGCAACTACCACAACGCATTTGCCTCCATCTATGAGGGGCGCTATCTTGCGGGCGTTGCCGCGGGCATGAAGCTCAATGAAATGATCGAAACCGGCGAAATCACGGAGGACGAGGCCAAGATCGGCTATGTCGGCGCGTTCACTTACGCGGAAGTCATCTCCGGCTACACCTCCTTCTTCCTCGGCGCGCGTTCCGTCTGCCCGTCCGCCACGATGGAGGTCACCTTCACCGGTTCCTGGTATGATGAAACCGCCGAGAAGGAGGGCGCGAACAAGCTCATCCAGAACGGCTGCAAGCTGATCAGCCAGCACGCCGACTCGATGGGCGCGCCGACTGCCTGCGAGACTGCCGGCGTTCCCAACGTCTCCTATAACGGCAGCACCATTTCCGCCTGCCCGAATACCTTCATCATCTCCTCCCGCATCAACTGGGCGCCTTATTTTGAGTATATGATCGGCTGCGTCATCTCCGGCGAGGAGATTGCTGCGGACTGGACGGGTACGATCGAGAGCGGCTCCGTTGTCCTGACCGATGTGAACGAGGCCGTCGCCGCCGCCGGTACCACCGAAGCGCTGGAGGAAGTGCGCGCCGCGCTGCTCGACGGCAGTCTGCACGTTTTTGATACCAGCACCTTCACCGTGGACGGCGAAACGCTCGCCGGTTATCAGGCCGATGTGGATACCGACGCGGACTACACCGCCGATACGCAGGCCATCTCCGACGGCTACTTCCACGAGTCCGAGTACCGCTCTGCGCCATACTTTGACATCCAGATCGACGGCATTACCCTGCTCGACCAGGCGTTCTGATGCCGCGCCATCCTGATTTTATGATCCTGCATTGATCCCGTATGCTGCACAAGGCGGCGCGGCGCACGCACGCCGCACCGCTTTGCGCAGTTTTTTCTTTCGGCAGCACCGTACGAGGAGGGCTGCGGCGTCGCACGGAAACTTTCCGGCAGAGCAGGGCGCAAAAAGCGCGGAGCCTCCCCTGTGGGGTTCCGACTTTTTGCAGCGAACCTGCGGCGAAAAATTTCCGCGCGATCCGTGCTTACCGGATGACGCGGCGCCGCCTTTATGGTCTTTATCTTTTCTGAAAAGGGGCGAGGGAGCTTGGGTAATTCGGTGGAGGCTGCGGTGCAGCTTCGGAATATCAGCAAGTCGTTTGGCACGGTGCTGGCCAACGACCATGTCTGGCTGGATATTTATCGCGGGGAGATTTTGGCGCTGCTGGGAGAGAACGGCAGCGGCAAGACCACGCTGATGAATATGCTTTCGGGTATCTATTTCCCCGACGAGGGGCAGATTTTTGTGGACGGAAAAGAGGTCGTCATCCGCTCCCCAAAGGACGCGCTCTCGCTCGGTATCGGCATGATCCACCAGCACTTCAAGCTGGTGGACGTATTCACCGCAGTGGAAAATATCGTGCTTGGTCTGAACGAACCGGGACGGCTGGATATGGCCGCCGTATCGAAAAAGGTGTGCGATATTTGCGACGCTTACGGCTTTGAGGTGGACCCGGCACAAAAAATCTACAATATGTCCGTTTCCCAAAAGCAGACGGTTGAGATCGTCAAGGTGCTCTATCGCGGCGCGGATATTCTGATTCTGGACGAGCCGACTGCCGTTCTGACCCCACAGGAAACAGACAAACTGTTCGCTGTGCTGCGCAATATGCGCGACGCGGGCAAGGCCATCGTCATCATCACTCACAAGATGCATGAGGTGGAGGATCTATCTGACCGCGTGGCGGTGCTGCGGCACGGACAGTTTGTCGGGGATATGATAACCGCGCAGACCAACGCGGCAGAAATGACAAGCATGATGATCGGCCACAGCGTAACGCTGAATATCGAGCGCACAGAGCCGATTGATCCAAAGCCGCGCGTCGAGGTCCGGGACCTGACCGTGTGCAGCGTGGACGGTGTTTTGAAGCTGGACGGCGTTTCCTTCACCGCAAACGCGGGGGAAATACTGGGCGTTGCGGGCATCTCCGGCTGCGGGCAAAAGGAGCTTCTGGAGGCCATCGCCGGACTGCAAACCGTGGAACACGGCAGCATCTGTTATGTGGAGGACGGCGGCACGCGGGACGAGCTGGTTGGGCGCGACCCGCTGAGCATCGCCGCAAAGGGCGTGTCCCTTTCTTTCGTCCCGGAGGATCGGCTGGGCATGGGACTGGTCGGCAGCATGGATTTGACAGACAACATGATGCTGCGTTCCTATCGGCGGGGACGCTCCCCCTTCGTAGACCGCCGCACGCCCCGGCGTCTGGCGGAAGCCGTCGTCAGTGAGCTGAGCGTGAACACGCCGGGCGTGAACACACCGGTGCGCCGTCTGTCCGGCGGGAACGTACAGAAGGTGCTGGTCGGACGCGAAATTTCCTCCGACCCGACCGTCCTGCTGACAGCTTACGCCGTCCGTGGGCTGGACATCAACGCTTCCTACACCATTTATGAGCTGCTCAACCGGCAAAAGGAGCGCGGCGTTGCCGTGATTTACGTTGGAGAGGATCTGGATGTTCTGCTGGAGCTGTGTGACCGGATTCTGGTGCTCTGCGGCGGAAAGGTCAGCGGCATTGTGGACGGCAGGAAAACCGACAAACGCCAGGTTGGCATGATGATGACACGATTGGCAGGTGATACGGATGCTTAAACAGGGCAATATACCGCTGTTCCATATTTCCCGGCGCAAGGCGCTGCCGTGGCAGCTCGCATGGCTGATCCGCGGCGTGGCGATCGTGCTGGCGCTGCTGGTGTGCGCCATTATCACCACGCAAATGACGGACTACAACCCGCTTCAGGTCTACGCCACCATGTGGAACGGCGCGTTCGGCACCACGCGCAAAATCTGGATCCTCGGACAGGACATTGCCATCCTGCTCTGCATCTCCCTTGCCGTAACGCCCGCGTTCAAGATGCGCTTCTGGAACATCGGCGCGGAGGGACAGGTTCTCGCGGGCGGTCTGGCCTGCGCCGCCTGCATGATTTGTCTTGGCGACACGCTGCCGAACGCGCTGCTGATCGTCTGCATGGCCGCAGCCAGCATCGCCGCAGGCGCACTATGGGCGCTGATTCCCGCGATTTTCAAGGCAAAATGGAACACGAATGAAACGCTCTTTACCCTGATGATGAACTATGTCGCCACGCAGCTCGTCGCGTTTTTCGTCATCGTTTGGGAGGTGCCAAAGGGCGCGGGAAAGGTCGGCATTATCAATCAGGCGACAGAGGCCGGCTGGCTGCCGCAGATCGGGAGCTACAAATACCTGCTGAATATCCTCATCGTCGCGCTGCTGACCATCGGAATGTATGTCTATCTGAACTACACCAAGCAGGGCTACGAGCTTTCCGTTGTGGGGGAAAGCGAACACACCGCGCGCTATGTCGGCATCAAGGTCAGCCGCGTCATACTGCGCACGCTGCTGCTCTCCGGCGCGGTCTGCGGCGTGGCGGGGCTGCTGCTGGTTGGCGGCACCGATCATACCATCACCACCACCATTGCAGACGGACGCGGCTTCACTGCGGTCATGGTTTCGTGGCTGGCCAAGTTCAACCCCATCGGCATGATTTTTGCGAGCTTCCTGCTGGTCTTTCTGGATCGCGGCGCAAGCGAAATCTCCACAAATTTTGGTCTGAACCAGTCCTTTGGCGATATTCTGACCGGCGTTATCCTCTTTTTCATCATCGGCAGCGAATTTTTCATCACATATCAGGTTCAGTTCCGCCGGAGCGGAAAGAAGGAGGACGACAATGTTTGATTTTGTATCGTTCATACCGCGCGCCGTGGTGCAGGGCATTCCGCTGCTCTTTGGCGCGACCGGCGAAACGCTGACAGAAAAGTCCGGCAACCTGAATCTTGGTATTCCCGGCGTGATGTATGTCGGCGCGATCAGCGGCGTGATCGGCGCGTTCTTTTATGAGCAGTCCGCAGACGGAGCGCTCCATGCGTTCCCGGCCATTGCGATCCCGCTGCTCTGCTGTCTGCTCGGCTCGCTGCTCATGGGACTGATTTACTGCTTTCTGACCGTTTCCCTGCGCGCGAATCAGAACGTAACCGGACTTGCGATGGCGACCTTCGGCGTCGGTTTCGGCAACTTTTTCGGCGGCTCGCTCATCAGGCTGACGGGCAGCGAGGTTCCGTCCATCGCGCTCTCCGCCACCAGCGCCTATTTCAGCAAAAGTCTGCCCTTTGCATCCGATCTCGGCTGGTTCGGCACGATTTTCCTCTCTTATGGGTTCATGGCCTATCTGGCCGTTGTGCTGGCGCTGGCCGCGTCCTTCCTGCTGCGCCGTACCCGCACGGGACTGCATCTGCGCGCCGTGGGCGAAAGTCCGGCGACGGCGGACGCCGCCGGTATCAGCACTACGCGCTATAAATACGGCGCGACCTGTGTTGGCAGCATGATTGCCGGACTTGGCGGGCTGTATTATGTCATGGACTACGCCAGTGGGGTCTGGTCGAACAACGCCTTTGGCGACCGTGGCTGGCTTGCGATCGCGCTGGTGATTTTCACCATCTGGCGGCCGAACGTCGGCGTGCTGGCCTCCATCCTCTTTGGCGGACTTTATATCCTCTATCTCTACATCCCCACCGGAACAAACCTTGCCATCAAGGAGCTTTATAAAATGCTGCCTTATATTGTCACCATCATCGTCCTCATCATCGTTTCCGCCCGCAACCAGAAGGAGAACCAGCCGCCGGAGAGCCTGGGACTGGCGTACTTCCGGGAGGAACGGTGACGCAGAAAGGAGCCTGAAGCCGTGAAACGATCCGGAATTTATGTCGCACTGCTGCTGATTGTAGTTGTGCTGGTGGCGATCCTCAGCGTTCGTCTGTTTTTCGGCGGGAAGGATACGCTGCCGGACGCGGCGGATACGCCCGCCACAGGAACGGCGGAGGATGTCTCCGCAACGCAGGGAGCAGAGGACGCAGCCCCCACTTTTACAGAAACAGGGCGTCCTGTTGAGGATCCATCCCCCACACCGCCTCCTACCGCTTCGCCAACTCCAACGCCGTCCCCCACGCCAACAGAAGCGCCCGTGTTTGAAACGCGCGCCCCCATCGAAGACGACGCGGCGGAGGAGCAGGAGTCCGCGGACCCGGAGGACACACGCACGCGGCAAAGCGGCAGCTTCCGCTCCGACACGGGCACGGGGCTGAATCTGCGCGTTGACTGGGTCGCGGAGCCGGATGCGTCCGGCGGCTGGACGCTCAGCGTCAGCTACTATGCCGTTTCTTATGGCTTCCAGTCAAGCAGACTCTCCGGCGGCCTTGTGCTGACCGTGGACGACGTCCGTTACAGCGCGGACACTCCGGAGATGAATGTGGCCGGGGACGCACAGACGGAAAGTCTGCTTGTGGAATTTCCGGCGGTGTCCGTCAGCGGCGACACGGTGTCCGTCAGCGCCACATGGGACTACCGCGGCGAATACAGCGGCACCGAGTTAGACGAAATCACCGCTTCCGCTGTACTCACGCTGGGCTGACATCCGAATACCGCAAAAAGCAGACCGGAGCGTCCGCTCCGGTCTGCTTGCGCAGAGGACAGAGAAGCAGCCGTGATTTTTGTTGATCTGGCTGCAGCCGTGGATTTTTATTTGCAGCGGCGGAACCGGGCAGGAGCTTCAACTCCTGCGGTCAAACAGGCTCCTCCCGCGCGCCCGAAAATGAGACGTGAATGCTGCTGCCCCCGTCGAAGGGACAAAAAAAGATTGACAAACCGGGGGTTTGCGCTATAATAAAATCGTTCAATATCGGCGATGACGAAAAGAGTCCCGTAAGTGCGGCCTTGCAGAGAGGGAGCGGATGGTGAAAAGCTCCCGGCGGCAGACGGGTCTGCCGTTTCCGAGCCGGGGCGCGAGGAGTGTCCCGCCTGACCCGCGTTATCGGGTCTCTTGGAGCCGTCCGGCTTGCCGGGCGGAAAATCAGGGTGGTACCGCGGAGCATGAAATTTTCCTCCGCCCCTGCTGTTGGCAGGGGCGGAGTTTTTCGTTTTTCCGCAAAGCAAATAATAACAAAGAAAGAACAGCAACGGAGGAAAAAACAATATGTCCCATCCATCTTACAGCGTCAACGAACTGCGGGAGCGTTTCCTGCGATTTTTTGAGAGCAAAGGTCATCTGCGCCTGCCCAGCTTTTCCCTGATTCCGCAGAACGACAAGTCCGTTCTGCTGATTAACGCCGGCATGACCCCGATGAAGCCGTGGTTCAAGGGTGAGGAGGAACCGCCGCGCCGCCGCGTCTGCACCTGCCAGAAGTGCATCCGCACCGGCGACATCGACAACGTGGGTCACACCGCGCGCCACGGCACTTATTTTGAAATGCTCGGCAACTTCTCCTTTGGCGACTATTTCAAGAAGGACGCCATCGCGTGGTCCTGGGAATTTCTCACCAGCCCGGAGTGGGCGGGTCTGGAACCGGAGCGGCTCTACCCTTCCGTTTATCAGGACGACGACGAGGCATGGAAGATTTGGAATGAGGACATCGGCATTCCGCCGGAGCGTATTTTCCGCTTTGGGAAGGAAGATAACTTCTGGGAGCACGGCGCAGGCCCCTGCGGTCCCTGCTCGGAAATCTATTATGACCGTGGTCCGGAGTACGGCTGCGGCAAGCCGGGCTGCACCGTCGGCTGCGATTGCGACCGCTATATTGAGGTCTGGAACAACGTCTTTACCCAGTTTGACAACGACGGCCACGATAACTATACCGAGCTGAAGCAAAAAAACATCGACACCGGCATGGGGCTGGAGCGCCTTGCAGTCGTCAGCCAAAACGTGGATTCGCTCTTTGACGTGGATACCGTGATGCAGATCACGAATCACGTCAGCGCCCTGACCGGCGCGCGCTACGGGCAGAGCCACGAAAAGGACGTGTCCCTGCGCGTCATCACCGACCATATCCGCTCGGCTACCTTCATGATTTGCGACGGCGTGCTGCCCAGCAACGAGGGACGCGGCTATGTCCTGCGCCGTCTGCTGCGCCGCGCCGCGCGCCATGGCAAGCTGCTGGGCGTGAACGAACCGTTCCTGCATGAAATCGTGGAAACCGTTGTGGCGGTAAATGAGGGCGAATACACCGATCTGCGCGAAAAGAAGGACTACATCACGCGCGTCATCCGCACGGAAGAGGAAAACTTTGCCCGCACGCTGGATGGCGGAATGCATATCTTTGCGGAGATGCTCGCGCGCTGCAAGGCAGAGGGACGCACGGCATTTTCCGGCGCGGATGCGTTCAAGCTATACGACACTTACGGTTTCCCCGTGGATATGACCGCAGATATGGCGCGGGACGAGGGGCTTGGGCTGGACGAAGAAGCCTTTGCAAAGCTGATGGAGGAACAGCGGGAGCGCGCGCGCAAGGCGCGCGAAGCGCTGGGCGATCTCGGCTGGGCAGACGTGGACTTCGGCAGCGAAGTGCCGTCCTCCGTGTTTGTGGGCTATGACCACGCCGCGGTGGACGATGCAAAAATCGTGGCGCTGGTGGTGGAAGGCGCGCACGCGGAAACGCTGATGCCCGGCGTGGAGGCCATCGTCGTGCTGGACAAGACGCCGTTTTATGCCGAGATGGGCGGACAGGTCGCTGACCACGGCGAGATCCGTGTTGGAGCCGCACGCTTTGTCGTGACAGACGTACAGAAAAACCGTGGCGGCAAATATATGCATTACGGCACATTATCGGGCGGAGCGCTGCACCTGGGCGATACCGTGACCGCCGCCATCGACACGGAGCGGCGGCAGGCCATCATGCGCGCCCACTCCGCGACCCATCTGCTGGACGCTGCGCTGCGCGCCGTGCTGGGCGAGCACGTCCATCAGGCCGGTTCGCTGGTGGAGGCAGACCGCCTGCGCTTTGACTTCACCCACTTCTCCGCCGTAACGCAGGAGGAGCTGGATCGCGTCAGCGAAATGGTCAACCGTGCGATTTTGTCGGGCTACCCGGTGTGCACGGAGGAGCTTCCCATCGAGGAGGCGAAGCAGCGCGGCGCCATCGCGCTGTTCGGAGAAAAATACGGCGACATCGTCCGCGTGGTGGACATGGGCGACGGCTTCTCCGTGGAATTTTGCGGCGGCACACATCTGGACAACACCGCGAAGGTCGGCGTATTCCAAATCACAAACGAGTTCTCCGTGGCCTCCGGCGTGCGCCGCATCGAGGCAACAACCGGTCTTGCCACGCTGGAGGGGATGCACGAGGCGCGTCGCACGCTGATGACTGCGGCAGCGGAGCTGAAGACCCGCCCGGAAGAGCTGATCGCCCGGTTGGAACAGCACATGGAAACGATGCGGGAGCTGCGCCGCACGCTGGAGCAGTTCAGGGCGCGGGAGATCGCGGGCGAAACCGACCGCTTCCTCTACGGGGCACACAATGTCGGCGGGCTGCTGGTCGTCACCGCAATGGTTCCCGCCGCTGCGCCGGAAAAGCTGCGTCAAATGGGCGATACGATGCGCGACAAGGCCGGAAACGCCGTTGTGGTGCTGGCGACCGTCAACGACGGCAAGCTCTCCTTCCTCGCATCCTGCGGCGCCGAGGCGGTGAAAAAGGGCATCCGCGCCGGGGACATCATCAAGTCTGTCACCGCTGTCTGCGGCGGCAAGGGCGGCGGGCGGCCCGATTCCGCGATGGGCGGCGGCGGCGACGTGATGAAAGCCGATAACGCGCTTGCAATCGTAGACGATTTTGTAAAAGAAAAGCTCGAACAGCAGAAATAAACGGAGGTAACACAGATGAACGACTGCCTGTTCTGCGGCATCGCCGCAGGGGACATTCCATCCACAAAGGTCTATGAGGACGAAACGGTACTGGCGTTCCGGGATTTGAACCCGCAGGCGCCGGTGCATATCCTCGTGATCCCAAAGACGCACATCACATCTGTCAACGCGCTGACGGAGGAGAACGCCGCATCCGCGACAGCCTGTCTGCTCGCCATCCCCAAAATCGCGGCGCAGGAGGGCTTTGCCGCCGGCGGCTACCGCGTTGTCAGCAACTGCGGCGCGGACGCAGGACAGACCGTGCCGCACCTGCATTTCCACATTCTGGCCGGGAAACGGCTGGAGGACAGCATGGCGTAACGCCGCGCGTTCCGTGGAAACGACGCTTTTTGATTCATAACCGCAGAAAAAGACAAAGGGGAACTGCGTATCATGGCAAGATTTTTTATCATGGGAGCCAACATTGCAGACGGCGCTGTGCGTCTGACCGGCGCAAACGCCGCGCACGCAAAGGTGCTGCGTCTGCGCGTGGGAGATCGCATCATCGTCTGTGACGGTGACCGCACCGACCACCATTGCACCATCCGGCGCATCAGTCCGGAGGAAGTGGAGGCGGAGGTTCTGGAAAGCGTCCCCAGTCCGGCGGAACCGCGACTGCACTGTACCATACTGGCCGGATTGCCCAAGCAGGGTGAGCGCAGCGACTATATCGTGCAAAAATGCACGGAATGCGGCGCTGCGGAAATCGTCTTTTTCCGCAGCCACCGCTGCGTGGCCACGCCGGACGCGCAGGGCATGGAAAAAAAGCTGCTGCGCTGGCAGCGCATTGCGGAGGAAGCCGCCAAGCAGTCCGGGCGCGGTGTAATCCCGTCGCTGCGCGCCGTGCCGGACTTTGTTTCGGCGCTGGATGCCGCTGCCAAAACCGAGCTTCCGCTCTTTCTCTACGAAACGGGGACGCGCACACCGCTGCGGGACGTGCTGGAACCACGGGCGTCTTCCGTTCGCTCCGCCGCGATCCTGACGGGGCCGGAGGGCGGTTTTGAGGCATATGAGGCGGATATGGCCGCCAAAATCGGCTTTCCGCTTTGCAGCATCGGCCCGCGCATCCTGCGCTGCGAAACCGCGCCCGTCGCCGCCCTGACCGCGCTGCTGTATGCAGCCGGGGAACTATAGGCAGCAGCGGGAACGCAGGCATTTCACTGAAAATACAAAAAATCCCCCGTGAGCCCCATTGGGACTTCACGGGGGATTTTCATTATGTTTCCGACCCACGCCGCGCTGAAACTGACCGCTGGAACCGTGCCTGACGAGCCTTCATATTCCCAGATAATTGGAAAGCAGCTCCTGCAACAGCTCATCACGGTCAATGCGGGTGATCTGGCTGCGCGCACCGTTGTAGTTGGTGATGTAGGTGGGGTCCTCCGAGAGGATATAACCCACAAGCTGGTTGATCGGATTGTAACCCTTGACCAGAAGCGCATTATAAACGGAAGACAAAATCTCCTTCATCTCAGTCTTGCTGTCAACGGTTGTAAATCGAATGGTTGCGTCTTCCATTGTTCAAACGGCTCCTTTCCGTCCGCGGGACTGTTCCGGCGGATGCGCTTCAGATTTTCTGATGTATTCTTCTGCTTTTGGGGCAGACAATACTGCACTTATCGCTCGCGCGGCACGATTATTGATTATATGTTAATCTGAATATGCCGTCTCACCGCGGCGATTATGCAATATAACAGCCTCTATATGGCTATTATATCAGAAAATCTGCGCGTGTAAAGCCGCGAAATATTACGTTTGCGTTACATTTTTCGGGAAGATACCGCAACGCGCAGGGACTCAGCGTATGTGTGCGTCCAGTGTGCGCTCCAGTCCGGAGAGGATCGCGGCCATCGCAGCGTCTGCGTGTTCCACGGTGAGCGTCTGGTCATCCGCGCGCAGGGAGAGCGAGAAGGTGACAGATTTGCGTCCCGGCGGCACCGGCGCACCGCGATAAACCTCCACAAAATCCGCCCGCTCCAGATAGGGCGCGCCGTTTGCGCGGATCTCCTCCGCCAGCTGCGCCACCGTGACCTCCTCCGCGCAGGTCACGCTCAGGTCGCGGGTGACCGCCGGGAACCGCGGCAGCGGCACATAAACCGGGGTCGCGCCTGTGCGTGCAAACAGCCGGTCAAAGCGCAGCTCCGCGCAGTAAAGCTCCTCCTCCACACCATAATTTTTCGCCACAAGCGGATGCACCTGTCCCAGTACACCCAGCTCCGTGCCATCCGCCGCAAGGACCACGGCGCAGCGTCCGGGGTGATAGGACGGATTATCCCGTTCGGCGGCAAAGCGAACGTCCGGGATGCGCAGGACGCGCAGCAGCGTTTCCACCGCGCCCTTCAGCCGATAAAAGTCCATCCCGCCGTAAGCGCCCAAGACCAGCACCTTTGGCTCGTCGGCCAGTCCGTCCGGACGGCGGTTATAAATGCGTCCGATTTCGTAAAGGCGCACGTTTGTATTGCGGAAGCTGTAATTCCGCGCCAAAATCTCCAACATACTCGGCAGCACGCTGGTGCGCATGATGGAGGTATCCTCCCCCAGCGGGTTCAAAATTTTCAGGCTGTCCCGGCGCGGGTCGTCCGCAACCCAGCGGATTTTGTCATAGCATCCGGGACTGATAAAGGAATAGGTGATGATCTCGTCATAGCCCAGCGCACGGCAGCATTCGCCCAGCGCGCTCTCTGTCTGTTGCTCCGGCGTATAGCCGCCGCAGGTGGTATCGCCGCGCAGCAGCGTGACGGGAATGCGGTTGTAACCATAAAAGCGCGCGACCTCCTCCGCGATGTCGGAATAATGCGCCACATCGCCGCGCCATGAAGGGACGTGGACGGTATCATCCGCGTCCACGGCAAAGCGCAGCCGCTCCAAAATGCGCCGCATCTCCTCCGGTGCAATGTCCGTGCCAAGCAGGGCGTTGATTTTCTCCGGCTCCAGCGCCAGCGTGGTTTCGTGCAGTGGGGCGGGCAGGATGTCGATCATGCCGTCCACCACTTCGCCCGCGCCCAGCAGAGCCACCAGCTCGCAGGCGCGCTCCACGGCCAGCACGGTACACTGGGGGTCAAGTCCCTTTTCGTAACGCGCGGAAGCGTCTGTACGCATCCCCAGCGCCGCTGCGGTGCGGCGGACGGAGGGGCCGTTGAAATTGGCGCACTCAAACAGCACCATTGCGGTATCCCCGACAATTTCGCTGTTTGCGCCGCCCATCACGCCCGCAACGCAGACAGGCTTGTGCTCGTCGCAGATGCAAAGCATTCCGGCGGAGAGCGCGTGATCCTTCCCGTCCAGCGTCTGAATGGACTCGCCCGCGCGCGCTTCGCGGATGATGATGTGTCCGCCATCCACGCAGGAGAAGTCAAAGGCGTGCATCGGCTGTCCATATTCCAGCATGACATAGTTCGTGATGTCCACGATGTTGTTGATGGGACGCACGCCGCCAGCGCGCAGCCGCTCGCGCAGCCAGAGCGGAGAGGGCGCGATCTTCACATTCCTGACCAGCCGCGCGGTGTAGCGCGGGCAGAGTGCGGGCGCTTCATCGTCGATGCGCACCAGCGATTCCATCTCGCCCGTGCCTTCCGTGCGCGGCGGCGTGTGCAGCCAAAGCGTGCGGTCATACGTCGCCGCCACCTCGCGCGCCAGTCCGATGATGGAAAGGCAGTCCGGGCGGTTTGGCGTGATTTCAAACTCTACCACGCTGTCATCCAAATGCAGCGCCGTGGCGATGGGCGTACCGGGCGCGGGCGCCTCCGCCGCCAAATCCGGGTCGCTGTTCAGGATGAACAGCCCATCCACGACGGAGTGCGGCCAGTCCCGGTCTGTCATACCAAGCTCCTGATAGGAACAGCACATTCCGTTCGATTCTACGCCGCGCAGTGTCCCGCGTTCAATCACCTTGCCGCCGGGCAGCGACGCTCCCGGCAGCGCAACGGGGACAAAATCCCCGACCTTCTGGTTCTGCGCGCCGGTGACGACCTGGATCGGCTCCGCGCCGCCCACGTCGATCTGGCAGACCCACATATGATCGCTGTTTTCGTGGCGGACCATCTCCAGGATCTGCCCCACGACCACGCCGCTGATCTCCGCGTCCGGGCGCGCGACCGTTTCCACCTTGCTGCCGGACAGGGTCATATCTTCGGAAAAGGCGTGATCCGAAATATCGGAAACGTCCACAAACTCATTCAGCCAATTTCTGCTCAATAACATGATTCCGCTCCCCCTTCCTCAAAACTGCTCCAAAAAGCGCACATCATTTTCAAAAATCAGCCGCAGGTCGCTGATTTGGAAGCGCCGCAGCGCCAGCCGTTCCAGCCCCATGCCAAACGCCCAGCCGGAATAAACGTCCGTATTGATGCCGCAGCCCTGCAAAACCTTTGGATGTATCATGCCTGCGCCCAATATCTCGATCCAGCCCTCGCCCTTGCAGGTGGGGCAGCCGCGCCCGCCGCACTTGTGGCACTGCACGTCCATCTCGCAGCTCGGCTCCGTAAACGGGAAATGATGTGGGCGGAAGCGCGTGACGGTGTTCTCGCCGTAAAGCCGCCGCACGACCTCGTTCAGCGTCCCCTTCAGGTCGCCCATCGTCACGCCGCGGTCGATGGCCATGCCTTCGATCTGGTGGAACATCGGGGAGTGCGTCGCGTCCACCTCGTCCTTGCGGTAGACCCGTCCCGGCGCGATCATGCGGATCGGCAGGGTGCGGCTCTCCATCGCATGAACCTGCATCGGAGATGTCTGCGTGCGCAGCAGGATGCTGCTGTCCTCCGTAAAATAAAATGTGTCGCTCCACTCCCGCGCAGGGTGCGCGTCATCGGTATTCAGCCTGGTAAAATTGTAGTCCGCGGTTTCCACCTCGCCGCCGTCCAACACGGAGAAGCCCATACCGATAAAAATACGCTCGATTTCATCCAGCACAATGTACATCGGATGACGGTGACCCGGTGTGTGCGTCTCTCCGGGGATCGTCACATCCAGCGCCTCCGCTTCCAGCCGACGGGCCAGCGCCTGCTCCTCCAGCCTGATGCGGCACTGTTCCAGCGTATCCTCCAGCGCGCTGCGCACCTCGTTCGCAAGCTGCCCCATCACGGGGCGCTCCTCTGCGGAAAGGCGGCCCATCTGCTTGAGCAGCGCTGTCAGCTCGCCCTTTTTGCCGAGATATTTGACCCGAAGCTGCTCCAGCGCCGCAGTGTTTTCCGCGCTGTGGATCGCCGCAAGAGACGTTTCCCGCAACTCCTTCAAGCGTTCTTTCATGTTGTTTGTTTCCTTTCGCCTTTTGTAGCTTTTTTGTAGATGAATGAAAATAAAAAAGCCTGCCCCGCCCCGCATACAGGACGAAAGACAGAGCCTTCCGCGGTACCACCCGCATTCGACGCCGAAGCGCCGCGCTTTTCGCGCTTTAACGGGCGCACCCGCCGGGGATTGGCCGGGGCTTCCGGGCGAACAGCCGTCCGCTCCACCGGGGCGCTTTCAGCCGCGCAAAAAATGTGCGGCGCCCTTCTCTGTCAGTGGAACCTTCCGGCGGCATTTTCCCGTTCACAGCCGATAACAGGTTTCAGGCAGCACCGCATCCTTCGGCAAAGCGCGGCTGGCACAAAAATGACCGCCAGCCGCCACAGTCGCATTTTATACGGCGCTTTTTGTATTATAATCCCCGCCGTGCCAAAATGCAAGAGCGGAATCCGTGGATTTCGGGACAGCAGCATTTATTTTTAAGGCGCCGCCGCATAAATCGGCAGGAGCGAAACCCACCCCCAACGACGAAACGTGCAAAAGCGCCCTTGACTTTTTGAAAAAGAGAGATTAAAATAGCATTAGCATTTTCAGAAGATTTTGTAGAGGAGAGAACTATTATGCAAAAGCTAAAAACTATGTTGGTACTTCTGCTCACGCTCAGTCTGGCCGTGCTGTTTTCCACCGCTGCGCTGGCGGACGATGCAACGAGCGGCACCTGCGGGGAAAACCTAACATGGGTGTTGGAAGACGGAGTGTTGACTATCAGCGGGACAGGGGAGATGGAAGACAACAATGCCCCATGGCATTCACTGGCAGAGGAGATCACGACGGTTGTTATCGAAGACGGCGTAACCAGTATTGGAGACTATGCGTTTTCATGGTGTACCAGTCTGACGGACGTGGAGATTGGGAACAGCGTAGTCAGCATCGGCGAAAAAGCATTTAACAAGTGTGTTTCTCTTACATCCATTGCGATTCCGGACAACGTTGTCTCCATCGGTGATGCGGCATTTGCGTATTGTATTGAGATGACAAGTATGACCATCGGAAGCGGCGTGACCGACATCGGCAGTTTTCCGTTCCTTCCTAATTGCAGTGCCCTGACTGAAATTCAGATTTCTCCGGATAACCCGTATTATTGTTCTGAAGATGGCGTAATGTTCAGCAAGGACAAATCCACGCTGGTCAGGTATCCGTCCGGAAGGGAAGCGGTTTCTTATGTGATTCCGGATGGTGTAACCTGCATCGGCGCATGGTCGTTCTATTATTATTGCTACAATCTGACAAGCGTCACCATTCCGGACAGCGTGGTTGAAATAGGAAACGGCGCGTTCGTAGGCTGTGAGCATCTGGCGGAAATCATGATGGGAGATAGCGTGACCAGAATTGGATACAGCGCATTTGACGGTACTGCATATTACAATGATAATACAAACTGGGAAAATGGTATCCTATATATTGGAAATTGGCTGATAAAAGTAAGCGCAGATGTTTCCGGAAGCTATGAAATTCCGGCGGGTATAACCGGTGTTGCATCTTATGCATTTTCTGAAAATCTGGATGAAATTCTGGTTTCGGAGGATAATCCGGCGTACTGTTCCGCAGACGGCGTACTGTTCTGCAAAGATAAATCGGAACTGGTTTGTTACCCGGCCAGACGAGAGGAAACGGATGGCGTTTATGCTATCCCCGATACCGTAACCGGCATATGGGATTATGCATTCGCTTCCTGCCGGACTTTGCAGAATGTTAAGATTCCGGACAGTGTGACCCGCATCGGCGAATATGTGTTCTGTTCCAGCAACCTGACGCACATTACGATTCCGGGCAGCGTGATTTCCATCAGTGATTATGCATTTGAGGACTGCACCAGTCTGACTGACGTCGCGATTGAGGACGGCGTAACCTCCGTTGACTACGGGGCATTCATGTATTGTTCAAATTTGACGTACATCACGATTTCGGACAGCGTAGCTTCCATTGGAGACTATGCATTTTACGGATGCAGCAATCTGACAAGCGTGATGATTCCGGACAGCGTCACGTCCATCGGCAACGGTGTATTCTCAGAATGCAGCAGTCTGACGAGCGTGACGATTTCAAGCAGCGCCACGTCCATCGGCAGTTATGCATTCTATTATTGCAGTAGCCTGACAAGCGTGACAATACCAAACAGTACCGTCTACATTGATAGCAGTGCATTTGGCTGGTGCAGCAGCCTGACTGACATCTACTACAGCGGCAGTGAGGATGAGTGGAATGCAATTGAGATTGGCAGTTATAACGATTGGCTTTATGACGCCACCATCCACTACAACAGCACCGGCGCAGAGGATGAAACCGGCGATTCCACCCCCGGCGACCTGAACGGCGACGGCGAGGTGAACGCAAGCGACCTGACGATTTTGGCGCGGCACGTCGGCAAGGTGGAAACAATGGAGGATGAAACCTCCCTTGTCAATGCGGACGTGACCGGCGACGGGAACGTGGACGCCAGCGATTTGACCAGGCTGGCACAGTACATCGGCAAAATCATCAGCTCGCTGGATTGAGCGGCAGAATAAGCACACAGAAACCAGACATAGGCGGCGCAATGCGCCGCCTGTGTTTTTCGCAAGCTACGTTTTGTTTTTTTTCGCGCGCAGGCCGTCCGGTGGGCTTTTCGCCCCCGACGCTTCCGCTCCCCCCCTCATCGTCGCAGTTTCGCGCGTCTCCGTTAAAATTCTTTTTCATTTTACATCTCTGTAGTCAACCACGCAATCACTCGAATCACCAAAAGCTACAACAAGGCGGAAACGGAAACCGCCGATAAGGAAAACCGTCCGCCATTGTTGCTTCCACATTTGTCGCCGCACATATTGAGACACAGCTTCGCAAGCCGCGCCGTTGAGAGCAACGCGATTCCGCCAAAGCATCTTCAAACGATGTTGGGACATTCCAGCATTCAGGTGACGATGGACATTTACGCCGAGATTTCCGATGAAGCGCTGCAAAATTCCATGTCCGCCTTTGATGGGATTTAGCCCAAAGTTTAGCCCATTTCACCGGCGAACCTCAGGAAATGGCGGCAAAGCACGTTAAGACCCATGCTGTTTGATAATTCCAAAAGCCAAATAACAAGCAACGATGTTAAATTGCAATAAGAAAATCTTCAATTTTCGATAAATCACCTGTAATTGTTTTCGGTAAAATGAAAGTAGCGCAAAAGGTCCCCAGAATGTGAGCACCCAG
>JAJBUU010000004.1 GCA_020860205.1 Oscillospiraceae bacterium | reverse complement strand
AAAACACGGCATAATTATATATGTCAAGCGGCAAGAGTCGCAAAGAATAAGGAGGATAAACCATGTTATTCAAGGATATTAACAAGAGATTCACCGAAATCGTTGCGGGCTATATGGCAGAGGGCTGGTACATCAACACCGCTACGCAGCGCGGCAGTCAGGGCGAAATCAGCAAAATCGATTTGACCGACGGTAAAGAGATTATCCGCGTCTTAATCGATACCTTTACCGACTATGAAGCGGGCGCTCGTTTCTACAATAACCTCGAAGGTATTCAAATTATTGTCGGCAAGCCCGAAGCGGACGACAGGCTCAGACCGAACAACCAAAACGACTGGGTAACCATTTGGAATAACGCTCTTAAGATTATCCACGAAGAAAGGTTTTATCAGGTAGGCCGTGAAAACCGTTGCGGCAGCAAATTCTACGGTACCCGCGAGGAAGCAATCAAAGCACAAATGCTTCAAAACGCCCGTTGGAATAACCGCCATGAGCGTTTCGGCTCTCAGAAAACAACCGCTATGTCTGAAGCTGCAAAGTCCATTGTTCTTTCCTTTGTAAAGAGACAGCCCCGCTGCAAGAGTGTTCGTCTTTCTGATATTGAGGAAGTCTACAGCACTTTGAGCAGAAACCACGACGGCACGCTCGTAAAGCATTACTTCGTTAAGGCTAAGGGCAACACCTACAAGCTTCACTGATAAGGAGGACAAGACCATGACAGAACATATTTTTACCGAGCTCGGCTACTTCACTGAAAGCGAGTGCGTAGCAATCAAGGACTGCCTGCAGGGCTACAGCTATATGTGCTTCAATGTTTCTTGGAGCCGTTACGCCGCGAATTATACGCTGATTGTACGTACTGAGTATGAGACTACAGAGGACGAGCTGCGGGACTTCTTCCTTCATTGCGCCCTCAGCAAGCTGCTCAAGTTAAGGCAGGAGGCGAGGTCATGAGGGTTTATGTCGTACAGGTAACGCCCGAGGCGCACCCGAGCAAGGTCAGTCAGGAAGGCTATTTGAGTATGCAATCGGCCAAGGCCTTTATTGAAAGCCGAAGACCGAGGCCTATGCTGATAGACCCGTACCTCTACCGCGATGAGAACAATACCGAGTACCTTATATGCGAGGTGTCGGTATGAGTCGCCGCAGATATGATAAGGGCGACGTCAAATGGCTCGCCCCTACAGCAAAATCCTATAAGGCCCGCGCTCTTGCGTGGAGTACCAAAGCAGCAAGCGACTTAATCGTCGCCTTGTTGCAGGAGTACGACACGATTCAGGAGGTCCATGACCATATTACCTATGACGTCGAGGCTCGGGCCGTGCTGCAGGCCTATATCGATAAGGGTTATGGAGACTACATAGCAAGAGACTTATTCAAATAAGGAGGCGATAAGATGAAATTCACGTTATCAGAGTGGAACGCAATCAAGCGCTATCTCGCTACAGCGCTTGACGACGCAGAGGACCTTGTATCGAGCCTTGAGGCAGAAATCAAAAACAAGCCCGACTATACGGTTGTCAAGGACTACATGGACGCGAAAATGTCGGTTGCAGAGCTTGAAGGCTTTATCGCTCGGATTGAGAGTGCGACGGTATGACGCCGCAAGATTTACGACCGTGTTTACAACCGAGTCGGGCGCTCCTACAACCGAGTTTACAACCGAAACAACCGAAACAACCGAGCTCGGTTGTTGAAAAAGTCCTTTGTTTTCAAGGCTTTTCGAGCCTTACAACCGAGACAACCGATTTTTAATAACACTTTTTGAAAATTGAGAGAATAGAGAGATTTGAGAGTACATATACCTTTATTTCTTCTCAAATACTCTCAAATTAAAAGAAGTGTTATAGGAATTCTCGGTTGTTTCGGTTGTAAAAGAGCCAAAAAGCCAGTGTTTGCAAGGCTTTGAGCTTACAACCGAGCCCATTTTTACTCGGTTGTTTCGGTTGTATCGGTTGTAAACCGCCCTGTGTATGGGTCGTTTTGGGGCGTTCGCTCTACCGAATATAGTAAACCGGCAAAAGCGCATAGGAAACGACTTACTATTTTCAGTAAAGTCTGAGCGTTTCGTCGGCATACAAAATCAGTAAAACACGACATAATAATAAATGTCAAGCGGATAACCGCTACAATGAATAAGGAGGACAATACCATGATGTACAAACACGTAAAGACAGGAGCTCTTGCCGAGCTCATCGGAACAATCGAGGACGGTGTTACCCTGAAGGACGTCGCAACGGGCGAGACTAAAGAGGTCAAGAACATTACACTTCGCCGCTGGTGGAAAGCCGTTGAAGAAGAAGCTGTCGAGGCTGAGACCGAGACTGCTGCTGAGACCGCGCAGGACGCGCAGAATGAGACCGAAACCTCTGAGGCTGAAGAAGTACATACCGAAGAGGAAAAGACCGATACGGAAGCTGAGGACAAGCCTCTTGCTCTTTCCGAAATCGTCGGCAAGCTTGAAAACCTCTTTGACCTGCTGAATCGCCTTTACTTTGAGGACAAGCTGCCCCGCCCCGTCATTACGGTCCAGTCTACGCCGAGGGCTTACGGCCACTGCACGACAAAGAAAATCTGGAACGCAGGCGAAGAGGATAACGGGCGCTATGAAATCAACATCGGCGCCGAGTACCTGAACAGACCGAGCGAGAACACTGCGGCGACCATGCTCCACGAAATGGTTCACCTCTACTGCCGCGAGAATGACTTGACGGAAACCTGCCAAAACGGCAGATACCACAACAAGCTCTTCAAGCAGGAGGCTGAGGCAAGAGGGCTCATCATTGATTACGACCGCGCAAACGGCTATTCAACCACGACGCCGAGCGAGTCTTTTATTGAGACCCTCCGCGAGAACGGGTACGCTCTTGAAGTACCGTTTGCCCGCCATACCTTGGGAAAGAAAAGCAAAAAAGCTTCTCGCGTAAAGGCTCACGCTTACACCTGCCCTTGCTGCGGGCAGACTGTCAGAACGACGGGCGAGCTTAGCTTGATTTGCGGAATCTGTGAAGTCGTTATGGAGCGCGCCGATTAAGGCGCGCTTCGCGGCTGTTAAGGAGGTTATTATGGCGAACAACCCTCACAGACAAACGATATTGAAAACCATACAGAGGCTCGGGCAGGTACATAGTGTATGGGACGTTTTCTCTGATTTCGTGGCGCTCAGCGCGTTATGCGTCGCGAACAGCTGCGACAGACACGCGCCGACATGGGAGAAACGTGAGCAGCAATACCTTGAGACCATAAGGAAATATAAGCCCGACGAGCAAGAGCTATTTACGCAAATGTTCGCGGAGCTTGTACTCGCCTTAGAGTATGAAATCACATGGAGCAACGCACCGACCGACGTACTCGGTACCCTGTTTCACGAGTTGGAGCTTCACAATAAGTACAAAGGCCAATTCTTTACGCCGCAACACGTCTGCGACCTGATGGCCGAAATCGTGATAGGCGGCAAGGATATTCTTTTGAACGAGCGAGGCTACGTTTCTCTGAACGAGCCTTGCTGCGGGTCGGGAGCAATGATTCTCGGTATGGCAAAGGCTATGCTTGAACGCGATATGAATTATTCCAAGCAACTCTTCGTCTTTGCGACCGACGTCGATATTAAGTGCGTGTATATGTGCTACTTGCAGTTATCCCTTTACGGCATTCCCGCCGTAGTCGTCCACGGGAACAGCTTGACGGCTGAGGAGTATTCTCGTTGGCTGACTCCCGTCTACATCTTAGACGGCTGGGCATGGAAAACAAAAATTTGAAAATGAAAAGGAGATAAAAACAATGGGACTCGCAAAACTGAGAAAAGAAAAGGGCTTGACTTATAAGCAGCTCGCCGAGAAGTCGGGCGTCAATTACCAAAAGCTGTGGCAGATTGAGCACGGCGTTATTAAGACCGAGAACATCGCGCTCAAGACAGCGCAGAAGCTCGCAGACTCTTTGGAGTGCAGCATTGAGGATATTCTTGCGCCCGATGATACCGAACAGGAATAAGCAAGCTCAGAACGAGCCAGAACAAGCCTATTTTGAGCCATATCGAGTTTTCGGACTTTGGGCTTAGATTTATTCGCCCAAAAGAGAAAACTCAAATACGGAGCTTCTGGGAGCTCCAGAAACTACATCATTATTGAGGGGTGATTACCTATGAAAATATGTCAGGTCTGCGGAAAACCTATTGACGTTACTTCCCGCGCGAAAAAGTATTGCTCGCCTGAGTGCAGGGCAAAGGTCAAGTATGAACGCGACCGTGCATGGCTTGCGGCCCACCCTGAAAAGGCGGCAGAATATAGCCGCAAGTATTACGCAGCGAACAGCGACTACTGCAAGGCTGTTTCCAAAGAGGCCTACCGCAGGAAGTGTCTCGAACAGTATAAAAAGTCTGAGTCTTAGCCTTATTTACTGTTACCAGTAAAACCGCATAGAACAGTGTCACTAAAATCAGTAAAAGTCTGAGCGCTTTGTCGGCATACAAAATCAGTAAAACACGGCATAATAAATAATGTCAAGAGGATAAAGCCTCAGACAAATACGATTTTGGAGGACAAAAACATGACGTACAGAGAGCTTAGACAGGTACTTACAGAGGTTGACAATCAGCAGATGACCGTTAAAGAGCTGCGTGACCTGCTTTTTGAGATTGAGAATCAGGATAAGGTAATCGAGGATAACGACATTCTTCGACTCACTTTTGGTAAATAAGGAGGCGCTTCAAAATGACCGAGACTCATGTAATCAGCAATTTGCGTGCATACCTCAGGAGCACAAAAGCCGACGTGATTATCGTCCGTACCACTTACGTGCATGCCGGTTGGTATGACGTTGAGATAGACGCGCATTGCACGGGCTTTAGCGTTTCTCGTTTTATCAATCCTGAATACGAGGCAAGACACGAGTTTGCCGAATGCTATCAGTTTTTAAGGAGGACAAAGTAATGCTGAACAATATTGATGTGATTTTTAGGGGCTACGGAGTTAAGGCTCTTGGCGAGGAAACAATGGCGCGTTTGACCGATGAGCAGATTGACGAAGCTCGTGTGTATGCGTTCACTGCTTTAGGCGAGCGTACAAAGAGATATGGTAAACAGGAAAACGGCACTTGCGAAAAGCTGTTTATCCGTAAGTGTCAGAGAATGCTCGGCTTGGAGGTGACCCTTTAATGGTATGTGAAAAGGCTACTTACAGCTATTCCAAAGTGCGCGAGGCTTGCTCTTTGGTAAAAGGCTTGCATACGACCTGCACCAAAAAGCTTGAGCACTTTCCGAACGCCGTTGAGTTTAAGGACGTCTCAGAAAAGTGTTTTGAGCTGACAGGTTGTATTCTTTTCGATTATGAATGGGCGTACCCTGTGCAGCGGTATTTCAAGTCGGCATATGACTGCAAGCGCTTCACTTGCAAGGAGCTTGACGGGCTTGCTCACGACGCGCTCAGGTACTTACAAAACGAGCTGAACGGCATTTTGACCTTGATGGCGAGCGGCGAGGTAAATTCAGAGGATTAAAGGAGGGCTTTATGGACCCAGCGAACGAGTATATCAATAAATGGGAGTTACTGAAGTATTTAGGCGGGCTGAGGTACTGTGATATTGTAGACAGTCCCGAGAAAATGTTCAATCCCGATACGCTTATCTTCGGCATGATTAGCTTAATCAGAAAATTCCCTGCCGAGTCTATGTCTCAGACAGAGAAAACATAAAAGGAGGACTTTTTGTATGAAGAAAATTTTGGCATTTATGCTTTGCGCGGCGCTTGCTTTAATGTGTGCGGGCTGCGCAGGCGAGAACGAAGGCGAGGCCGTGGCCGTCGTCCCTACGGGCGAGATAGCCGCTGAGAGCGTTGTCGTAAACGTTGAGACCGATAACAACGGTTATTATGAGTTTTGGGCCGACGCTACAGTGTACTTCAATGACGACGGCGTGATTGAGTGGATTAACTTGGAGGACCCTGTGCTTTTGGCTTTTCAGGTATCGGACGATTATGAGGGCGGAGTTTACATATACTCTGCTGCGGAAATGGACGAAATACTTGTGGCCTTGACCGAGGCGTTGGAGTTGGGAGAAACTGACTTGCTGCAAAGCGTTATAGATTCACTTAGCACTGGCGGACCTATCGAGGGCGCAAGCACATAAGAGAACGGGCCCAGACAAAAAAAGTGATAAGGAGGTGTCTAATGGCAATTAAAGACTGGCAAGAAATTCAGGGCGATTATGAAACCATGCAGAACATGTCATGCATTCCTTGCGGTATTAAAAAAGTTTCACAGAATTATATTTTTAATGAAAATAAATCTGTGAAATGGAATAAAGATATGGTTATTAAGAACAACACAGCGTATCAAGAAGAGGTTGCACGTCTTAATCGCGAGAAAAATAAAGTTCGGGACGCTATTCATGAAGATATTTATAAAGCTATTCAGAATGAAGTCGGGCACAGTCTCAGCAGGAACGGAGCGAGAAAAATTTGGGAATACGCCTATGCGCAAGGTCGTGCCTATGGCATTTATAGCATTATGCAGCACCTTAGAGAAGCCATAGATTTAATTATGGAGGTTTTTGACTCATGAGAACAGAAAATGAAATCCAGCAGGAGTACATACAGACGCTGCTGAAGCTCGTACAGGAAAATCCCGAGCTGCCTATTGTGCCTATGGTTGACGCCGACATTATGGGCGATGATTACGGCTACTATGCTGGAAACTGGGGCAAGGCAATGGTTGACGAGTATATTGTAATCAACGACTATATCGCGTTTAAGAGTGACGATGATGTGTTTGACGTATTGGAGCGTTATTTGTCTATAGAAGAATGGGAAGCGCTGCCTGAGAAGGAAAGCGAATGCAGGCCGTATTATGAAAACCTGCCATGGACAAAGGCAATCGTAGTGTATATCACGACACCGTAACAGGAGGCCAGAAAAATGACAAAACAGGAAGCACAGAAAATCCGCTCAGCGTTTTGCAACGGTTTTGAATACCCGTTCGGGCAAGGCGGGTTTTTGGAAAAATGCGATATGACCGAGGTCGAGAAACACATTGCACTCTTAGACGCGGCGCTGCAGAAGCAAGTACCCGAAAGGCCTTTATATTATTTCAGACCTGACGGAAGCTATTATATTCTCTGTCCTCGCTGTAAGCAGGCAATAGGGAGCTACCGCATATACTCGCCTTACTGCTCTTGCTGTGGGCAGGCGTTAGAGTGGAAAGTCCAGAGCGAGCCAGAACAAGCCTGATTTGACCCGTATCGAGTTTTAAGACTTTGGGCTTAGATTTACCTACCCGAAAGAGAAAACTCATTTCTGGAGCTTCTGGGAGCTTCTGGATAAGCGTAAGAAGAGGGCGGTTTTTATACCGCCCTCTCCTTGTTTACGGGGTGAAACAAATAGGCTCAAGACCTTTTTGCTTCTTCTAATCTAAACACCAGTGCGATACCGTTGAGGAACACGAAAACCGTGCTCCCGGGTGTTCGACCAGCGATAATTTTGGTGGAGATGGGGGGAGTTGAACCCCCGTCCGAAAGCGTTTTGGAAGGAGCTTCTCCGGGTGCAGACAGTTATTTGAATTCCCGCGCCGGACCGTGAGCTGTCACACTGACCGGGTTGGTAGCTTCATGATGCATGGTGTGCGCAAAGCTTAGCACACGCACGTTCACCACTGATCGACGCCTGTTCCGGGGCCGTGGTACTCCCCGGACAGACGGCCGCTAATTAAGCAGCGGCAAGAACAGGCTCAGAGTCGTTCTTTAATTTATAATTGCCCATTTTCAGGATGGTAGGCGCATCCACCCGCTGCTCCAGCCTCCGCACCCCCGTCGAAACCGGTACATCCCCATGTGACAGGAGACGCCTTCGACCTGTCCCGCCGCTTTTCTTTGCAGCGGCGGGATGGGTGAAGCGCCGGATCATTTTAGACTGAATTGGAAAAATACAGATGTCCTGATAGCTTATACCCGGTGCATTATACCTTTTCCGGTTCCGGGTATTCCTCGCCAAAGGTTTCCACCGTGACCTTTTTCATTACCTGCGGCACCAGCGGCTTGTCGTTAAAGTCGCACTGGACGGCGGCGATGGCGTCTACCACATCAAGGCCCTCGATCACCTTGCCGAACGCCGCGTACTGGTTATCCAGGTGCGGGGAACGTGCGTGCATGATGAAAAACTGGCTGCCGGCGGAGTTCGGCATCATGGTGCGCGCCATAGACAGCACGCCGCGATCATGCTTCAGCTCGTTCTTAAAGCCGTTTCCGGTAAACTCGCCCTTGATGGAATATCCGGGGCCGCCCATGCCGGTTCCCTCCGGATCTCCGCCCTGGATCATGAAGCCGGAGATGACGCGGTGGAATCCAAGGCCATCATAAAAGCCCTTTTGAACAAGTGAGATAAAATTGTTGACGGTGTTCGGAGCGGTCTGGGGGTAAAGCTCCGCCTTGATGACGCCCCCCTGCTCCATTTCGATGGTGACGATCGGGTTCATAAACTGCAATAGCCTCCTTGGTGATCAATAGTTCTTCAATGTACGTTCCATGTCGCGCGCGGCCTGACGTTTGGCGTCGGTTTCCCGTTTGTCATAGAGCTTCTTGCCCTTGCAAAGCCCAATCTCCAATTTAACGCGGCTATCCTTGAAATAGACCGACAGCGGGATGAGCGCGATGCCCTCCTGCATGACGCGGGCATTTAAGCGGCGTATCTCGCTTTTGTGCATCAAAAGCCGCCGCGTCCGATCCGGGTCGCGGTTGAATATGTTGCCTTTTTCATAGGGGCTGATGTGCATTCCGCGGACAAACAGTTCCCCGTTTTTTATGGTGCAGAATGCGTCCTTCAGGTTCAGTGTACCGGCCCGGATGGACTTGACCTCTGTTCCGCTCAGCTCGATCCCGGCTTCATAACGCTCCAACACGAAGTAGTCATGAAACGCCTTTCGATTTGATGCAACCTGCTTGACCCCCTGCGCCTTTGGCATCTTTCCGCACCTCCTCCGGCTGCGACAGTTCCATACTCACAGTCTCATTATAGCACAGCTTTTCCCGAAAAAAAAGTCCAAACTGTGAACTCTTTGCGAAAAGAACGCGCGAATGTCCGCCTCAGCGCTGACCATCACGCAGATGCCGGAGCGGCGGGAGCGCATAGTCCGCAAGGGCGACGCGCACAATGCGGACAGGCCGCGCGATGGACAGCGCGCCGCCGCTTCCGGCAAACTGCTCCACGCGCAGCGTCTCCCACGGCTCCGCTCCCCGGCGGCGCAGCGCATAGCAGACCAGGGTCAGCGCCGCGCCGGAAGTCAGTGCCGCGCCTCGATATGTACGGATGATGATAAAGCTCATATGCTCTGCCTCTCTTTCCTTTATGCACCTTATTATAATGGTTCCGGCGGGCGCTTTCCAGAGAAAAGATATGGAAAAGCGGGAAAAGCTGTGTTATACTAAGGAGGAATTTCACAACACATATTTTGTTTTGAAGGTGGGCTTATGGATTATACGGAAACCATGCTGTCCCGAACGGAGCATTACCGGGGACGGATCATATATGTACACACGGACACCGTCCGTCTGCCGGACGGACGGGAAGCGCGGCGGGAAATTGTGGAGCATCCCGGCGGTGTTGCGGTGCTGCCCATAGACGCGGATGGAAACGTCTACTGTGTGCGGCAGTACCGCTACGCTTACGGGACGCACCTGCTGGAGCTTCCGGCGGGCAAGCTGGAGGTCGGGGAGGAACCGCTCTCATGCGCCATGCGCGAGCTTTCGGAGGAAACCGGCTGCACGGCGGCGCGTTATATCCCGATGGGCGCGCTCTGCCCCTCGCCGGGCTATTGCCGGGAAACGCTCTATCTCTATCTCGCCACCGGGCTGCAGCGCGGCGCACAGCATCTGGACGAAGGGGAGTTCCTCGATGTGGAGCGCTTCCCGCTGCACGAGCTGGAACGCATGGCGCTGACCGGCGAACTGCGCGACGCAAAGACCGTCGCCGCGGTGCTGAAAGCGCGATATTATCTGAACCAGACGGACGCAGGAGAGGAGCATTGAATGGCAACGCAAAAAAAGGTCCTGATCGTGGACGATGAGAAAACCATCGTCGATATTCTGGAATTCAATCTGAAAAAAGAGGGCTATGCGCCGCTGAAGGCTTACGACGGCAAGTCCGGTCTGCGTGCAGCACAGGAGGAACATCCCGACCTGATCCTGCTGGACATCATGCTGCCGGAGCTGGACGGGTTTCAGGTCTGCAAGGCGCTGCGCGACGCCGGGGACAACGTGCCGATCATCATGCTGACCGCACGGGAGGAGGAAACGGACAAGGTGTTCGGACTGGAAACCGGCGCGGATGACTATATCACGAAGCCGTTTTCCATGCGGGAGCTTCTGGCGCGCGTCAAGGCGAACATCCGCCGGGGCGTGGCCGCTTCGCCGGAGACGGGCACGGGCGGCGCGGAGGTCATCCGCATCCGGGCGCTGGCCATTGACACCGGACGCCACAGCGTCAGCCGGGACGGAACGGAAATCGAGCTGACCGGGCGGGAGTACGCGCTGCTGAAATACCTTGCGGAGCGTCCCGGACGCATCACCTCCCGGCAGGAGCTGCTGCAGCAGGTCTGGCAGTATGATTACTGTGGGGACGACCTGCGCGCCGTGGATGTGGCCGTGCGCCGCCTGCGGGAAAAGCTGGAGCGCACGCCTTCGGAGCCGGAGTATGTCATGACCAAGCGCGGCGTGGGATACTATCTGGCGGAATGACGCGGCGCTTTGCGCGCTCCCCGTGTACACCGCAGCGGAATACCGTGACCGCGGAGCAGACACATCATCCAAAAAGAAAGGCCGCAGAATGACAAGGAGCATCTATACAAAGCTGGTTGCGATCATACTGGTGCTGATTGTCGCGTTGATGACGGTGGTCGGCGCGTTCCTGATGCAGGGGGTGCGGAACTTCTATGTGGAATCGTTCTACACACAGATGCAGGAGATATTCGCCCGCACGGACATCGCCACGGATCTGCGCGCCGCCGCAGACAGCGCGGACGCTGCGGAGCTGATGGCGGAGATTCTGCGCGCCAATATGGGACGGCTGGGCATCGACTCGGACAGCCGCAACTATTATATATTGGATGGAAAGACCGGCGCTTACCTCACCGGCTCGGACGCGGAGGCGGGGCCAAAGCTCGCCGTGACGCGCAATATTCTGACCGCGCTCTCCGGCAGCGAGGGATACGAGGCCGGAAGCAGCGACAGTTATATGGACGTTGCGCTGCCGGTCAGCGGCGAGAGCGGCAGCTACATTATCTATATCATCGACAGCAAATCCACCATGACAAGCCTGAACGCGGAGCTGTTCGGCATCATCCTCAACGCCATCGGCATCGGCCTTGCCATTTCCATCATCCTCAGCCTGCTTTTGGCGAAAACGATGGTCACGCCGATTCAGGAGCTGACACAGGCGGCAAAGAAGGTGGCAGCCGGGGATTTTTCCGAAAAGGTGGAAAACCCGGCGCAGGACGAAATCGGCGTGCTGACCCGCACCTTTAACGACATGGCCGGGCAGCTGGAACGCAACATCGAGGATTTGAAAAGCTCCGAGCAGGTGCGCCGTGAGTTTGTCGCCAATGTTTCCCACGAACTGCGCACCCCCGTCACCAGCATCCGCAGCTACGCGGAAACGCTGGCGGACGCGGGCGGCAGTCTGGATGCGGAAACGGAGCAGCACTTTTTGGAGGTCATCGTCGGGGAATCTGACCGCATGGCAAAAATCGTGCAGGACCTGCTGCTGCTCTCCCACTTCGATGCGGGACAGACCGCGTTTTCCTATGAGGAATTTTCCTTTGAAAAATCCATCCGCGACGTTTATGAAGCGCAGATGCTGGAAGCGAAAAAACACCACCACAGCTTTCAGCTGGAATTTCGCTGTGCGCTGCCTGCCGTCTGGGGGGATCGCGCGCGCATTGAACAGGTGCTGATCAACATGGTATCCAACGCCATCAAATATACGCGCGACGGCGGGCGCATCCGCATGACTGCCGGCTGCAAGGACGACACCGTATGGTGTTCCGTCCGCGATAACGGCATCGGGATTCCAAAGGCAGATGTGGATCGCGTGTTTGAGCGGTTTTACCGCGTGGACAAGGCGCGCTCCAGAGAGTCCGGCGGCACCGGTCTCGGTCTTTCCATCGCGTATGAAATCGTCCAGCGGCACAACGGAACGCTGACGCTCAAAAGCCAGCAGGGAAAAGGAACGACCATCACCATGACCCTGCCGGTCGGAGGGCCGCAGGATGCATAAGGCGCAGGTTTTCACACTCGTCCGGCGCGGTTTGATCGTGCTGCTGCTCTGCTCTGCGGTGCTTCTGACCATGCAGACCGACTTTTTCCAGAGCGGCGAGAATCCGGCGCACGCCGCCGCGCCCGATTCCGGCGGTGCGCGCACGGAGAATGTCCTGTTCACCGTGCATCCCCGCGCGGTCATGGTCTGCACGGCGGACGGCGGACGCGCTGCATCCGCCTATAACGGGGACGATACCGAGCAGGCGTTCAGCCATTTTGCCGCGTTTTTGGGTGAGGCGCTGGGTTCCTCCGGTACGCCGGAAGAAATTACGGAGCGCGGCTTCCGCGCGGCCATCGCGCGCGGCGGCGTTTTTCTGGATTTGGGCTGCCCCTATCCGCTGGATGTGCTCTCCGCATGGCTCGGCACCGGCGGCGGGGGCGCGGCGGCACTGGACGCCATGCTGGTCTTTCTCGGCACGGAGGCCGACGGCGGCGATGCGGTATGCCTTTATCTTTGCAGCGGGAACGAGGTGTTTTATCGCTGCACCACGGCGGCGCAGACGGAAACGCTGACCGCGCGGATGGGGGATTTCCTGCAGGGCAGCGCGGCGGCTTTCGCGTTTGAACGCGGGCTCTCCGTTTCCGGCACGTCGGCTTATACGGTGATTCTGGAAACGCTGCCGGAAATCCAGCGCGTCAGCGCCGCATCCGGCTACGAAGCGGCGGACGCCGTTTCTCTGCTCGGCGCCGTGGGGATGAACAGCTACCTTGCAGCGTCTTACTTTGAGTCGGACGGGACGCTGGTCTGCGTGGAGAACGAAAAGACCCTGCGCGTCGCGCCGGACGGCGTTGTGCAGTACCGCGCGGAAGCCGGTGAACCCGTCGCGGACGATTTGCTCTCCGCTGTAAATTATGCCTGCACCGTCGCAACGGATGCGCTCGGCGTTTCTGCGGGCGACGCGGACTTGATGTTTGCCGGGATCGAAGCGTCGGACGATGTGGACGAGGAGTATACGGTCTATCTCGACTACTGCATCAACGGGATACCTGTACGCATGGCGGAGGGACACGCGGGAAGCGTGACGTTCAGCGGCGGCGCGGTGACGCGGCTGCAGCTTGTGGTGCGGCGCTACACGCTTTTGACGGAAACGGAAACAGTGCTGCCCGCGCAGTACGCCGCAGCGATTGCTGCGGAAACCGGCGGCGCGCCCGTGCTGGCTTATATGGACAGCGGCGACGGGGTCTCCTGCGTCTGGATGTATGGTTGACGGAAATGGATACAAAAAGGCTTGAAAATATCATTCTGCTCATCCTGCTGCTGCTGAATGCATTCCTGCTGTCTATGGTGCTTTCAGAGCGCGCGGACGCGCGGCAGGAAACGGACGAGACGGTGGAGATGCTGACCCGGCTGCTGCGCGCGAACGACATCGTGGTCGGCGCGGAGGCGGATCTGGTGCAGTCTGCGCCTGCGGCCTGCACTGTCGTGCGCAACATGGAACTGGAGCGGCAGCGTATGGAAGGGCTGCTGGGCAGCGTCAATACGGAGGATCAGGGCGGCAGCATCTGGTACTACTATTCCAATCGCGGGCAACTGGTCATGCGCGGCACCGGGGAGATGGATCTGCTCTATGACGGGGACGCTGTGAAAAAACGCGGCGACCCGCTGAAAGCCGCCACCCGGCTTTTTTCCCGCGCCGGGCTGGAGCTGTATGCGGACGGCGCGCGGCTCTCCGGCGAGGAGCTGTCCATCTGCTGCTGCTGGAACGGCTATCCCGTCTATAATGCGCGGCTTTCCTTTGATTTCTCCGGCGAACAGTTGCAGCTTGTGACCGGCACCGTGGTATTCAACACTGAGAGCGAAACCGGCGAGGTTGGAATGGATTCCGTCACCGTGGTAACGCGCTTTGTGGAGCTTGTGACCAGCGAGGGGTTCATCTGTTCCCGGCTGGAATCGCTGACGCCGGGCTATCTGATGGCCGTCACCCGTTCCGGCGAAAGCACGCTGAATCCCGTCTGGCGCATTGCCACGGACACCGGCGAGCTGTATATCAACGCCCTCAGCGGACAGGTGGAAACCGTTGCGTAAACGCCCTCCTGTGCGCCGAAGGGAAAGCGGGACGGGTCCGCATCTGCGGGAGCAGCCTGATAGAGCGGCGGAAATCTCCGAGTTAAGCACTTATCCGTATCAGGGCGAAGTCACAGCAAATCTGATGCCGATTGACTGGACCTTTTTAGAAGCCGACATCCCTGTCCTGATTTCTGCATTGGAGGCAAGCGATTGTTCAGCTTTATATGTGGATGCGGATAAATCCGTATGCGTAACATCTGCGGGCAATATTCTGATTCGCTATGATGCCGGAAACACATGGGCGGAACTGAATACAGAGGAAATTTCCAAACGCGCGTTTTCAATGATACGCTGAAGGATGCTGGTATCACAGCGGACAGCGAAGCGTCGTCAGAATGGAATGGCGTCATGGAACGCCTGACAGAAGGCGGCGTAAATTTCTATGAACCGGCGCAAAACGGCCAAATCTGAAACAATTCCTTAAAATTTCAATAGAAACGATAAATCCGAACACATTACCCGCGTGGATAATGCAGTCCGGATTTATCATCGTTTGGTCCGAGTGACAGGATTTGAACCTGCGGCATCCTGCTCCCAAAGCAGGCGCGCTACCAACTGCGCTACACCCGGATACTGCTCTATCTTAGCAGACTTTTGCAGAAATGTCCAGTACGTTTCTTGAAAAAATTGCAGAAGGGAATTCCGCGGCAAAGCCTGAAAGCGAGTGCGTCTGTGTTTCCGGGTGAAGGCGGCGGGACACTATCCGTCGTCCCGGCCGATTTGCAGCAGGCACATGGTCAGAACACCGAACGTACCGCCGCTCAGCAAACCGATCAACAGCGCCAAAAGCCAATGCATACTCCCGCGCCCCCTTTCTCTGCGTCCCCTTAGTTTATTTCGCCATATTCCCCAATATGATACCCAAATTCCACACCGGTCATACGAAAAAATAATTTTACCCAGAAAACCTATTGACAAAGTTGGTAAGTTGGATTATAATCCAGTCATCCAAAATGATTGGCAGGTAAAAAACGTGCAGCAGAAATTTACGACCATGCTTCGGCATAACTTCCGGTTTGGGCGAATGTGACGGGGGTGCCTGAACACCCCGCACCGGCGCATTTTTCCAAAATAAATACACAAAAACAAAAATTTCTGTTTTTTGAAAGGAAGTTTATCATCATGCCCAACTATAAATTTGAAACGCTTCAGCTCCATGTCGGACAGGAGAAGCCCGACCCCGCGACGGACTCCCGCGCCGTCCCAATTTATGCGACGACCTCTTATGTGTTCCACAATAGCCAGCACGCAGCGGATCGCTTTGGTCTACGTGATGCGGGCAACATCTATGGCCGCCTGACCAACTCCACACAGGGCGTATTTGAGGAACGCATTGCGGCGCTGGAGGGCGGCGTTGCGGGGCTTGCGGTCGCCTCCGGCGCGGCGGCGATCACTTATACCATTCAGGCGCTGGCGACCAAAGGAGAGCATATCGTTGCGCAAAAGACCATTTACGGCGGCACGACCAATCTGCTTTCGCATACGCTGCCGCTCTATGGCATCGAGTCCACGCTGGTGGATATTCACGATCTGACCGAAGTGGAAGCTGCCATTCAGCCCAACACCAAAGCGCTCTACATCGAAACGCTGGGCAATCCCAATTCCGATATTCCGGATATCGACGCGCTGGCAGCGCTTGCCCACAGCCACGGCCTGCCGCTTGTCATTGACAATACCTTTGGCACGCCCTATCTCATCCGCCCCATCGAACACGGCGCAGACATTGTGGTTCACTCCGCCACCAAGTTCATCGGCGGACACGGCACCACGCTGGGCGGTGTGATTGTGGACGGCGGTACCTTTGACTGGGCGGCATCCGGGCGCTACCCGTGGCTCTCCGAGCCGAACCCCAGCTACCACGGCGTCAGATTCACCGAAGCCGCAGGTCGGGCCGCCTTTGCCACCTATATCCGCGCCATTCTGTTGCGCGATACCGGCGCGTCCATCTCACCCTTCGCCGCGTTTCTGCTGCTGCAAGGGACGGAAACGCTCTCCCTGCGTCTGGAACGCCATGCGGAGAACACCAAAAAGGTTCTGGACTTCCTGACGCAGCACCCGCTGGTGGAGCGCGTCAATCATCCTGCGCTGCCCGACCATCCGGATCACGCGCTGTATGAAAAATACTTCCCGAATGGCGGCGCGTCCATCTTCACGTTTGAGATCAAGGGCGGTCAGGCGGAGGCGTTCCGCTTCATTGACAATCTGGAGATTTTCTCCCTCTTGGCGAATGTTGCGGACGTGAAAAGTCTTGTCATTCATCCGGCGACGACCACGCACTCCCAACTGACCGACGAGGAGCTGCTGGACGCAGGCATCAGGCCGAACACCATTCGCCTTTCCATCGGCACAGAGCACATTGACGACATCATCGCCGATTTGAAACAGGGCTTTGACGCTGTGTAAATGCGTCTTTCACCGGTTCAAAAACGCCTGTCTTTTTCTGAAAAAACGAATCGTCGGCGGCATCGCGGCTGTTGCTTCACGACCCCGCAGAGATGGCGCATACGCTGTCTCTGCGGGGTCGTTGTGTCCGTGTCTGTTGTCGTTCCTGCTGTCGCGTTCGCTGCGTAAGCGGTGAAATTCAGGTTCTCCCGCTCAATCCAGTGAGCTGATGATTTTGCCGACGTACTGTGCGAGCTTTGTCAGGTCGCTTGCATCCACATTGCCGTCGCCGGTCACATCCGCATTGGCAAGATATGTTTCATCCTCCATCGTCTCCACCTTGCCGACGTGCCGCGCGAGGATCGTCAGGTCGCTTGCGTTCACCTCGCCATCCCCGTTCAGGTCGCCGGAGGTGGTGGTAGATGGTTTCTCCGGAGCAATCTCTGTTTGATATGGATTCACCGTGTACAGTTGGACGGTTTTCCCGTCTGTCACATACCAACATACCGTATTTGCAGTGGTAAAAATCGGCTGGCAGTCAGAGAGACGGAGGTCGGTTTCTATCTGGTCAAGAATTTCGCCGTCCGCGTTGACCGCAACCATTTTGGTGGAAATGGTGCGCGTTGTTTTGTCGTATTCCTCCCAAAGAATCAAAAACTGACTGTTATTCAGCTTGACCAGTTGGGGGGTATAGGGAGTGATGTTGTCCGAATCAGCATAATCCGTCAGCCAGACAAATGTGGTATCGTTCAGGCTTTTATCAGTCACGGCAAGGAAAATATTGCGCTGACCAGAAGCCGTGTAGGTGCTGGAGTCGCTCTGATCCACAGAATTACCCACGATGAGACAGTTTTCCGAGGACAGTTCAAAGCCACCCACAGAAACTCCCGTGGCATTGGCTCCAGTGGCACCTTGAATTTCCAGCACATAGGTATAACTTACGTTCGTGATAGAGCCGCTTGCGCTGCACTTGGTGATGGAAACCGCTCTGGGATATGCATCGCCGTGGTCTACGCGGTAAACATAGGTGCCATCAGTCTGGATAAACTGATTGAAGGAGTGGCTGACATAACCAGCTTGGGCAATATTCATCACGTTGTAATAGCTCTGTTGGACAGTCATATCCTCCTGACTGATGACAAACGTCATGTTCGCCTGATGGTGCAGTCCATCTGAGGACGCATACATCTCATGGCAGGTGTGCAGATACAGGCAGTCGTTTGTCTCTGTCATGCGCAGCGAGCCGGCGTCAAAGGGAATATAGGTATTGGCCCCGCTGACGGAGCAGGCGGAAAGACGTTCCCAGTCCTTGCTGTATTTGACCACGCGCAGCACCTCGCAGCTATCGTCCTCCTGCGAATTGTTCTGACCGAAAACCAAAAAGTTATAATTCTCTCCGCTGTAGAAGCCTCCGAACAGGGGCAGCTCACACGTCAGGTTCTGACTGGACAGAAGTATGCCGCTTGCAGACCACTCCTCCACCAAAACAGCGGAACCAGCACATTCCACCCGTACCAAAGCTCCGCTGTCATTTTCGTATATTGCGGAGTACATTGGGCTGCTCCGTATCGTGTAATTGTTGTCGGACGCATTGTTGCTGACCTGAGCGTCAGAAACCGTCTGTGCGGAGACTGCAAGGGCAATCTGACCCGGTTCGTCGGTGTCGGTATCAGCGTCGGTGTCCGGGTCGATATTGACATCAACATCAGCACTGGTGCTGTTGTAGTGGATGGTGGCGGAGGTGAGGCACTCATTATATTCGTCAATATCAATCGCGTTCCATTCCGCTTCGTCGCCGCCGTAGTACACATCGGTCAGGCTACTGCATCCCCAAAATGCACTGTCACCAATGTAAGTAATGCTGTCCGGTATCGTCACGCTTGTCAGACTGCTGCATTCCAAGAATGCATAGTTGCCGATGGACGCAACACTGTCCGGAATCGTCACATTTGTCAGACTGCTGCACCCAGAGAATGCATAGTCGCCGATGGAGGTAATGCTGTCCGGAATTGCCACGTTCGTCAAATTGCTGCAATCATAAAATGCATAACCGCTGATGGAGGTAATGCTGTCCGGAATCACCGCGTTTGTCAAACTGCTGCAATACTCAAATGCACCGTCACCGACGGAGGTAACAGAGTTCGGTATTGTAACGCTTGTTAGACTGATGCAATAAAAAAATGCATAGCCGCCGATGGAAGTAACAGAGTCTGGTATTGTGACATTCGTCAGACTGCTACAGTGTGAAAATGCACTGTCACCGATGGAAACGACGGAGTTCGGAATCGTCACACTCGCAAGATCACCGCATCCTCCGAATACGCCGACACCGATGGATGTGATGGAGTTTGGAATTGCTACGCTCGTCAGACCACTGCTGGAAAATGCTCTCTCGCCGATGGCGGTGACAGAATCCGGTATTGTCACGCTTGTCAGACTGCTGCACACGTAGAACACACGGTCACCAATGCTTGTCACACCGTCTGGAATCTCAATTTCCGTCAATTCACTACACCACGCGAATGCATAATCACCGATAGATGCAATGTCATCTCCAAGCGTAACAGTTGTCAAACAGGGACATTTGTAATATGGATCATAAAATGCATAATCTCCGATGCTGGTTACACCATCTTCAATAATAATAGTAGTGGCACACGGGAGAAGATAATCCACGGTGCAGATGTAGTAAGGCATCCGTACAAAAGTGTAGGGGAGTAATCCTCCATATCTCCGGTTCCGGAAATTGTCAGCACCGGGTAATTCCATTCCCATGTCAAATTGTCCCCGCAGGTTCCGCTTGCTTGTTCCGGTGTACCTGCCAATGCCATTGGTGCCAGCGAAACAGCAAGACACAGAACAAGCAGAAGTATCAACGTTGTTTTGAACTTTCGCATAATTGTTCTCTCCTTTACAAAATCTTTTGATAATACTAATGCTATTTTAGCCTTTCTTTTGCAAAAAGTCAAGGGTGGTTTTGCAAGTTTCGTCGCCGGAAACCGGGTTTCGTCGCTGCGGCGACGACCTACTTTCCTGGCGTGAGGAAAGTAGGCAAAGGCACACCCGGAGGGAAACCCTTCCGAATGGGTTTCCCTCCGGAGCCACCCTTCCTGAACGGCTTAGGAAGAGCATTGTTTGGGAAAGGTAAACGCAAACAAGCAAAAGTCCAGTATTCATGCGGGTTTGCGGCGAGATGGCTCTCAAAATCAGATTCTCAGAACAGCGACAAATGGCAGAAAAAACCGCATATTGGCTTCAAAGGGAGAATGCAGGCTTGCAACTTATCTGCGGGAGATGCTGATTTCTGCTTTGAAAAAAGGCGACATTGTCGTCATGGATAATCTGCGTTCTCATCGTGTGAAAGAAGTAGAGGAACTATTGCGCCAGAATGAAATTACGCTGCTGTACCTGCCTCTATATAGTCCTGATTTGAATCCCATTGAAAAAATGTGGTCAAAGATGAAATCGTGCCTCCGCAGGTGGAAGATTCGCGTAAAAGAAGCGCTGCCTGCCGCTGTGGCGGATGCCCTCGCCCTGGTTATGCAGGATGATGTCATGGGGTGGTTCCGAGCGTCATACTATTGCCGGTAATTTTGAAAATTGCTATAAGTTCGCCGCGCAGCGAAAGTAGGTCGCTCCCGCAGGAACGAAACCTCCTGTGCCTTTGCTTACTGAGTGTCCTGTGGGTATCCGCCGCGCTGGGAAAGCAGGATGCTCCTGCTGATTTATGCGGCCCTGCCTTAAAAATAAACGCTGCTGCCCCTGGTGCAAATACAGGTTCTGATTGACGATTGCGGCGGAAACGGATATAATGTACTGGATAAAGCGGAAAAACCCAGACCGACTCAGATATACACAGAAAGGACACACAGAATGGAATACCGCATTGAGCACGATTCAATGGGCGAGGTTCGGGTACCTGCCGACAAATACTGGGCAGCGCAGACCCAGCGGAGCCGCGAGAATTTTCAAATTGGCGTGGGACTGGAAACCATGCCGCGCGAAATCATCCGCGCTTTCGGCATCCTGAAAAAAGCGGCGGCGCTCGCCAACCACAAGCTCTGCCCGGAGCGTATGACAGACGAAAAGCTGCGCTGCCTGACCGCGGCGGCAAACGAAGTGATTCAGGGCGAGCTGGACGCGCACTTCCCGCTTGTCGTCTGGCAGACCGGCTCCGGCACGCAATCCAATATGAACGCCAACGAGGTCATTGCGAACCGCGGAAACGAGCTGGCCGGGCAGAAGCTGCTGCATCCGAATGATGACGTCAATATGTCCCAGTCCAGCAACGACACGTTCCCGACTGCGATGCACATCGCTGCGGTGCTGGCCATTGAGGATCAGCTTTTTCCGGCCATTGACCGACTGACCGCCGCACTGGAACGGCTGGAGACGGAAAACGCCGACATCGTAAAGTCCGGCCGCACCCATTTGCAGGACGCAACGCCCATCCGCTTCTCGCAGGAGATTTCCGGCTGGCGCGCCAGCGTGCAGCGCGACCGCGAGATGTTGGAGCGCGCCCTGCCCTATTTGAAGCACCTTGCGCTGGGCGGGACCGCCGTCGGCACCGGACTGAACGCGCCGGACGGCTTTGACTGCGAGGCCGCTGCCGCCATATCCGCCCTGACCGGCAGGGAATTTGTGACCGACAGCAACAAATTCCACGCGCTCACCAGCAAGGATGAGCTGGTATTTGCCCACGGCGCGGTGAAGGCGCTGGCCTGCGACATGATGAAAATTGCAAACGACGTGCGCTGGCTTGCTTCCGGTCCCCGCACCGGATTGGGAGAAATCCACATCCCGGAGAACGAACCCGGCTCCTCTATCATGCCCGGCAAGGTCAATCCGACACAGTGTGAGCAGGTGACGATGGTGGCCGTACAGGTCATCGGGAACGATGTGGCTGTCGGTATGGCGGCTTCGCAGGGCAACTTTGAGCTGAACGTGTTCATGCCGGTATGCATCTACAATTTCCTTCAGTCCGTCCGGCTGCTCTCGGAGTCCATCGTCTCCTTCTGTGCCAACTGCGCGGAGGGTATCACCGCCAACCGGGAGCAAATGGAGCAGAACCTCCACCGCTCGCTGATGCTGGTGACAGCGCTGAACCCTTACATCGGCTACGAAAACGCAGCAAAAACCGCAAAGACCGCCTTTGCAGAGAACATCTCGCTGAAAGAGGCCTGCGTCAGGCTCGGCTTCCTCACACCGGAGCGCTTTGACGAGGTGTTCCATCCGGAGAACATGGTTTGAACCAACGCTGCGCGACGCAGCAGTTCCCCCTGAAAACATACCAGAAAGGAAACAAAAAAATCATGGATTACGCAAAAGAAGCCCTCCGGCTCCATCGGGAGTGGAAGGGCAAAATCGAGGTCATTTCCACCGTACCTGTCAACAACGCGGACGACCTTTCCCTCGCTTACACGCCCGGCGTGGCGCAGCCCTGTCTGGAGATTCAGAAGGACATCGACCAGAGCTACGAGCTGACCCGGCGGCACAATCTCTGCGCCGTCATCACAGACGGTTCCGCCGTGCTGGGGCTTGGCAACATCGGCCCGGAGGCCGGTATGCCGGTCATGGAGGGCAAGTGCGTCCTGTTCAAGGAATTTGCCGGTGTGGACGCATTCCCGCTTTGCATCAAAAGCCAGGACGTGGACGAGTTTGTGAACGCGGTCTATCTGATTTCCGGCTCCTTTGGCGGCATCAACCTGGAGGACATCTCCGCGCCGCGCTGCTTTGAAATCGAGCGCAAGCTGAAGGAGAAGTGCGACATCCCGGTGTTCCACGACGACCAGCACGGCACCGCCATTATCACGCTGGCAGGTCTGACGAACGCGCTGAAGGTGGTCGGCAAGCGCCGGGAGGATGTGCGCATCGTGACCTCCGGTGCGGGCGCGGCGGCAATCTCCATCGTGCGTCTGCTGCTCTCCGCCGGGTTCCGCCATGTCACGCTCTGCGACCGCAAGGGTGCGATTTACGCCGGACGCGAGGGGCTGAACTGGATCAAGGAGGAGATGGCGCAGGTGACGAATCTGGAGCGCAAGCCCGGCTCTCTTGCGGAGCAGCTTGTCGGCGCGGACGTGTTCATCGGCGTATCCGCCCCCGGCATGGTGACAGGCGATATGGTACGCAGCATGAACCGCGACCCCATCATTTTCGCCTGCGCGAACCCCACGCCGGAAATTTTCCCGGACGAGGCTAAGGCTGCGGGCGCGCGCGTTGTTTCCACCGGACGCAGCGACTATCCCAACCAGATCAACAACGTGCTGGCCTTCCCCGGCGTGTTCCGCGGCGCATTCGATGTGCGCGCCAGCGACATCAACGAGGAGATGAAGATGGCTGCCGCAGCAGCGCTGGCCGGACTGATTTCCGACGAGGAGCTTTGCGAGGACTGCATCATCCCGAAAGCCTTTGACCCGCGCGTCGGCCCCACTGTCGCTGCCGCCGTGGCCGAAGCCGCCCGCCGCAGCGGCGTTGCGCGCATCTGACTGCGCCTGATTTCTCCATAAATAGTTTCACCCCCGTGAGGAAATGCTTTCGCAAGACCTCACGGGGGCTTTTATGAATCGCTGACTCGCGTGGGAAGGGGAATCAGGGGTTCATAAAGTGAAACGAGAAAAGAAATGAAAGGAAGAAAAAGGTAGAAAAAAACTAAACTGATTGATGTTTGCTGCGTTCTGTCATATGTGCAGAACGCGCGTTTGCCTCAATCCCAATGCTCCTGAATCTCGGTGGCCATATCCGTGTTCCAGATGGCGATGACAGCCTTGATCGCATCGCGGAACAGCACGACCGCCAGCAGGATGAATGCGACCCACTCAAAGATGTAGAAGGGCCAGTAGGGAATCAGCAGTGTGCCGGTGCACTCGCCGCTGGCCCTGACGGAGCCGATTTGGTAGTAAACACCGTAGATGCCGAAGCACATGGTGACGACCGAAATCAGGCTCATCAGGGAGAAGCAGACGAAGCGCAGCGCCTGTGGGAATTTATTGATGATCATGGTCACATGGATGTGTCCATGCACCGACTGCGTATAAGCCCAAGACGAGAAAATCAGGGTAGAGAGTGCCATCTGGCAAATCTCATAGCAGCCGGAAATACTGCTGCCGAAGTATTTTTTCAGGATGACGTCCGCTGTGATCATAAACATCATCAGCACGATCATCGCCATGCTGAAAAAGCTCACATAGTAACAGATTTTATCCGTTACAGTCGTGATTTTATTCAATGCTTTCATAACAATTTGAACCTCCCCGTAAGAATCAGCCTTGTTTTACAGAAACCGGGCTTCCCGACCTGTGGCCGGACGTCCGCCCGCATTGGAGCGAACGTCGGCCACATTGTGGGTGCAGCTTAGCCTCCGTAAACGGCCTGATAACCGTCCACAGTGGACATATCCCAATCCGCATAGTTGAATTCCGCGTCCCAGACGCCCGCGTAATCGGCCTCATAGCGGTCCGCGATCTCGCAGAGCTGATCCCAGAGCGCCTGTCCGTCGTAGCCGTAGCCGTCCAGATAGCTGATGTAGCTCTCATGCACGGTGTTCAGGACCTCGTCAGAGAACATATAGTCATAGACCTCGTCGCTCGGCTCGTAGATTTCAACGCCGTTCTCCAGCATCTCATCGCCGACCCAGTAGCGGCAGGAATCCCACCAGTAACCGGCCATGTCAGCCGCAAAGTAAGAGCTGCAATACTTGTTGAAGATTTCCTGCAGATCCTCCGGCAGCTCGTTCCAGCGGTCGGTGTTCATCAGCAGACCGGAAGCCGTTGCGTTCAGGACCACGTCCATGCAGTAGTCGATCGGCTCATAGAGGTTGAAGCAGTCGATGTTATGCCAGTCGTTGGCCATGCCGTCCAACGTCTTTTTGCTCAGCGCGTCATAAACATCGGAGGTGGGCATGGAAATTGCGGTGCAGCCAATGGTGTTCAGATAGAGGGTCGGGGTGGTACCGGCTGCGCGGATGGAAAGACCCTTGAGGTCATCCGGGGTCTCGATCTTGGTGCCGACAGTGCTCAGCGGAGAGGTGGAGGTGCCGTGCAGCACCAGAACGTGCCAGTTGGCAAACTCAGCCGCCGCTTCCGGGATCTCCTCCACAGCGGTGTTCAGCACAGCAGAGGCCATCTGCGCGCTGTTGACAGTGCCGACAACGTTGACAAACTCACTGATGGGGAACACGCCGCCATAGGAGCCGTTGGTGAACCAGCAGATGTCTGCCGCGCCGTCCTTGACAGCGTCGATCGTTTCGGTCGCGCCGTACATGGAGCCGCCGGCGTAGTAGTTGAACTGCAGACGTCCGCCGGATTCCTCAGAGATGGCGCCCAGCAGGGTCTCCACCCACAGCTCGCCCATGGAGTTGATGGAGTCATGGTTCACGACTGTGAAGGTATAGACCGTATCGTCAGAAGCCGTGGACGCGGAGTCAGATCTGGTGCCGGAGCTTGTGTCAGAGTTGGTCGTAGTGCTGGTGGTGCTGGAGCTGCTGCCGCAGCCCGCGAGCGCAAGCACGCAAAGGGCGGCACAGAGAAACAGCGCGATGAATTTTTTGTTCTTTTTCATTTTTTGGTTCCTCCTGAAAAATTTTGTTTGGTTTGAGCGTGGGGACGTTCAAATGCATTCAGCCTGGGTAGCTGAGTTAAACAGTGTTTCATAGCCGGGCCGCCTGCTTAAACGGTGTAACCCAGCAGCGAGGGCAGGAATGTCGCAGTCTGCGGAAAGGCGCAGACGATGAGGATGGCGACGACCATGCCGATGACCATTGGGAAGGTTCCGGAAAATATCTTTGCCAGTCCAACGCCCTTGGCCTGCCCGGATACGATGTAAACATTCATGCCGACCGGCGGGGTGATCAGTCCCATTTCCATGACCATGACCATGATAACGCCGTACCAGATGCCGTTGAAGCCCAGTGCGGTCATGATCGGGAAGAAGATGGGAACGGTCAGCATGACCATTGCGAGGGAGTCCATCAGGCAGCCCATCACCGCGTAGAGCAGCAGGATGATGAACAGAATGATGTAACGGGAAACGTCCAGCGTCTGCACCCATGCGGCAAGCTGTGTCGGCAGGTTGGTGACAGTCAGGAAGTTGCCAAAGACATATGCGCCGATGAGGATCAGGAAAATCTGGCCGCTGGTCTTGACCGTATCGCGCAGGGCGGCGACAAAGGGTCTGACCTTGAAGTTGCCGCTGATGATGAGCCAGAGGAACGAGAGGAACGCGCCGATGGCGGAACCCTCCGTTGCGGTGAAGAAGCCCGCGAACATACCGCCGATGACGATGGCGAACAGGATGACCATCGGCAGGCCATAGCGCAGGGAGGCGATCTTTTCCTTTCCGCTGTGCTTGTTCTTGCCGGGCGCCCAGTCCGGGTGTACTCTGCATATCACAACGACGGTGCCACAGAAGCAGAGCGTCAGGATGACGCCGGGAATGATACCGGCGGCGAACAGCGCGCCGATGGATTCGCCGGAGATGATACCGAAGATGATGAAGCCGGTGGATGGCGGGATGAGGATACCCAGCGTTCCGCCTGCTGCGACGGAGCCGCAGGCCAGCGAGTCGTCATACCCGTGCCGACGCATCTGCGGCAGGCACACGACCGCCATTGTCGCGCAGGTCGCAGCGGAGGAGCCGCAAATCGCACCGAACAACGCGCAGGCCACGATGGTTGCCATTGCAAGTCCGCCGCGGCGGCCGCCCAGAAACGCCTCGCACATATCGTAAAGCCCCTGCGACATACCGGAGTAGTAACAGAGCTGCCCCATCAGCACGAACAATGGTATGACGACGAAGGTGTAGTTCGTAGCCTGGGTAAACGGGATCTTCTTGAGCGTCAACAGTGCGGCTGTCAACGCCTGGCCGGCCTCGCGTCCCATGCTTAAATAAACTGCAAGACATCCGAACAGGCCGACCGCCATCATGCAAATGCCGATGTTCATGCCGAGCATGAGCAAAATCAGCAGCACAATGACGCCGATGATTGCGATGGTGAGTGCATCCATTTCTTTTTTCCCCTTCCTGTTTTTAGATTGCACTGCTACGGTTTTCAGGAAACCAATTTGCCCAAAAACGATTTCCTGTGATGAAAAGATACTATCACATCTTCACAAAAAGTCCAATATCTTTTTGGTAAGGTTTTCATAACCATTTTGTTATAACCATCCGCAAAAATTTCCAGCATTTTCAACGGTTTTTCGGTGCTTTCGCCCCGCCGGGCGCCCGGACTGTGCCGCGTGCTTTTTGCCTTTTTCCCAAAAAAATCAGCCCTGCAGGGCAAACTTTGCACATCGTCTGGCGCTTTGCCTGTCGCAGCGGCAGAGCGGTGCGCCCGTCCTGCGCCGTCAGACTCCCCCGTTCCTGTCGTGGCTTTGCCAGCCATGCGCCATGTGGTCCTGCGGGTATCCGTGACCTGCGGGTATCCCTCACGAAAAGAACGCCGGTCGCTCCCACAGGACTGACCGGCGTTCCCCGTCTCCGCAGCTGCGGACAGAACACATATTTATTTTTATTGTCTCACATGGCGCAACAAACGAAACTGCCGTCCCGTGTCCTCCGCGCCACGTCTGGCGGAGAACTCATTCCGCGTTTGGCTTTCCCCTTCCGGCTGCCGCAGCGCGCTCATGCTTGCCCGGACGGCGGGAGAAAAACGCGGCGACGCGGTTCCAAAGGCGGTAAGCCCAGTTCAGTGCGGGCCACGCGAGCACCCCGAACACGACAAGCAGCAGCATTCCGGCAAAATCCAGCGTGGAGAGCGTGAACAAATCCTTGAAAAACAGGACACAGACCGCAAACGCAGCGGAAAGGCCGACGAGCAGCGCGCAGCGCAGCGCGTTCAGCGGCTGGCAGATGCGATAAATCACGAGCAGACCCACAATGCCCATGACCACGGCGCAGATGGTACTCATCATCTCGTCCGGAATATCAAAGGCGTAATAAAACAGCATGACCCCGATCACCAGCACATAGTCCGTCAGCGCGGGCGGGACGGCGCGGTAGAGGACATTTTTCAGGAATTTCCCCTGTATCCGGCTTTCATTCGGCTCCAGCGCAAGGATGAAGCCCGGAATGCCGATGGTCAGCGTACTAACAAGACTGAGCTGGGCGGAGGTGAGCGGATAGGGTATCGTAAAAATCAGAGAGGTCAGCGCCAGCACAAAGGAAAAGATATTCTTGACCAGAAACAGCGTGGCGCTCCGTTCAATGTTGTTGATGACCCGCCGCCCTTCCGCCACCACGGAGGGCATGACGGAAAAATCGTTGCGTAAAAGCACGATGTCGCTCACGCGGCAGGCCGCGTCCGCGCCGGAGGCCATTGCGATGGAGCAGTCTGCCTCCTTGAGCGCCAGCACATCATTCACGCCGTCGCCAGTCATTGCAACGGTGTGTTTTTTCTTCTTCAGCGCCCGGATGATCTGGCGCTTCTGCTCCGGGGTCACGCGCCCAAACACGGTATACTGTTCCACCGCATCGCGCATCGCGCGCGCATCCTGGAGCGTCCGCGCATCCACATAGCGCTCTGCATTGGGAATTCCTGCGCGCCGTGCCACCTCCGACACGGTTGCAGCATTGTCCCCGGAGATGACCTTGACCGCAACGCCCTGTTCGGCAAAATAGCGGAAGGTCGCGGGCGCTTCCGCACGCAGCTTATTGCTAAGCAGAATCAACGCCAGCGGCAGCAGCGGCGCAGAGAGCGTTTCATCCGAAAGGCTCCCGTCATAGTCCGCCAGCAGCAGCACACGGCAGCCCTTTGCGGCGTATTGGTCGATTTGCGCGGCGTAGCGGTCATACTGCGCGCCGAGCAGCACCTCCGGCGCGCCCAGCACATAAGTTTCATCCTGATGAAAGCTGACGCCGCCATATTTTTTTGCACTGGTGAACGGCAGCGCCTCAACCGCCTGCTGGTGCACCTCGCCACGGAAAAAGACGCGCAGCGCGGCCATCGTATCGTTGTCGTTCTGCATCGCGGCCACATAATCCGCCATGATCAGACCGATGTCGTCCGCATTATACCGTTCCTCGCAAAGCAGGCATACATCGTCCACGATCATCTTGTTTTCCGTCACGGTGCCGGTCTTGTCCACGCAAAGGGTGTCCACCCGCGCCAGCGTTTCGATGCAGCTCAGCTCATGCACCAGCGTCTTTTTCTGCGCAAGACGCAGCACGCTGGCGACCAGCGCCACGCTTGTCAGCAGATAAAGTCCCTCCGGAATCATCCCGACCAGCGCCGCGACCGTGGAAACCACCCCGTCCGCAAAGCTGCGTCCCAACCACTCTACCTCTTTAATACAGAGGATAATACCAAACGGGATGATGATAAAACCGATCCACTTGACCAGGCTGCTGAGCGAGTGCATCATCTCTGATTGCTTGCGTCGGCCGCTTTTCCTGGCCTCCAGCGTCAGACGGCTGGCATAGGAATCCGCGCCGACGGCGGTCAGGCGCGCCCAACAGGAGCCGGACACCAGAAAGCTGCCGGAGCGCAGCGCATCGCCCGGATGCTTCCGGATTTCGTCCGCCTCGCCGGTGATGAGCGCCTCGTTCGCCTGACATTCGTCGGAGAGCACCTCCGCATCCGCACAGATCTGGTCGCCGCTTTGAAAGCGCACGATGTCGTCCCGCACAAGCGCCGCCGTTTCTATGGTCTGTTCCTGTCCGTCGCGCATCACGGTGCAGTGCGGCGCGTTGAGCAGGCTGAGCTTGTCCAACTCCCGTTTGCTGCGCAGCTCCTGTATGATCCCGATCACCGTGTTGACGATGACCACGCCGAGAAACATCAGGTTGTTCCAAGAGCGCACCGCAACAAGGAACCCGGCCAGAATGAAAAATACGAGATTGAAATAGGTAAAAATATTCGAGAAAACGATTTGCTGAACGGTTTTCTCCGGAGAGTCCACCGGTTTGTTTACATAGCCGAGCCGCGTCCGCTCCTCCACCTGTGCCGACGTCAGCCCCTCCTGCTCTGCGGCGTACACCACCGGCAGAGGGGAACGGCTATCCTCGCGCGCTTTTCTCTTTTTCAACAAGGGCTTCAAAGGCAGAAAACCTCTTTTCCAACACAAAGACGGAACCTGTCATATTATCAAGGCTGCACAAAACGGCATTGCGATATGCAGAACCGCACGCGCTTTTTGGAATCGTGCGGCGCTGTCATCAGCGATTTTATCACAGTTTTCTCCCGCTGCATACCCCGGTTTCTGAGAATTTACCGTTTGTTCACCTTCTTATTCCCCGCCGCAGAGCGAAAGGCGCGTGACGCAATGCGGCAGCGCGTCGCAGTCCGCGCGCGCCGCAACCGCCGCGACGCAGCCGTGAAGGTCATGATATACCCGACAGGAAACGCCGGGATACGGGGTTTGGATCATGCCATCCCGCAGGGAAAGCGGCATCGTCCACAGGCTGCCCGCGCCGGTCAGCTTATAAACGCTCTCGCGCAGCGTCCAGCCCTCAAAGAATCCGAAGTCGGCCTGTTCCTCCGGCCGAAAGAGTCTGTCCCGCAGGTGGTCGGAAACGGGACGCACGGTTTCCACATCCGCCCCGACCGGGACATCCGAGAGCGCGACAAGGACAAAGGTCCTGCTGTGACTGAGTGAGAGGAACCGCTCCGGCTGCGACGGAAACCAGGGCTTCCCTGCCGGTGTTTTTTCCAGCGCCGGGCAGTCCTCATCCCAGACCAGGTCATAAGCGCGGCGCAGCAGCGTCCGCACCAGCGCCGAGCGATCCTGCGCCGGATTCGGGACCTCCGTTGCGAACAGGCAGAGCATTTGTCCGCACCTCCTCCCGCGCACATATAAAACCCTATATTAAGAACAAAGCCTTGAAAACAGGAAGGAAATCCATGTTTTCAAGGCTTCTTTCGATGGCACCGGGAGAAGGATTCGAACCCTCACAGACGGAGTCAGAGTCCGGCGTGCTACCTTTACACAATCCCGGTAAGAACAGGGATATTATACACGATTTTCACGGTTTGTCAAGCAGAATTTTTAGAAACCCTCTGATTCGATCACTTCCGGTGTCCGGACGACGCCTTTTTGCGCGGCTCCCCGTTGCAAAAAGTTGAATCCGTGTTTCCTTAGAACTCCATTATATTATTAATGAGCGCTTGCGGCGGCGCGCACCGGGGCAACAGCGTTTACTTTGCTTCGCTCGCTTCTGGAAATATATGGAACTTGTCGCAAATCGGAGTTTTTCTTAGCGCAGTTTAATATAATAGATTATTATTTAGGCGCGGAATCGCGTCGCTCTCAACGGCACAGCTTGCGAAACTGCGTCTCGATATGTGCGGGGACAAATGTGGCAGCAATAACGGCAGCCGGTTTTCCTTATCGGCGGTTTCCGTTTCCGCCCCGTTGTAGCTTTCGGCGATTTGGTTGATTGCGTGGTTGACTGTAGACCTGCAAATTTCCCGAAACGTTCCTTGCCATTTGACCCAGGAAGCGAAGCAAACTATTGCGCAAGCATCGCAGCAAAAAAGCACCGGCAGCGCGTCATACGCCGCCGGTGAACACATCCCGGTTTTTGACAAAATATTCCACACCGGAGTAGACGGTTGTTACAAGGATGACGGCTTGCGAAAGCACGTCCAGCCACGCAAACCGGAACGCCAGCATCGCACAGATGCAGAGCATGGTCGCGGCGGTTTTGACCTTGCCGCTCCACGCGGCGGCAATCACGCGCCCCTGCTCCACCGCAACCAGCCGCATCCCGGATACGGCGAACTCCCGCAGCAGCACCACAGCCAGCACCCAGCCTGCCATCGCGCCGCTCTGGACGAACCAGCACATCGCCGCCATTGTCAGCATCTTGTCCGCCAACGGGTCCATGAATTTGCCAAAATTCGTGATTTGGTTATAGTGCCGCGCGATGTAGCCATCCAGCATATCGGTCAGGCTGGCCAGAATGAAAATCACCAGCGCCACCCACGACGCGCCGGGAAAGCCCCAGTAAAGCACGATCAAAAACACTGGGATCAATATGACGCGCAGCAGCGTCAGTTTGTTTGCGGTGGTCATGTTTCCTCTACCTCCCGACCCAGCAGGTCCCCGTCCATCACGCCGGTGATCTCCACCCGGGCAAACATCCCCGGCGGGCAGCTGCCTTCAAAATAAACCGTACCGTCCACCTCCGGCGAGTCGGCATAGCTGCGCCCCGTCCGGTATGCGCCGTCCGTGCCGGTGCAAAGCACATCCAGCACCTGCCCGACCTGCCGCCCGCAGAACTCGTCCATGATTTCCGCCTGCAGCTCCAAAATCAGCTCCGCGCGGTGTTGGGCGGTTTCCTCGTCCACGCGGTCCGGCATCTCCGCGGCGGGCGTTCCCTCCTCCGGGGAAAACGGGAACACGCCGACGCGCTCAATGCGCGCCTCGCGCAGGAACGCACACAGCGCTTCAAACTCCGGCTCGCCCTCGCCGGGCAGCCCGGTAATCAGGCTCGTGCGCAGCACCAGACCGGGGATGCGTCGCCGCAGGGTCTGCAGCAGCGTGCGGATTTCCCCGCCGCTGCCGCGTCGGTTCATCCGTTTCAAAATTGCATCGTCGATATGTTGAATTGGAATGTCCAGATATTTGACGATTTTTTCGTTTTCCGCAATTTCGTCGATCAGCGCGTCATCAAACTGGTCGGGATAGAGATAGTGCAGACGGATCCACGTCACGCCCTCGATTTCCGAAAGACGGCGGCAGAGCATCGCCAAAGAGCGCCGACCGTAAAGGTCCGTCCCATAGCGCGTGATGTCCTGCGCGATGACAACAAGCTCCTTTACCCCGCTCTCCGCGAGCGCGCGCGCCTCCGCGACAATATTTTCCATCGGGCGGCTGCGATAGCGTCCGCGTATGGAAGGGATAGCGCAGAAGGCGCAGCGGTTGTCACAGCCCTCCGCGATTTTCAGATAGGCCCAGCCCGGCCCGCTGGTCAGGCAGCGCCCCACCTCGTCCACGGGCGCGTTTTTGTCGCCAAAGCGTTCCGCGCGCCCGGTCAGAAGCGTCTCCTGCACGACCGGGACGATTTCCGCAAAGCTGCCCACGCCGACCAGCGCGTCCACCTCCGGCAGCTCCGCCCGTATCTCCGCCCGGTAGCGCTCGCTCAGGCAGCCCGTGACGATGATTTTGCCGAGCCGTCCCTCTGCTTTCAGCGCCGCCATTTCCAGAATATTGTCGATGGCCTCCAATTTGGCCGCGTCGATGAAGCCGCAGGTATTGATGATCACCGCATCCGCCCCGTCGGGGTCGGAAACGAGCGTGTAGCCCGCGCCGTCCAGCAGACAGAGCATCTGCTCGCTGTTTACCTGATTTTTTGCGCAGCCCAGTGAAATGAGCGCGATTCTTTCATTTGCCATGTTTTCTTATGTTCCCGTATCGTCTGTTTCCATTTGCAGCCGGAGCCGCTCCACGGCGGCGCGGATTTCGTCCCAGCCAAAGCCGCGGCGCAGCAGCGCGTCCGTCGCCTTTTTCAGCGCTGCGCGGTCATCCGGCGATGCGCCGCGCAGACGGCTCAGCAGCAGCCGGTCAAGCGTTTCGTCCTGCTCCGGCAGCGTTTCCAGCGCCGCGTCCCAGAGCGCGCGCGGCAGCTTGTGCCGGTTCAGCTCCTCCCGTGCGCGGCGCGCACCGTAGCCCTTTGCGGCGCAGCGGCGCACCACGGCGGCGGCGTAGTCCTCGTCCGAGAGCAGGTGCAGCTCCAGCAGCCAGGCCACGCACGCGGCGGCGTCCTGTTCGCACTCGCCCTTTTCCATCAGCCGGTCATATATCTCGCGGGTGCTCATCGCCCGCATTCCCAGCATCCGCAGCGCCCGCGTCTTTGCGCGTTCCAGCGAAACGGCGCCGCGCAGACGCTCCGCTTCCGTCTCGTTCAGCTCCCGTCCCGCATAAAGGGAGAAGTCCGCGACAAGGGAGAGCGGGACGGTCAGCTTTTCCGCGCCGTCCAGCTCCAGTTCAAAGCGGTCGTCCGTTTTTTGGCAGAGCGCGGTGACTGTCATCAGCCTTCAAAATCGTCCGCGGAAACATCCACGGCGCGCCCGGCGACACGCGCGGCCTTCAACGCCTGCGGGGTCATCAGCTTGTAGGCGTTCTGGCGGATCTGCTGTTCCACGCTGTCCGCAACGTCCGGGTTCTTTTGCAGATAATCCTTCACCGCGTCGCGCCCCTGGAACCGCTCACCGTTGCAGGTGAACCACGCGCCCGCTTTTTCGATCAGCTCCAGCTTTACGCCAAGATCGACGATCTCCCCGATTTTGCTGATGCCCTCGCCGTAAATGATGTCGAACTCCGCCTCTTTGAACGGCGGCGCGACCTTGTTTTTGACGATTTTTGCGCGCGTGCGGTTGCCGATCATCTCTCCGCCGCTCTTGAGCGTTTCGATGCGGCGCACGTCGATGCGGACGGAGGCAAAATATTTCAGCGCGCGTCCGCCCGGCGTTGTTTCCGGGTTGCCGTACATCACGCCGATTTTTTCACGGAGCTGGTTGATGAACACCACGATGCAGTTGGTCTTGGAAATGGTACCGGCCAGTTTGCGCAGCGCCTGGCTCATCAGCCGCGCCACCACGCCGACGCTTGCGTCGCCCATCTCGCCCTCCAGCTCGGAGCGCGGCACCAGCGCCGCGACGGAGTCCACGACCACCACGTCCACCGCGCCGGAGCGCACCAGCGCCTCTGTGATGTCCAGCGCCTGTTCGCCGGTGTCCGGCTGGCTGATGAGCAGCTCGTCGATATTGACGCCCAGCGCCCGCGCGTAAGCCGGTTCCAGCGCGTGTTCCACGTCGATAAACGCGACCTCGCCGCCATTTTTCTGTGCAGAGGCCAGGATATGCAGCGCCAGCGTGGTCTTACCGGAGGATTCCGGCCCGTAAATCTCCACAATGCGCCCGCGCGGCACGCCGCCGACGCCCAGCGCCAAATCCAGCGCCAGCGACCCGGTGGAGATGGAATCCACGTTCACGGGAATATCCTCGCCCAGACGCATGATTGCGCCCTTGCCATAGTTTTTCTCAATTTGTGCCAGCGCGGTTTCCAGCGCCCGCTTTTTGTCGGCGGCCGGTCCGGGTGTGACCAGCTCTTTCTTTTTATCTGCCATAAGCTCCCTTTCCCCCGATCTGTTTTGTATGCGATATGTGGATGGTTTTATGTGTTATCAGAAAAATTTCTGCTGCGGGGCGCGGCTCAGGACAGCTTCCCGAACACAACGCGCGCATAACCGGCGGTATCCTGCGCACTGCCCACGCCAAGCAGCCCCGCGCGCCGCAGCAGCAGCGAAACATCCCCGGCCTGATCCTCTCCGACCTCCAGCGCAAGCTGTCCGGGACGGCGCAGCAGCGCGAGATAACCTCGCAGGATCGCACGGTAAAAATCCAGACCGTCCGCCCCGCCATCCAGCGCCGCGCGCGGCTCATAGTCCCGCACGGAAACGTCCAGTGTTTCGATTTCCGCCGAGCGGATATAGGGCGGGTTCGCCACGATCAAATCAAAGCTGCCCAGCATCGGCGGCGGGGGCTGCGTCACGTCCGCCTGTATGCACTGCACACGACCGGACAGACCCAGCGTCTCCACATTTTCCGCCGCAACGGCGAGCGCCGCTAGGGAATGATCCAGAAGCACGACCCGGCTCTGCGGCAGCGCGTGTGCGATGGCGCAGCCGACACAGCCGCTCCCGGTACAGAGGTCAAGCACCCGCGCCGCTTCCGTCCGGCCACGCAACAGGGAAATCGCCTGCTCCGCCAGCACCTCCGTATCCGAACGTGGGATCAGCACGTCCGGCGTGACCTTCAGCTCCAGTCCATAAAATGACCAGCGTTCGGTGATATAGGCCACCGGCTCGCCTGCCAGCCGCCGCGCGCCCAGCGCGGTCACGCGCGCTTCAATTTCGTCGGAAGCATAGAGCTGCAGATCCTGCAACAGCTTCTCCGGCGAACGCCGCGCAGCACAGGCCACCAGCAGCCGCGCTTCCAGCGAGAATGCCTCTATCCCGGCCTCGCGCAGCTTCTGCCGCAGGCTGAGATAAAGCGCATTATAGGTTTTTGGCATCTGTCTCTTCCCTCTGCGTTCTCACCACTCGTCCGCGCCTTCCTCCTCCGGGATGACCAACTTCAGCGCGGTGATGGCGCACTCTATCATACCGTCGTCCGGCTCCTGCGTTGTGAGATGCTGGAGCTTCTTTCCCGGCCACGCGACGATACGCGCCAACAGGTTTTCATCGTGGCGTCCGACCCAGCGGTTCACCTCGTAGGTGATGCCGACGATCAGCGGCAGGACAATCAGCTTTGCCAAAATCCGCACCAGCGCTGCCGGGATGCGCGAAAGTGCAGCGATGGCGGGAATCAGCGAAAGCACCCATGTCATGACGGACACGACAAGGATCGCAATGACCATCACCACCAGCAAAAAGCTGGTGCCGCAGCGGGGATGGAACCGGCTTTGCCGCCGCACGTTCTCCACGGTCAGCTCCAAATGCTTCTCATAACAATAGATCGTCTTATGCTCTGCGCCGTGGTAGGAAAACAGCCGTTTTACATCGTCCACACGGGTACAGAACCAGAGATAAGCCAGAAAAATGACGATGCGGATCGCGCCCTCCAGAATGCAGCGCAGCACAAGATGCAGGTCCTGCGGCAACAGCTCAAACAGGATGGCGGGGAGCAGCACAAACAGCCCGATGGCCAGCGCCACGCCCAGCACCAGCGCCACGGCGATGACGGCCTGCGACGCCCGCTCGCTGCCAAGATGCTTTTCCAGCCAGAGGTCCAGCTTGTCCGGTTCCTCCTGCTCCTCCTCCGGCAGCAGCTCCGCCGAATAGGTCAGTGCCTGCATCCCCTTCACCATAGAGTCCAAAAACGCGGGAACGCCCCGCAGGAACGGCACGCCCAGAATGGGGTGCTTTTCTTTCGTCATCTCCAACGGGTCGGTCTTAGTCTGAATCGTACCGTCGGCCAGACGGCAGGCAATGGCCTGTTTGTCCGGCCCACGCATGAGGATGCCCTCGATCAGCGCCTGTCCGCCGATGCTGGTTTTGAACGCGCCGCGCGCGTTCCCTTTTTCGTTTGCCATATGCTTTGTCGTCCTCTGTTTTTGCTTGCGACCTTTGCGCCGCAGCGTGGTCCTGCGCGCCCTGGCCGCCTTTTTTGGTCATTATAGCACGCTTTCCGCAAAAAGGCAATCATTCCGCCGCAAAATGCCAGGGCTGCAACTTTCCGCGTCCGCATATTCATGCGCTTCTGAATAATGTGTGAAGGTGCAATATTATAATCAACAAAAAAAATAATGAAACCGGATGCTTTTATCCACAGCTGCCGATTTTTTGAAAAAATGGCATGGCGGAACTTACCAAAATCGCGCTGAATATTCAAATTCCGAATGCAAAAGATATGTTCGGGCAGTAATCTGCCAAAAAAGTTGCAAAGGAGTTGTAAACGCAGATGGCAAAGAGTTCTAACAATCTTGTAAATCCCAGTGCGCGCGAGGCGATGGATCGCTTTAAGATGGAGGCCGCCGCACAGGTTGGCGTCAATCTGAAGCAGGGCTACAACGGCGACCTGACCAGCAAGCAGGCCGGTTCCATCGGCGGCCAGATGGTCCGCAAGATGATCGAAGCCTATGAAAACGGCATGAAATAAGGAGCCTCCCTCCTTCTGCCGCATATAAGCGAATGCAAAACGGGAGCGCTGCAAAATGAAAATTTTGCAGCGCTCCCATCGTTGATGACAGAAGCAAAAGCGGTTTATGCAGTCAGTGCAGGATCAAAGCGCGTTGCTGCGGCCAACCAGGACGGAGAGATCGACATAGTCCGCATTTGTCGCGTCCACGTTCTCGTCCATGTTGGTTTCCGCGTTGCGGTAAATATCCAGACCGCTGCCCGCCGGGATCAGCTTGCCGATGATGACGTTTTCTTTCAGTCCGACCAGATGATCGACCTTGCCCTTGATGGCGGCATCGGTCAGCACGCGGGTGGTTTCCTGGAAAGACGCGGCGGACATCCAGCTGTCCGTGGCAAGGGACGCCTTTGTGATGCCGAGCAAAATCTGCTCGCAGGTGGCAAGATGCAGCGGCTCGCCCTGCTCGTTCAGCTCTCCCGCGTCGATGCGCGCCTGCACCGCCGCGTTCGCGGCACGGAATACGCTGCGATCCACGGTTGCGCCGGAGAGCAGGTCGGTATCTCCCGCCTCCTCCACACGCACCTTTCGCATCATCTGCCGGACAATGACCTCGATGTGCTTGTCGTTGATGTCCACGCCCTGCTGACGGTAGACCTTCAGCACCTCCTGAATCAGATAGGTGCGCACACCGGGGCGGCCAAACGCATCGTCGTCCACGCCGCGGGTGCGCAGAACGTCATGCGGACTGAGCGAACCGGCGGTCAGCTCCTGTCCCTGATCCACGTGCGCACCGGCCTCCACAAGGATACCCGCAGAATACGGGACCTGGTAGACGCGCGTTTCGTCGTTCGCATCGCTGGTGATGGTCAGCGCGCAGACCGCATTGCGCTTCGTTTCCTCCATAGAAACGGTACCGCTGATCTCCGCAAGGATAGCCATTTTCTTCGGCTTGCGCGCCTCGAACAGCTCCTCAACACGCGGAAGACCCTGCGTGATATCATCTCCGGCAACGCCGCCCGTGTGGAAGGTACGCATCGTAAGCTGCGTACCGGGTTCGCCGATGGACTGCGCCGCGATAACGCCAACGGCCTCGCCCTCGTTGACAAAGCGCCCTGTCGCAAGGTTCATGCCGTAGCACCTGGCGCAAACGCCGCTGGCCGCATTGCAGGACAGCACGGAGCGGACGCGCACACGATGCAGACCGTGTTCCTCCAGCACCTTCTCGTCGCCCTTGAGCAGCATCCTGTCTTTGGAAAAGAGCAGCTCGCCGGTTTCCGGGTCGGTGACGTCCTCCACAGGGAAGCGGCCGTGAATGCTCTCGCCATAGGTCTGCACGACCTGCCCCTTATCCAGCACGGCGGCGGCCCAGATGCCGTCTGTTGTGCCGCAGTCCTGCTCACGGATGATCACATCCTGCGAAACGTCCACCAGTCGGCGGGTCAGGTAACCGGAGTCCGCGGTACGCAGCGCGGTATCGGTCAGGCCCTTGCGCGCGCCTCGGCTGGAGATAAAGTATTCCAGAACGCTCAACCCCTCGCGGTAGTTGGCCTTGATGGGGATTTCGATGGTCTTACCGGCGGTGTTTGCGATCAGACCGCGCATACCGGCAAGCTGCCGGATCTGTGCCATGGAGCCACGCGCGCCGGAATCCGCCATCATATAAATGGGGTTCCACTCGTCCAGCGAGCTTTGCAGCGCCTCCGTCACGTTTTTGGTCGTGGTTTCCCACTCGGAGATGACAAGACGATAGCGCTCATCGTCTGTGATGAAGCCGCGGCGGTACTGCTTTTCAATGTCCAGCACCTTCTGCTCGGTTTCCGCGATCAGGGTGTATTTTGCCTCCGGCACGGTCATGTCCGCGATGGAAATGGTTATCGCGCCGATGGTGGAATACTTATAGCCCAGCGCCTTCACCTTGTCCAGCACCTCAGTGGCGATGGTGAAGCCGTATTTTTCAATGCAGTGGTCAATGATTTTTCCAAGCTGCTTTTTGCCCACCTTGCCAATGGAGCTGCTGCCGCCGCCCACCTCAAAGTCGAACATGGTGTCCGGGTTGCTGCGATCCACAAAGCCCAGATCCTGCGGGATCGGCTCGTTATAGATGATGCGTCCCACCGTGGCTTCGATGGTACGGCTGCACTCCACGCCATCAAATGTCTTTTTGACGCGCACGAGGATCGGCGCGTGCAGTCCGATCACACCGTCCTGATAGGCCATGAGCGCCTCGTTGACGGTGGAATAGGCATGAATCGGACGATAGGTCGCGAGGGCTTTCCCATCCTTCTTTGCCTGCTCATTGGCGGCAAGGAAGTCGTCCGCGTCCACGATTTCGCCCATCGGCAGCGCGGTTTCACCCGCGTCCGAAACATAAACCTGCTCCGCGCCCTTCTCGGCCTTGCCAAGACGCACATAAGTGAGGTAATAAGAACCCAAAATCATGTCCTGCGTCGGCACGGTGACGGGACTTCCATCCTGTGGACGCAGCAGGTTGTTTGCGGAGAGCATGAGCAGCCGCGCCTCCGCCTGCGCTTCCGCGCTGAGCGGAACATGGATGGCCATCTGGTCGCCGTCAAAGTCGGCGTTGAACGCCGTGCAGCAGAGCGGATGCAGCTTCAGCGCGCGTCCCTCCACCAGAACCGGCTCAAACGCCTGAATACCAAGACGGTGCAGCGTCGGCGCGCGGTTGAGCAGCACCGGATGCTCCTTGATGACGACGTCCAGCGCGTCCCAGACCTCCGTGCGCTGTTTATCGACCATCTTTTTGGCGGACTTGATGTTGTTGGCAACGCAGTCCTCCACCAGCTTTTTCATCACAAAGGGACGGAACAGCTCAATCGCCATCTCCTTCGGCACACCGCACTGGTAGAGCTTCAGCTCCGGCCCGACGACAATGACGCTGCGCCCGGAATAGTCCACGCGCTTGCCCAGCAGGTTCTGGCGGAAGCGTCCCTGCTTGCCCTTCAGGAGGTCGCTGAGGGACTTCAGCGCGCGGGAGTTCGCGCCTGTCACAGCACGTCCGCGGCGGCCATTGTCGATCAGCGCGTCCACGGCCTCCTGCAGCATCCGTTTCTCGTTTCGGACGATAATGTCCGGCGCGCTGAGCTGCATCAGGCGCTTCAGACGGTTGTTGCGGTTGATGACGCGGCGATACAGATCGTTCAAATCGCTGGTGGCAAAGCGTCCTCCGTCAAGCTGCACCATCGGGCGCAGCTCCGGCGGAATGACCGGCAGCGCCTCGATGATCATCCACTCCGGTTTGTTTCCGGACTGGAGAAACGCATCCACGCACTCCAGCCGCTTGATGAGCTTGGCCTTTTTCTGACCGCCCGCGCTCTTCAAATCGTCGCGCAGCGCGGCGGAGAGCTGGGCGCAGTCCACATCGCGCAGCAGCTTCTGAATGGCCTCCGCGCCCATTCCGGCGGAGAAATCATCCTCATATTTTTCGCGGTAATCGCGGTATTCCTTCTCGGAGAGAATCTGGCACTTTTGCAGCGGCGTTGCGCCGGGGTCCGTGACGATATAGCTGCCAAAATAAAGCACCTTTTCCAGCACACGGGGCGTCAGGTCAAGGATCAGGCCCATGCGGGAGGGAATGCCCTTGAAGTACCAGATGTGGCTGACCGGCGCGGCCAGCTCCAAATGTCCCATCCGTTCCCGGCGCACCTTGCTCTTTGTGACCTCCACGCCGCAGCGGTCGCAGATTTTGCCCTTGTAGCGGATCTTCTTGTATTTTCCGCAGTGGCATTCCCAGTCCTTGGTCGGCCCGAAAATGCGCTCGCAGAACAGGCCGTCCCGTTCCGGCTTCAGCGTCCGGTAGTTGATCGTTTCCGGCTTTTTCACCTCGCCGTAAGACCACTCACGGATCATTTCGGGAGAGGCAATGCTGATTTTGATGGAATCAAACGGTGTATAGCTCATAGGGTCAAATCCTCCTCCCCAAAGTTTTCTTCATCCCCGTCGTCTGCAAACAGGTCTGCCGCGTCCGCTTCGTTCTCCGCTTCGCCGTCCACGTCCATGTCGTCCACGTCGTCGGCGCCGAAAGCGTCCTCCACGTCCTCGATCGCATAGCCTGCGGACTCGATCTCGCTGTCGTCAGCGCGGTAATCCTCTTTTTCGTCGCCGCGGAAACCGGGGATATAATCCTCGTCGTCCTCGTCGTCCTTCAGCTCGATTTCGTCGCCGTCCTTGTCCAGGACGCGCACATCCAGGCAGAGGGACTGCAGCTCCTTGACCAGCACCTTGAAGCTCTCCGGAATACCGGGACGCGGGATATTGTGACCTTTTACGATGCTCTCATAGGTGCGCACACGTCCGGTCACATCGTCGGACTTGACGGTCAAAATCTCCTGCAGGGTATAGGCCGCGCCGTATGCCTCCAGCGCCCAGACTTCCATTTCGCCAAAGCGCTGTCCGCCAAACTGCGCCTTGCCGCCAAGCGGCTGCTGCGTAACAAGGCTGTAAGGTCCGGTGGAACGGGCGTGCATCTTATCGTCCACCAGATGGTGGAGCTTCAGGAAGTAGACCCAGCCGACGGTCACATCGTTCTGGAAGGCCTCGCCGGTGCGCCCGTCATAGAGGACGCTCTTGCCGTCCTCGCGCAGATTGGCCAGACGCAGCGTTTCGTGGATGGAGCTTTCGTTCGCGCCGTTAAAGACCGGCGTTGCGACCTTCCAGCCCAGCGCCTGCGCCGCATAGCCAAGATGCACCTCCAGCACCTGCCCGATATTCATACGGGAGGGAACGCCCAGCGGGTTGAGCACGATGTCCAGCGGCGTGCCGTCCGGCAGATAGGGCATATCCTCCTTCGGCAGGATGCGGGAAACAACGCCCTTGTTGCCGTGGCGGCCTGCCATTTTGTCGCCGACGGAGATTTTGCGCTTCTGCGCGATGTAGACACGGACGACCTCGTTCACGCCGGGTCCCATCTCGTCCCCGTTCTCACGGGTGAAGCGCTTCACATCCACGATGATGCCGCTCTCGCCGTGCGGCACCTTGAGCGAGGTATCGCGCACCTCGCGCGCCTTTTCGCCAAAGATGGCGCGCAGCAGGCGCTCCTCTGCGGTCAGGTCGGTTTCGCCCTTCGGCGTGACCTTGCCGACCAGAATATCACCGGCGTGTACCTCCGCGCCGACCATGATGATGCCGCGCTCATCCAGATATTTCAGCGCTTCCTCGCCCACGCTGGGGATGTCGCGTGTAATCTCCTCCGGCCCCAGCTTGGTATCGCGCGCGTCGCACTCATACTCCTCCACATGGATGGAGGTGAACACGTCCTCCATCACAAGGCGCTCGTTGAGCAGGATCGCGTCCTCGTAGTTGTAGCCTTCCCATGTCATGAAGCCGACCAGAATATTCTTGCCCAGCGAAAGCTCGCCCTGCGCGGTGCTGGGTCCGTCCGCCAGCACAGTCGGCTCCTCGATCCTGCCGTCCGCTCCGATGCGACGGCCGTGGACACGCTCGCCAACATCCACAATCGGGCGCTGGTTGAAGCAGGTACCCTGGTTGCTGCGGGAGAATTTGATCAGCGTATAGTCCTTGTTCTCGCCGGAATCATAGCGCACAGAAACTCCTGCGCCGGAAACGCGGGTGACAACGCCGTCGCCCTCCGCCAGAACGCATACGCCGGAGTCGATCGCGCACTTGTGCTCGATACCGGTGGCGACGATCGGCGCCTGCGTGGTCAGGAGCGGCACGGCCTGCCGCTGCATATTCGCGCCCATCAGCGCGCGGTTCGCATCGTCGTTCTCCAGGAACGGGATCATTGCGGTTGCGATGGAAACCATCATGCGGGGGGAAACGTCGATATAGTCCACGCGCTCCCGATCCACCTCGATGACCTCGTCGCGGTGGCGGCAGATGATACGGCGGTTGAGCAGGTTGCCGTCCTCGTCCACCGGCTCCGTGGCCTCGCAGATGGTATAGTTGTCCTCGATGTCGGCGGTCATGTACTGCACATCGTCCGTCAGACGGCTTGCGATGATTTTGCCGGTTTCGTCGCGGACGTGTTCAATGCGGCGGTAGGGTGTGATAATGAACCCATATTCGTTCACGCGGGCGAAGGCCGCAAGATAGGAAATCAGACCGATGTTCGGACCTTCCGGCGTTTCGATCGGGCACATACGGCCATAGTGGCTGTAATGTACGTCGCGCACGTCAAAGCTGGCGCGCTCTCTGGAAAGACCGCCGGGGCCAAGTGCGGAAAGACGGCGCTTGTGCGTCAGCTCTGCCAGCGGGTTGGTCTGATCCATAAACTGGCTGAGCGGAGAGGAACCAAAAAATTCCTTGATGGCCGCCGTTACCGGACGGATATTGACCAGGCTCTGCGGCGTGACCACGTCCATATCCTGCAATGTCATGCGCTCGCGCACCACGCGCTCCATGCGGGAGAATCCGATGCGGATCTGGTTTTGCAGCAGCTCGCCGACGGAACGCATCCGGCGGTTGCCCAGATGGTCGATGTCGTCCGCGGTGCCGATGCCGCTGGCGAGGCAGTTGAGATAGTTGACAGCGGCGAAAATATCGTCCAGAAGGATGTGCTTTGGGATCAGCAGGTCCATGTTCGCGCAAATCTGCTCCCGCAGCTCCTGTCCGGAATACTGTTCCAGCAGTCCCTTCAGCACGATGCCGCGCACCTTTTCCTTCACGCCGATCTCGGCGGGGTCAAAGTCCACATATTTTGCAAGATCGACCATTCCGTTCGTGAATACGCGGACAGGCTTTCCCTCCACGTCGATCCACGCTTCGCAGACGCCGGCGGCCTGAATTTCATCCGCCCGCACGCGGGTCAGTATCTCGCCCGCCTCCGCGATGACCTCGCCCGTGTCCGGGTCGGCGACGGGCAGCGCCAGCTTGTGTCCGCTGATGCGCGCCCCAATGGCGAGCTTTTTGTTGAACTTATAGCGTCCCACGCTGGAAATATCATAGCGGCGGTGGTCATAGAAACGACCGTTCAACAGCGTTTCCGCAGAATCCACCGTCGGGGGGTCGCCGGGACGCAGGCGGCGATAAATCTCGATCAGGCACTCCTCGCGCGTGGCGCAGGTGTCTTTCTCCAGCGTGGCGGTCATGCGCACATCGTCGCCGAACACAGCCTGAATCTGCTCGTTTGTGACGCAGCCGGCCACGGTATCGCAGCAGCTCAGCCATGTGGCCGGACTGTTCTCCTCGTAGCGGCCCATCGCCTTGAGCAGCCATGTCACGGGTATCTTGCGGTTTTTGTCGATGCGGACATAGAACACATCGTTCGCGTCCGTTTCAAACTCCAGCCATGCGCCGTGATAGGGGATGATGGTCGCGGCATAAGTGGAAAGGAGGGTCTTGTCCGTTGTTTTGTCAAAATAAATACCGGGGGAGCGGACGATCTGGGAAACCACGACGCGCTCCGCGCCGTTGATGATAAATGTGCCCCCTGCGGTCATCAGGGGGAAATCCTCCATGAAAATCTCCTGCTCCTTGATCTCCTCGGTCTCGCGGTTGCGGAGCTGTACGTTCACCTTCAGCGGCGCGGCATAGGTGGTGTCGCGGGACTTGCACTCCTGCTCGCCGTATTTCGGCTTTTCATTCATGGAATATCCCACAAAGCTCAGCCTCAGGTTGCCGGAATAGTCCGAGATGGCGTCCACCTCGTCAAAAACATCCTTTAACCCCTGGTCGAGAAACCATTTGTAGGAATTCTTCTGCACCTCCAGCAAATGCGGCATTTCCTGAAGCTCCGGTGTGCGGGCATAGTTGTGGCGCAGCGTTTTGCCATACATTACTTCCTTCGGCATTTTGGACATCACTCCTTTTGAAAATCGGGTGGTTCTTTTGCGATACGCCCGGATGAGTTGTCAATTTTCGGGCGCGTGGCCTTGATTTTTTCGGGATTTGTGGTAAACTAAAAACAGTCATTATGGAAAAGTGGGGTATTATCGTTTCCGGTGACTAAAGCACATTATTTTATCATGTGTTCCCTGCATTTGTCAAGACTTTTTTGCAGGTTTTTCAGGACAGCTGCGTTTGCTTTTATTTTATCTCACCGCCTTTATGTTGCAAAAACTGCAGCGCGCAAACCGGCAGGCTGGGGCTACGGAAAATTTTCTGTGCAGACCGTTCCTGCCGAATGATGCGCTGTTGCATTAAGAGAGAACGTCCCCAGTCTGCGGCCGGAACCATTCCCTGCCGCTTTTGTTTTGCCCTTTTCCGCTTTTTCTGCAATCGGGAGGATACCGCATCCATGAACGATATGACCGCGCTCTCCGGCCTGGTGCTGCTGGGCGCACTGGGATTTCTGATCCTCTGGCGCGAAGGCGTGCTGTCGCGCCGCCGTCTGCTCTTTCTCTCTGCGGCGCTGCTGTTTGCCGCAATGACCGTCCGCGCGCTCTGCATGGATCACGAAACGCTGGACTATCAGAATTTTTTAACCGTCTGGGTGAATTTTTTCCGCGAAAACGGGGGCTTTGCCGCGTTGCGGGAGAGCGTCGGGAACTATAACGTACCCTATCTCTATTTCCTTGCGCTGTTCTCTTATAGCGCCGTCCGCGACCTCTATCTGATCAAGCTGCTCTCCGTCTGCTTTGACGTGCTGCTCGCCTGGGGGACGCTGCGTCTGGCCGGACACTTTTCCAAAAGCGCAGCGGTGCGCCTTGCCGCATTTTTCATCACGCTCCTGCTCCCGACAGTGGTGCTGAACGGCGCTTACTGGGGGCAATGCGACAGCATTTACGCCGCCTTCGCGGTCTGGAGCGTCTATTTTGCGCTGCGCGGCAGGGGCATACGCGCCGTCGCTGCCGCCGCGCTGAGCTTTGCGTTTAAGCTGCAAGCCGTGTTCCTGCTGCCGGTATTTTTGATTTTTCTCTTTGCAAAAAAAATCAAATGGCGGCATTTGACCGTCTTTCCCCTGACCTATTTTCTTGCCGTACTGCCCGCCGTGGCACTTGGTCGGCCGCTGGCAGATACCGTGCTGCTCTATTTTGACCAGGCCGGGAGCGTCGGCAGCGCGCTGAACTACAATTCCCCGTCCATCTTCGCCTTTGTGCGCGGCGACGTGGACGCGGCGCTGCTCTCCGCGCTTGGCGTTGGCGCGGCGTTTCTGTTTCTGCTGCTGCTTTTTCTGCTCTGCTTCATCCAGCGCCGCAGCCTGAATGACCGCGCGCTGCTGATATGCGCCGTGCTGGTCTGCGTCGCGGTCCCGTTTTTCCTGCCGCATATGCACGACCGTTATTTTTTCCTTGCGGACGTGCTCTCCGTGGCGCTGGCGCTGACCGCGCCGCCCCTTGCCTTCGTCCCCGTCTGCGTCAGCTTTGCCTCGCTGCTGGGCTATCACGCCTATCTGCGGCAGCGTTACCTGCTGCCCATGCGTTATGGCGCTGTGGCGCTGCTGGCAGTCATCCTTGCGCTGATTATCTATCTTGTCCTCTGCCTGTCCGATCCCGGCGGCACACGGCGGCGCGCTGCGCGATAGGATCGGAGCGTCTGACCTTTTGCATCCCCGCGGCGGGACCGCCGCCAACCGCACACCCGCTCTGAAATCCGAACGCACCGCCGCGCTGCGGCGATATACGCAATTAAATTATAAAAAATCAATACACTGTAAAAAGGAGATACCAACGCAAATGAACATCCAAAAAATCAGCACCCCCGACGCACCCGCAGCCATTGGGCCGTACTCGCAGGGCTATATCGCCGGCGACTTCCTCTTTGCCTCCGGACAGTGCGGCTTTGACCCTGCCACCGGTGCCACGGTGGAGGGCGGCATCGCCGCGCAGGCCGAACGCGCCATCCAAAATCTCGGTGCGGTGCTCTCTGCGGGCGGCGCAGACTTTGACCGCGTGGTAAAAACCACCTGCTTCCTTGCCGACATCGGTGATTTTGCCGCGTTCAACGCGGTCTACGAAAAATATTTCACCTCCAAGCCCGCCCGGAGCTGTGTTGCCGTCAAGGCGCTTCCCCGTGGCGTCCTCTGCGAGGTGGAGGCCATCGCCTGCCTCGCCTAACCGGATATGCTTTCAGCCGCACAGACGCGCCAGCTTCCGTGCGCCGCCGCACGACCAGAGCAGCGGCGGGAGATGAAATGATACACCGCCTGAAGCATCGGCAAACGCTCCCCCGAACCGTAGGGTTCGGGGGAGCGTTTTTTTGCAATCTGTCGCGTCCTTCACACACGGCGGAAATTGGATGAGATCTCGCTCAGTGCGGCGCCGGCTTCCATATCGCAGCGGCTGCTGCGCGCCATGTCGCAGAGCGAGAGGACGCCGACCAGCCTGCCGTCCTGCAGCACCGGCAGCCGCCGCACCTGATCGCCGCCCATCAGCCGGACAGCCTGTTCCACCTCGTCAGAAGGACTTGCTGTAATGACCCCGCGGCTCATAATCTCCGCGACGCGCGTTTCTCCAGGGTCTGTCCCCGCCGCCACGCAGCGCGTCACAATGTCCCGGTCTGTCAGTATCCCGCGCAGGCGGTTCTGTCTGTCGCAGACCGGCAGCGCGCCGATGTTGCATTGCTTCAGCAGCCGCGCCGCCGCGCTGACCGGCTCGTTCTGGTCGATGCTCACGACCCTGTCGCTCATAATCTCGCTGACTTTCATGATACAGTCAAATCCTCCTATGGCAATACAGAGATACCATCAGTATCGCCGGAAATGACTGCTTTTATACGCCGCGCGGGCGCTCATTCGATCAGCGCGGCGAGCTCCGGTCCCACGGTGCGGCCAAACAGCTCCGCCGCCAGCAGCGCCTCCTGCAGCGTGTTCCCGGTGGAACCGACCTCCATGATCAGCGAACCGTGGCTCAAATGTTGATTATAGCGCTCGCTCACCAGCTCGATGGGGCGCACCAGCGTGGGATAGGCGCGCTCCGCCGCGCTTTGCAGATAGAGCGCCAGCTTCAGGTTTTCGCGCCAGTCCGGGTGGGAAAGGCCGTTCTCTCCTGTCCCGACCAGCAGCATCACCTGCGCGCTGCTCTTGCCGTCCAGCGTGGCCTGCGTCTTATATACCACATCCCCGCTGCCAATGGCGTCCCGGTGCAGGTCTATCACGATTTGAAGCGAGGGGTACTCCGCCAGATAGTTCTCCACCGCCGCGCCGCTGCGCGTGTAGGAGCCGGTATAGCTGGGGTAGTCATAAATCTCGCGGTCATGCAGCACCGTCAGACCGCACGCCTCCAGCTCCTCCGCCAGCACGTCCCCAACACGGATGACGCTGTATGTCCTGTCCTCCGTTCGATAGGGGTCGGATTCCTCATACGGGGCATAGCTGTCCTGTGCGTAAGCCTCGCTGGAGTGCGTGTGAATGATCAAAATCTGCGGCTGCCCTTCCTCCAGACGCAGCGACAGTCCCTCGTCGGCCAGCGCCTCCAAATCGACCGTGTAAGACGTGCGGTTATTGAGCTGCACGCTCGTATCGAACGTAACGGACACGGTTTCCACTTCCGCCTCCTCTGCCGTGACCGGTTCGGTGGAGGGCTGCGGCGTCACCGGAACCAGACGGAACTCCGCCGCGTCCTGCGGCGCTTCCGTTTCCGCTGCAATGGCGGTCTCATCGTCGGACAGCTCCGTCGGAACCGTTCCCAGTTCGGTCTTTAGCGCCGCCGCCACAAACCGCTCGTCCACGCCAAGCTCCTGCACCCATGCGGCCATCGCGTCCCCTGCCCCCGCCAGCACCGCCAGCCGCAGGATCACCCCCGCCAGTACCGTGCCGACCAACGTCTTTTTCATCCCGCACCACCGCCTTTTGTAATCCGGGTTTTGCCTGCTACCACTCTATGCGCGGCTGCGGCGGGATATGCCGGAAAACCGCTGCGCAGCGATGCGGCGCGTATTTGCAATCGCATCCAGTTTATAGTATAATCAATCACAATATATGAATCGCAGGAGTGTGTTTATGAAAAATTATCTCACCATCAGCGAATTTGCAAGGCTGCGTGATGTCAATATAAACTCGCTGCTCTATTATGAAAAGCTGGGGATTCTTCTGCCCGCTTACATTGACCCTAAAAACAAATACCGCTATTATGCACCGGAACAACTATCAGTGTTGGATATTATTCTGCTTTGCATCAGCCTTGACATTCCATTAAAGGAGCTTAAGCAATATCAGGATGAAAACGCATATTGGCAAAAAAGAATGCTGCAAGATGGCAGACGCATTGCAGAGGATAAAATCCGCAAAATGCAGACGGACTTAAAAAAGATTGAATATATGCTGAAGTGTCAGGAGGAACAGGACGATTATTCTGCCTGTAATGGTATTTACCGCAGAGAAATTGCCTCCCGCCACTTTATCGTTGAGGAATATTTTGAAAAATTAGCAAACATTTCCCAGTTTGGGCGAATTTCCAGCGAGCTTTTTGATTACGCCGAAAGCATCGGTTTTTCCGCAGTTTTGCCCACGGGTTTCATGTTTATATTCAACAAAAACGAGGTGCGGCAATTTCTTTTCTATGAGGTTCTTTCAACGGACAAGAAAGACAGGAAGGTGGTTGAAATACCAAATGGCATTTATTCCTGTCTGCAAATTGAGTTTGAACCGGATATGAACCATATTGCATTTTTGCGGCAGCGCTTCGGTACCTCCGAAAAACGCATCGCAATCTTTTCAAATCTGATTCGGGACAAACTGCAAATCAACAGCAGATACAACGAGATACAGGTGATCGACGGATATACGATACCGGACAGCAGGAATTAACTCGTTGTCCGGTATATCTGATAAGCGTGTTTTCAACTGCCTATAACACTTTTATTTTTCCGGTGGAAATATCTTTTTCCAACTTGTCCACAAAAGGATGATAGAGAGGACAAATGCGATTGCATCGGCAATCGGTTCCGCCCAGAAAACCCCCGTTACGCCCATAATGCGGGGAAGTACAATCATTCCAACTGGTACAAGGATAATCTGCTTTGCAAATGTATTGATGGAGGACTGTATCGGCTTTCCGACAGATTGAAAGAACATACTGGTAGAGTATTGCAATCCATACACTACACAGAGCATCAGAAAAACGCGCAGACACTTCACGGCAAATTCATTATAAAGCTCTGCTTCAGAGCCAAACAAAGATATAATGGACATCGGAAAAATCTGGAAAATCAAAGTGGCAAAAATCAAAAATATAGTGCCTGCAATCACCGCCATTCTGAATGTGGACTTTGTACGTGCATATTTGCCTGCGCCGTAATTGTAACCCATGATTGGCTGTGAGCCTGTGATAATGCCCTGCACCACGTTTACAGCGACCTGATTGATTTTTATGGTAATTCCCATAGCGGCCACAGTGATGTCCGCTCCGTACTTTGACATCGCCCCATAGATGGCAAGAACATTGTTTGCAACAGTATAAATCAAAGCAAAGGATAACTGTAAAATAAAACTGGAGAGTCCAAGACCGATGATACCTTTGACAACAGCGGTATTCGGACGGAAATATTTTTTCCGAATGGATATATTCTTGAATCGAGGTATATAAAACAGCGCCCACAGGACGTTTATCGTCTCTCCAATGACAGTGGCGATAGCGGCACCCTGCACACCCCATCCGAATTTCAGGCAAAAAAGCGCATCCAGAATAATATTGGAACAGCAGGCAACGATTAAGCCAACCATTCCATATGTAGCACCGCCGTCCACGCGAATGCATGATGTGATTGGCGCAAGAATCGCCATCAGCGGGAATCCAAATGCGATAATGGAACCGTAGGCCATCGCATAGGGCAGGGAATTTTCTGATGCGCCAAACAACCAACACAAAGGCTCCAGCCAAAGCAAAGAGGCCACCATGACGATCACCCCAATCACAAGCGACGCCACAAACGTGTTGCAGACACCTATGGATGCGTTTTCGCGGTTCCCTTTTCCCTGCTGGAGACTCGTATAGGACGCGCAGCCATCTCCCCATAAGGTTGCGATTGCAAGCACAATTACCATAAGCGGGTTGATTACGTTTGTCGCAGCGTTTCCCATATATCCGACGCTCTGGCCGATGAAAATCTGGTCAACGATATTATAGAGCGCATTTACCACCAGCGAAACAGTGGCCGGAAGCGCATATTTTATCATCAGCTTTTGGAGTGGTTCCGTACACAACGGGTTTTGTACGACGACTGCATTTTCACTCATATCGTTTTCTCCTCATTCATCCAATGATACGCCTGCTCAATCATCACCGCAGAATGCGGAATCCCAAACAATCCTGTATCAATGCAAAGATGATAATTTGCCGTGTCCTTCCACGCGGTTTCATGAAAAAGCCGAAAGAACCGCTCCCGACCTCTGTCCGTCTTTTTCACCAAATCCCGAACGCTTTTCTCGTCCTTGCCATATTCAGAAACTGCCCGTCTGCATCGTTCATCAAAATCCGCATAAAGGAACACCTTCAGGCAGGAAAAGTCCCGGTCAAGCACTTTATCCGCACACCGGTCAACGATTACACAGCTTCCCTTTTCCGCGCAAGCTCTGATAGCAGCAGCCTGCGCCTTGTAGACGTTGACCGTCATTGTCATGTCAAAAAGGAAAGAATTGTCCAAACGCTGTTCATTCCTTTCGATAAAGTCCGGGTGCAGCTCGCTGATTTGCGCTGCTTTGTCGATGATACTTCGATCATAGCAAGGAATTTCCAGTTTTTCTGCCACAAGGTGACCGATGTCCCTGCCGCCGCTGCCATATTCGCGGCTGATTGTAATCATTGTATGTTTCATATTGTTACCTCGCTTTGCTGATATGATGCATATCTAAATTGCAGGCGTTTCTACATATCGGGTTTCATTCTAAACTCTATTATAATAACGGAGTCAATAGGCATTTGGATTTTTCGGCTATTTCGCATAACCATCTCGTGTCTCGCTTCTGTTTTTGCACATTTTGATGGTCGGACAACAAAACAACGCCCGGCGGCGGAAACAGATTTTTCGCCGCTGGGCGCTGCATTTCAAATTATACTGTTATACTGCTTATATTGGCTCCATGTATGGTGTTTTCAATAAAAGAGAACCGACTGGCGGTTTTCTTTTTTTCGATGGTGCGTTTATTGGGTGATACTTCCTTAATTGATTTTGACCGTTTCCCAGAGCGTGTTGATATAATCCAGCAGCTCGCTGTCCAGATTGCGGTAGGCATAGCGGTTGTACTGCTCGGAAAAATCACCGAGATCGGGATAGAGGATGTCTATCGCGTCGCCCATATCCGCAAGATATTCTGCGTCCGTGTATACCGCCGCGTTCGGGGAGGCGTAGTAGGTATACTCCGCGTTGGCGATAGCCGCATCGCGGCTGAGCATGAAGTTGATGAAGCACTCCGCCAGCTCCTTGTTCTGGCAGGAGATCGGTATGCACATCGCATCCACGTAGTAGTTTGTTTCGTCCGGATAATAGAACCGCAGATCCACGCCGTCCGCCTGCGCGTCCAGCATCGTGAAGTAGTCGCCCGCATAATACGCGCCAATCGCGGCCTCGCCGGACTCCATCATATTATATATCTCGTCCATGACATAGCTGTAAACCAGCGGGCGCTGTGCCAGAAGCGCGTCGCGCGCCGCATCCCAGTCCGCGGTATCGGTGCTGTTCACATCCAGTCCCGCGCGGTACATCGCGGTGCCAAAGGCATCGCGCGAATTATTAAACTGCAAAATGCTGCCGGAGTAGTTCTCGTTCCAGAGCAGCTCCCAGCCGTCTGCGTCCGCCTCATCCACCACGGCGGCATTATAAATCACACCGACTATGCCATATGCATACGGAACGGAATAAAGGTCATCCGGGTCATAGTAAAGCCCGTGGAACGCCTCGTCGATATTGGCATAATTCGGAATATTGTCAAAATCCAGCTCCAGCAGCAGACCTTCCTCCGCCATACGCGCGATCATATAATCCGATGGGATCACCACATCGTAGCTCACCGCGCCGGTGGAGAGCTTTGCATACATATCCTCGTTGCTCGCAAAGGTATCGTAATTGACGTGAACGGCGGTCCCATAGGTTTCCTCGTACCACGATTCAAACTCATGCACCGTATCATAGCTGCCCTCGCTGCCATCGGAAATATATTCGCCCCAGTTGTAGACATTCAGCGTCAGCGAACCGCCGGAGGAAGAACCGCAGCCGGTGCAGAACAGCGCCAGCAGCGCCGCAAGCGGCAGGACCTTGAGGAATTTTTTCATGAGATTCAATGCTCCTTTTTCGTGTTTGATTTGCGCTTTGTGCGCTTCTGCGCGGCGTCCTCGTCCGTCAGGTTGGAAACGAGCAGCAGCGCAAGGATGACAAAAAATATGATGGTGGAGAGCGCGTACATCTTTGGCGTGACGGTCTTTTTCGTCATGCTGTAAATGCGGATGGGCAGCGTCTGGAAGCCGTTGCCCGCTGTGAAATAGCTGATAACAAAGTCATCCAGCGACATGGAAAACGCCATGATCGCACCGGTCAGGATGCCGGGAGCCAGCTCCGGCAGCGTCGCCTTGCAGAACGCGCGGAAGGGCGTGCAGCCCAAGTCCATCGCAGCCTCCGGCAGCGCGGGGTCCATCTGCCGCAGACGGGGCAGCACCTGCAAAATGACATAAGGCAGACAGAATGTGACGTGCGCCGCCAGCATCGTCCAGAAGCTCAGGCTGCGCTGCCAGCCGAACAGCCGTCCGGCAAAGACGAACATCAGCATCAGGGAAATGCCCGTGATAATATCCGGGTTCGTCATGGGCAGGTCGGTCACGGTGTCAAACGCGCGCTGCATCCAGCGGCCGCGCAGTCGGTGCATTCCAACGGCGGCAGCCGTTCCCATCACGGTGGAGATCGCCATTGCGCTCACGGCGAGAACCACCGTATTTTTCACGCTGCGCAGCGTCGCCTCGTCCTGAAACAGCTCCCGGTACCACCGCAGCGAGAAGCCGGAGAACACGGACAGGCTCTTGGAGTCGTTGAAAGAGAACACCAGCAGGATCGCGATGGGCGCAAGCAGAAAGACAAGGATAATCGCAGTATAAACTTTCGATGTGGTTTTCATGCGCCGCCTCCATAAACCAGCCGGTTCGTCAGGCGCTTCATCAGCGCCATGCACAGCAGCAGCGCGAGCATCAGCAGAAACGCCATCAGCGCGGCAAAGTGCAGATTGTTTGCGGTGTACTGCCCCTCGATCGCGTCGCCGATGAGGAAGAACTTTCCGTTTCCGAGCTTCTGCGAGATATAAAACGTGCTGATGGAGGGAATCAAAACCATCGTGACGCCGCTCAGCACGCCGGGCAGACTCAGGGGAAAAATCACACGGCGCAGCACGCCTGCGCTGTTGCAGCCAAGATCGCGCGCGGCCTCCAGCAGCTTAACGTCCAGCTTGGCAAGGCCGGAATAGATCGGCAGCACCATATAGGGAAAATAATCATATACCATGCCGATGACCACCGCACCCTCCGTACCGATGATATGGACGGGGCTGATGTGCAGCGCGCCGAGAAAGCCGTTTAGGATACCGGTGTCCTGCAAAATCGTCATCCACGCATAAGTGCGGATGAGGAAGTTCATCCACATCGGAATCATGATCAGTGTCAGGAGCATCCGCTGTGTACGCGCGTGGGCGCGCGCCATGATATAAGCCAGCGGATAGCCCAGCAGCAGACAGATGACGGTGGAGATCGCCGCCAGCTTCAGCGAGCGGAGACAGATGAGCAGATAGGTATAGACCTCCCGCGTGGAACCGTCCGCGTTCGTCACGCTGCTTTTTGCGGTGAAAAACCGCGTCAGGTTCTCCGTCGTAAAGGCAAAGCCGTTGTCTGTGAACGCATAATAGGCGACAAAGGCCAGCGGCACAACGAGGAAAATCACCGACCAGACGCCATAAGGACTCAGCAGCGCCCACTGCGCCCCGTGCTTCCGGCGGCTCACGCTTCCGCCTCCCCGTCCGCATCGTCCGAAAGCTCATCCAGCTCATTGGAAAAGGAGGAATAATCTCCATAAAGCCCGGAATACCGGGACTTTTTCATAATATGTATCGCGTCCGGCTCGATATAAAGCCCGATGCGCTCGTCCACGGCGACAAAGTCCGTGGTTTGCAGCATCCATTTGAAGCCGCCGATGTCCACGATGATCTCATAATGCACGCCCATAAAGGTGACGGAGGTGACGACGCCGCAGAGCTGACCGCGTTCCACAGGAACCACGTCCACGTCCTCCGGCCGCACCACCACATCCACCGCCTCGCGCGTGTCAAATCCCGCGTCCAGACATTGGAAGGTCTGGCCGGAAAAGCGCACCCGGTAATCATCCAGCATCACGCCGTCCAGGATGTTGCTCTCTCCGATGAAGTCCGCTACGAAGGCGTTTTTCGGCTCGTTATAAACGTCCATCGGGGAACCGATCTGCTGGATTTTGCCCTCGCTCATCACGACCACGGTATCGGACATACTCAGCGCTTCCTCCTGGTCGTGCGTGACAAAGACGAAGGTGATGCCGGTGGCCTGCTGTATCTTTTTCAGCTCGGCCTGCATATCCTTGCGCAGCTTGCGGTCCAGCGCACCCAGCGGCTCGTCCAGAAGCAGGACCTTCGGATGTCCGATCAGCGCCCGCGCGATGGCGACGCGCTGCTGCTGTCCGCCGGAGAGCGAGGTGACGCGCCGGTGCGCCAGATTGGAGAGCATCACCAGCGAGAGCATATTCTCCACCTTTTTTGCGATCTCCGCCTTCGGCTCTCTGCGCTCCCGCAGCGGGAACGCGACGTTTTCAAAAACATTCAGGTGCGGAAACAGCGCATATTTCTGGAACACGGTGTTCACGTTGCGCTTATGCGGCGGCAGATCGTTGATGCGCTCGCCCATGAACAGGATGTCCCCCGCGTCCGGCTGGTCAAAGCCGCCGAGCAGCCGCAGCGTGGTGGTCTTGCCGCAGCCGGATGGCCCCAGAAGCGTCAGGAACTCGTTATCATAGATGTCCAGATTGATGTGATCCAGCACGGTTTCTCCGTCAAAGGATTTGCTCACGTTCCGCAGCTCAAAGATTTTCTTCATTCTCACTCCTCTCCGCCCACGCGGGCAAAACAAAAAAGCGATATGCCGCCTTTGGCACATCGCTTGCAAACAAACATCCCACGACGCGCCCGCGCGCAGAAACAAACGCGCACATGGGACGTGGGCGGGGATTCCCAATGGGTTTAGAGTCTATATAGCAAACAGATTACTTTTACTACTCTTATTGACCATTTCACAAGCTTTGTGCCGCACGGCACTGGTTTTATAACCGCACTGCGCGGTTATAAAGTGGTCGCCTTCGACCAACTTATAAAATTTGGGTTTTCCGCGAAAACCCAAATCAATAAGGCAACAGAAGTTGCCAGCCGCGCGCATGGACGTTGCGTGCGCGGCGATTCGGCATTCGACCCGGCTATCCGTATGGCCTTAGCTGCGCGGCGATGCGATCTGCAAAGACGCGCGGCGGTCAAAAATCCTGCAACTGGAAAGACTCTTTCCCGTTTGTAGTTTTACCGCCATAGTATAACCCAGCCTTCGCCCGCTGTCAATGAAAATTTTCGCCTTTTTTCGCGCGGACGGCGCAAATGTCCTGCGCGCGGAATAGACTGGACGGAGAAGCGAACACGCATATGAAAGGAAGTTGAAGCCATGACCATTTATGTCGTCAGACAGGGAGATACCCTGTCGCAAATCGCCCGGCGCTATGGAACGGACACGGATTCGCTGATTTATGCGAACCAGCTGCAAAACCCCGACACGCTCTCCGTTGGGCAGGCGCTTGTGATCCCGGTGGAGCAGGTGACATACACCGTGCGGCAGGGCAACACCATAAACGCGATCGCACGCGCTTACGGCGTGGAGGCCGCCGCGCTCCTCTCCGCAAATCCCGCGCTTGGGACCGGGAACCGCATCTATCCGGGACAAACGCTGCAAATTCCGTTTCCAAATGAGCAGTCCGGCCCCGCCGTTGTAAACGGCTACATCACCGGCGCTTCGGAGTCTGTCCTGCGCGCCACGCTGCCATATCTGACGTTTCTCTCTCCTTTTTCCTTCCGTGCAGACGGCTACGGGGAGCTTGCAGCAGACAATTCCGTCGATACGGCGCTGAGCGCAGACTATCGCACCGCGAACCTGCTGACCGTGGCAAACCTGATGGAATCGGGCGGATTTTCCAGTTCAGCCGCCCATGCGATCCTGACCGACCAGGACGTGCAGGACAATTTTCTGGAAAATCTGCTCAGCCTGTTAGACGGCGGGGAATGGTACGGGGTCAATCTGGACTTTGAGTACGTCTGGCCGTTCGACCGGGGGAGCTATAACCAGTTCCTCCGGCGGCTGGCGGAAACGCTGCACGGCCGCGGTTACATCCTTGTCACCGCGCTGGCGCCAAAGCTCTCCGATACGCAGAGCGGGCTGCTTTACAGCGCACACGATTACGCCGCGCAGGGCGAGATTGCGGATTACTGCATTCTGATGACCTACGAATGGGGTTATACCTACGGTCCGGCGATGGCGGTCTCCCCGCTTGACAAGGTGCGGCAGGTGCTGGACTACGCGGTTTCCGTCATGCCTGCGGGAAAGATTTTGATGGGCGTGCCGAATTACGGCTACAACTGGACGCTCCCCTTTGTGCAGGGCAGCGCGGCGCGGCCTGTTACCAATATCGGCGCCGTGACGCTCGCCGGACAGGTCGGCGCGGACATTCGATTCGACCAGAGCGCGCAGTCGCCCTGTTTCCGCTATACCGACGGCAGCGGCAGACAGCACGAAGTCTGGTTTGAGGACGCGCGCAGCCTGCAGGCCAAATTCCGCCTCGTGCGCGAGTATGGTCTGGCCGGAGTCAGCATCTGGAATCTCAACAGCCTGTTCCGCACGATTTTTTATGTGCTGGAGAGTATGTACAGCGTAGAAAAAGCGCTCCCCGCGCCGCAGATGTCATAAAAATGTCATAAAAATTTTTCAAAAAAAACTGTTGCATCTTCCCCGCTTTTGGGATAAACTGGTTATCGAATCGGAAAGGTTTAATCATACAAAGGGAGGTAAAAACACATGGAAATGCATAAGATCGAATACGAAATCAAGCTGACTGGCAGCAAGCTCTTTGACGTTGTGATGTACAACACCGCCAAGAAGCTCTGCGACGATTTCCCCGGTCTGGAATTTGAGTACGGCGAGCACGAAATCAAAATTTTCGGCGAGCTCGACGACTTCTGGTTCCAGAAGTACAACGAAACCATGTTTGAAAAAATGGGGCAGCTGTAAGTCGGCCACCGCAAAAAACAGGGAAACGAGAACAGAGGGAAACCGGAAAAGCGCGTCTGCCGCATCTTCCCCCGGCACAGCACTGTGCCGCCGGATTTGCAGCAAACGCCTTTCTTTTTCCCGGTGCAGACGAAAAATTGACCAAATCCGGCGGTGCATTGTATACCGTCGGCAATTTTTTTGCCGAATTTTCATTCCCGATATTGACATATGGCCGGACGTGGTGATAAAGTATACAGACTGATATTATTTTTATGTTGGGTATTTAGACGGCTCCGCCGTCAGGCGCAAAACCCGTTTGGCGCAGAGGAGGAAACAGCACAGATGAAGTTAAAAGGCGCAAACATCTTAGTCGAGTGCCTGCTGGAACAGGGCGTGGACACCGTGTTCGGCTATCCCGGCGGCACCATTCTTGACATTTATAATGTACTTTATGATTACCATGACAGGATTCGCCACATCCTGACCGCGCATGAGCAGGGCGCGTCCCACGCGGCGGACGGCTATGCCCGCGCCACCGGCAAGGTGGGCGTTTGCTTTGCCACCAGCGGCCCCGGCGCGACCAACCTGACCACCGGCATCGCCACCGCCTACATGGACTCGTCCCCCGTGGTGTTCATCACCTGCAATGTGACGGACGCGAACATGGGCAAGGACTCCTTCCAGGAAATCGACATCACCGGCGTTACGCTGCCGATCACGAAATATAACTATCTTGTCCGCGACGTGAACACCCTGGCGGACGTGGTGCGTGAGGGCTTCGCCCTTGCGCGCGCCGGTCGCCCCGGCCCCGTGCTGATCGACATCCAGAAGGACGTGACAGGCGCGGAGTGCGAATACGAATATCTCCCGCCGGAGGAACACTTCAGGCACGGCCGTCTTGCCAAGCTGATGTACTATGCCGCCCACGATGTAAAGTCGTCGGAGCCGGATATGCAGGACGTGGATCGCCTGGCGGAGATGCTTGCCGCAGCGGAGCGTCCGCTGCTGATCTGCGGCGGCGGCGTGGTGCGCTCCGGCGCTTACCAGGAGCTGCGCGCGCTGGCGGAAAAGCTGGACGTTCCTGTGGCCGTGACCGTGATGGGCGCGGGTGCAATGCCCGGCACCAGCCCGCTTGTGACCGGCATGATCGGGATGCACGGCTCCCAGGCCTCCAACATGGCCTGCGACGCCTGTGATCTGCTGCTTGGGATCGGCACCCGATTCTCTGACCGTGTGGCGCTCGATCCCTCCAGTTTTGCCGCAAAGGCGAAAATCGTCCACATTGACATCGATGCGGCGGAGATCGATAAGAACGTCAAAACCGACCATCACATCGTCGGCGACGCAAAGAAGATACTCTCCCTGCTGCTGGAACGCTGCGCGCCCGCCAGCCACAGCGCATGGAAAGAATATGTTTTCTCCTTCCCGACTGAAACGGAGTATGACGACCACGACGGCGAGTGCCTGACGCCAAAGCAGGTGCTGGCGACCGCGGCGGAGCTGCTGCCGGAGGACACAATCGTGACCACCGACGTGGGACAGCATCAGATGTGGGCCATTCAGCACTTCAACTTCAGCTATCCCGGACAGCTCATCACGTCCGGCGGCTTTGGCACGATGGGCTTTGGCCTTGGCGCGGCCATCGGTGCAAAGCTGGGGCACCCGGAAAAGACCGTCCTGCACGTCACCGGCGACGGCAGCTTCCGCATGAACTGCCATGAGCTTTGCACCGAGCAGTTTTACCACCTGCCGATCATCACCCTGATATTCAATAACGCCACGCTTGGCATGGTGCGCCAGTGGCAGCACCTGATTTATAACGAGCGATATTCCGAAACGACGCTGGATCGCGGCCCGGACTTTGTCGCGCTGGCAAAGGCCTACGGCATCGACGGCTGCCGCGTTACCAATCTGGCGGAACTGCAAGCCGCGCTGCGCGGCGCGATCGGCTCTGACCGCGGCTGCGTCATCGACTGCGCCATCGACATTGACGAAATGGTGCGTCCCATGGTCACCGGCGGCAGTCCCATCACCGACTTTCTGCTGAACTGAGAGGAGGGGGAAACCAAGTGGAAGAAACCAATGTAAAGCGCTATACCATCGCCGCGCTGGTGGACAACGAAGCGGGTGTGCTCTCCCAGATCTCGCGCCTGTTCTCCCGCAAAGGCTACAACATCGAAACGCTGGCCGTGGGCTGCACGGAGGATCCCTGCGTTTCGCGCATCACCATCGAGATCCTGACGGACGAACCGCGCGTGCAGCTGCTGTGCAACCAGCTCCGCAAGCTGATCCCCGTCTACTCCGTCAAGCTGCTGGACGCAGCCAATTCCATCCGGCGCGAGCTGGTGCTGCTCAAGGTGCGTGTACCGAACCACGCGGCGCGCAACGAGATCATCCAGATCAGCAATGTGTTCCGCGCCTCCATCATTGACATAGCAAGCGAAACCATTACCCTCTCCGTCATCGGCAACGAATCCAAAACCGCCGCCTGCGAGGAGATGCTGCGCGAATTTGGCATCCTGGAGCTGGTGCGCACCGGTATCGTCGCCATTGAGCGGGGAACCAATACCATCAACGAAGACACAAAAGTAAAAGGAGAATTCAACTATGGCAAAAATGTACTATGAAAAAGACTGTGATCTTGGCAAGCTGACCGGCAAGAAAATCGCCATCATCGGCTACGGCTCTCAGGGTCACGCCCATGCGCAGAACCTGCGCGACTCCGGCTGCGACGTCATCGTCGGCCTGCGCAAAGGCGGCAAATCCTGGCCTGTCGCGGAAAAGGACGGCTTCACCGTGCTGACCGTGGCGGAGGCCGCGCAGCAGGCAGATATCATTATGATCCTGATCAACGATGAGCGCCAGGCAGATATGTACCGCGTAGACATCGCCCCGTATCTGACAGAGGGCAAGGCGCTCGCGTTTGCCCACGGCTTCAACATCCGCTACAAGCAAATCGTTCCTCCGGCAGGTGTGGACGTATTCATGGCCGCGCCGAAGGGTCCGGGTCACACTGTCCGCAGCCAGTATGTTGCGGGCAAGGGCGTCCCCTGCCTCGTCGCTGTGGAGCAGGACGCCACCGGCAAATGCCTGGACATCGCCCTTGCCTACATTGCGGGCATTGGCGGCGCGCGCGCCGGTATCATGGAAACCTCCATGCACGACGAAACCGAAACCGACCTCTTTGGCGAGCAGACCGTCCTCTGCGGCGGCGTGGTAGACCTGATGCGCTGCGGCTTTGAGGTGCTGGTGGAGGCCGGTTATGAGCCGGAGAACGCTTACTTCGAGTGCATCCACGAGATGAAGCTGATCGTTGACCTCATCAACAAGGGCGGCGTTGCGGCGATGAACTTCTCCGTCTCCGATACCGCAGAATACGGCGAGTATGTCTCCGGCCCGCGCGTGATTCCGCACGAGGAAACCAAAGCGCGGATGCGCGCTGTCCTCTCCGACATTCAGGACGGCACCTTCGCCGGACGCTGGATCGCAGAGAACAAGAACGGCCGCACCTTCTTCAACTCCAAGCGCGAAGCTCTGGCCAAGCACCCGATGGAGATCGTCGGACAGGAGCTGCGCGAGCAGATGCTCTGGAAGAACAACACCGACCTCGACTCCGCCTCCAACTGAGTCAACCATATATAAATAATCACAAAATCCGCACATACGCGGTTTTGTCGGCATCTTCAGGAGGGGACGATACATCATCCCCTCCTGAACGCGCATCAGCCGACAGGAAGGAGAACTTCTATGCTTTCCGACAACATCAAGCAGGGGGTGGAACGCGCCCCCAACCGCAGTCTGCTTTACGCGCTGGGACTGACGGAGGAGGAAATGGCGCGCCCGCTCATCGGCGTTGTCAGCTCCTATAACGAAATCGTCCCCGGTCACATGAACCTGGACAAAATCGCACAGGCGGTCAAGGACGGCGTCCGTGCCGCAGGCGGTACGCCGATACTCTTCCCCGCCATTGCGGTCTGCGACGGCATTGCGATGGGACACATCGGAATGAAATATTCCCTCGTCACGCGCGACCTCATCGCAGACTCTACGGAGGCTATGGCCATTGCCCACCAGTTTGACGGGCTGGTCATGATCCCCAACTGCGACAAGAACGTCCCCGGCCTTCTGATGGCGGCGGCGCGCGTGAACGTCCCCACCATCTTCTGCTCTGGCGGACCGATGCTGGCCGGTCGGCTGAAGGACGGGCGGCGCACCTGCCTGAGCCATATGTTTGAGGCCGTCGGCGCTTATCACGCGGGAACGCTGGACGAGGGCGGCGTGGAGGATTACACCGAGAACGCCTGTCCGAGCTGCGGCTCCTGCTCCGGAATGTACACCGCAAACTCCATGAACTGCCTGACCGAAGCGCTGGGCATGGCGCTGCGCGGCAATGGTACCATTCCCGCACCCTATTCCGCGCGGCTGCGTCTGGCGAAAAAGACCGGTATGCAAATCATGGAGCTGGTAAAGCGCGACCTGCGTCCGCGCGACATTATGACCGCCGCCGCCTTCCGCAACGCGGAAACGGTGGACATGGCGCTTGGCTGCTCCACCAACACAATGCTGCATCTGCCCGCCATTGCGCATGAAGCGGGCGTTTCGATTGACCTGGACGAGTCCAACCGCATCAGCGCGCAAACGCCGAACCTCTGTCACCTTGCCCCAGCGGGCGACACCTTCATGGAGGATCTGGAGCGCGCGGGCGGCGTTTATGCCGTGATGCACGAGCTGGCCGAACATGGTCTGCTGGACACCACGCTGCCCACTGTGACCGGAAAAACCATTGCGGAAAATCTGGCAGACGTGGAAAATCTGAACCCGGAAATCATCCGTCCGTTTGACCGCCCCTATTCCCCGAACGGCGGCATTGCCGTACTGCGCGGCAATCTGGCGCCGGACGGCTGCGTGGTCAAGCGCTCCGCCGTTGCGCCGGAGATGATGGTCCACGAAGGCCCGGCGCGCGTATTTGACTCGGAGGACGAGGCCATCGCCGCGATTTACGGGCGCAAAATCGTCCCCGGCGACGTGGTGGTCATCCGTTACGAGGGGCCGAAGGGCGGCCCCGGAATGCGCGAGATGCTGAATCCGACCTCCGCCATCTGCGGCATGGGGCTTGGGGAGAGCGTCGCGCTGATTACAGACGGGCGTTTTTCCGGCGCAACGCGCGGCGCTGCCATCGGTCACGTCAGCCCGGAGGCCGCATCCGGCGGCAACATCGCGCTGGTGCAGGAAGGGGATCGCATCTCCATTGACATCCCGAACTGCAAAATTGAGCTGAAAATCACTGACGCGGAGATGGAGCGCCGACGCGCCGCGTGGGTCTGTCCGCCGCCGAAGGTGACGACCGGCTATCTTGCGCGCTATGCCAGGCTCGTCAGCTCTGCGGACAAGGGCGCGATCCTGGAGATTTGACACGATGGAACAGGAATTATCAAAGCTGCTGCTCTACGGCGACCTTGATGCAGACAGCATCCTTATGCAGCTCGGCGGCATTTACAGCCGCTGGAAGCGCGGCGCGCGTGATGGTGAGCTGGTGCGGGACATTCACACACAGATACGCCGTCTGCTCGACCTTTCCACGCGCTATGGTTTTGACGGAAACCTGTGGCAATGCTATCTGACGTGGGTGCTGCTGACGAACGAGAACCCGTTTTCCCTGACCTGTGAGGGCGTGGGTGCGGCGGCAGACGGCAGCGTCAACGATCTTGCGCGGCAGGATTTCGCCGTGTTCCGTCGGCTCTTTGACTTTGACTTTGCCCCGCTGGAACGGACGCTGGGGCTGAACTGCTTTTCCACGGTCTGCAACTATCAGGCCATTACCAAGCGCGGCGCGCTCTATAACCGCAACGTCAGCACACAGGTACGCCAGACCTGCGCCGCGCTCTCTGCAGCGCAGGACGCGGATGCGTTTTTCCAAATCGTTACGGATTTCTACCGCGACCACGGTGTTGGCACGCTGGGCTTCAACCGCGCCTTCCGCGTCAGCACCGGGGAAACCGCAGACGACCTTCGGCTGGAACCCATCAACAACATCGAGCGTGTGTCCCTGCGGGACATCGTGGGCTACGAGCCGCAGAAGCAGGAGCTTGCCGCAAATACAGAGGCGTTCATCGCCGGGCGCAGCGCAAACAATGTCCTGCTCTATGGCGACAGCGGCACCGGAAAGTCTACCTGCGTCAAGGCGCTGCTCAGCGACTACTTTGACAGTGGTCTGCGCATGATCGAGCTGTACAAGCACCAGTTCCATTCGCTCTCCGCGCTGATTGCCCGCATCAAAACACGCAGCTACCGCTTCATCATCTTTATCGACGACCTCTCCTTTGAGGAGCACGAGATCGAGTACAAGTTCCTGAAAGCGGTCATCGAGGGCGGTGTGGAAACGCGGCCTGGCAACATCCTCATCTATGCCACATCCAACCGCCGCCATCTCATACGCGAAACATGGAACGACCGCAGCGACATGGAACACAAAGGCGATATCCACCGCTCGGACACCGTGGAGGAGAAGCTCTCCCTGGCTTCCCGCTTCGGCGTAGCCATCAACTATTCCGCGCCAAACCGTGCGCAGTATCACGAAATCGTCCGCTCCCTCGCCGCGCGGCAGCTCGCCGCCCCCATCGACGATGAAACGCTCATCGCGGGCGCGAACCGTTGGGAGATTCGCCACGGCGGTATCTCCGGACGCACCGCTCAGCAGTACATCAACCACCTTTCCGGCTGCGCGCCGGAGGAATAACGGGAACCGCACCCCCAAATGCGCGACCCCCAAATGCGCGACCCCCAAATGCGCGTCCTGAAAGCCGCAAACGCCGCCGGACTTCCCGCAGATAACACAGCCCCCTTACGTGCAGGCACCCGAAACCACAATCGTTCGAGTCTGCACGAAGGGGGCCGTTTTCGTGTCTTGATGTTTCAGGCACAGGGCAACAGCGTTTATTTTACTTCGCTCGTTTCCGAAATTGCAGGTGAATTTCTACCCGCTCTGGTTGACCGCAATGTGCAGGAGCGGATCGGGTTTCGTCGCGGGGCAGGGTTTCGCTCCTGCGGGAGCGATTTATGCGGCGCTGCCTTAAAAAGAAATGCTGCCGCCCTGGTTTCAGGAGATTCGCAGCCGATCAGAGCATCTGGTTTTGCAGATTGCCGCGCAGCCACTGCGCCACATTGTCAAACGTGATCTCTGCGCGGCGATCCATAGACTCCGCCGTGGCGAACGCCGCGTGCGGCGTCAGGACGGTGCGCGGCGCATGGAGCAGCGGATGGGACGGTTCCAGCGGCGGCTCGCTCTCAAACACATCGGAACCGACCGCGCCAAGCGCGCCGCGTTCCAGCGCGTCAGCCAGCGCCTGTGAATCCGCAAGCGCGCCCCGCGCAGTATTGATAAAAATGGCGGTCGGCTTCATCATGGCGATGCGCTCCCGGTTGATCAGCAGGCGCGTCCTGTCCGTGAGCGGCGTATGGATGGTCACGATGTCGCTCTCCTGCAGCAGCCGCTCCAGCGGCACATATTCCACGCCAAGCGCCTGCGCCTGCGGGCGCTCCGTGCGGCTGTAACCCAGCAGGCGGCAGCCAAACGCGCGGTAAAGCTCGGCCACGCGGCAGCCGGTCGCGCCGGTGCCGATGATGCCCACGGTTTTCCCGCGCAGCTCATTCCCGACATACCCCGCTTTGGTTCCGCCCTGCCGGATGCAGGCGTTTGTTGCGCTGATATTGCGCAGGCAGTCCAGCGCAAGCCCAAGCGCCAGCTCCGCCACCGCATCGTTGCAGTATCCGGCGGCATTGGAAATGTGGACGCCCTTCGCTTTGCAGGCGGCGCTGTCAATGTGGTCGATGCCGACAAAGGCGACCGAGATATATTGCAGCTTTGCGCACTGTTCGATCACCGCACCGGGCAGCGGGTGGTTGGCCAGCATCAGGATGTCCGCGTCCCGCGCCCGCTCCGCAAGCGCGGCGTCATCGGCGGCCACGGTGTCATAAGCGGTAAACCTGTGTCCGCCGGCGGTCAGCGGCGTTTGCAGGCGGTCCAGCGTTTCCGCCGAAACACCCAACGGCTCCAAAAGGACGATGTTCAAGGTTCGTTTCCTCCGTTCGTTTTTTTTTGCAGCACCGCACAAACGATCCGTGCGGCGTTTCCTAAAGTCAGTCTGATTATAATATCCCGCAGCGCAAATTGCAACCGAAATATCCGCCGTTCCCGTGTATCCGCCAAAAATCCGCTGCGCGCCTTCACAGACAGCCTGCCGCAAACGCAGCCGAACCGATCACTCCGGCGCGGTTCGCAAGCGCGGCACATTCGATGCGCGGGGGCTGCGCGCAGTCCCGGACAAAGATATGCGACGCAACATAAGCACGCACCGGCGCAAGCAGCGTTTCGCCCTGCGCGCTGACGCCGCCGCCGAGCAAAATCACCTCCGGAAACAGCACGTTCGTCAGGTTCACCAGCCCCACGCCGATATATTGATACCAGCGCGCCAGCACCGCCACCGCAGTCCTGTCTCCGGCGCGCGCCGCGTCAAAAATTTTTCGCCCGTCCAGCGTGCCCACGGCGCAGAGCGCCGAAGCGGGCTCCTCCGCCGCAGCCGCTTCCGCCTGCCGCACAAGCGCCGCAGCGGAAGCGTAAGCCTCCCAGCAGCCACGTGCGCCGCAGGTACATTCCGCGCCGTCCATTTGGATGCAGATATGCCCCAACTCGCCGCCCAGCGCACGGTGTCCGGAACAGATTTTTCCACCGAGAATTACGCCCCCGCCGACGCCGGTGCCCAGCGCCACCAGCAGCGCGTTTTCGCTCCCCTGCGCCGCTCCGGCGCACACCTCGCCCAGCGCGGCGCAGTCGCCGTCATTTGCAAGAAACGCCGGAACACCAAGCTCCGCCTGCAGCAGCGCGCAGAGCGGGACGCGATACCAGCCCAGATTGTGCGCTTGCAGCACCACACCGGTCGCGTTGTCGCAGGTGCCGGGACTGCCGATCCCAACAGCGCAGCAATCTGAAAGCGAAAGCCCGGCGACATCGAGCGCCCGGCGGATATGCGCCGCCATATCCTCCGCCACCGCCGCCGCGCCACGCTCCGGCGCGCTGGGTGCGGCGGCTTCTCCGATGATACGCCACTGCGCGTCCACGATGCCAATGGAAAAATGGCTGCCACCCAAGTCGATCCCAATATAGTATGCCATATCTGCCTCCCGCCGCGCCGATCCGTATGCTCCTGCCGGAGCGCGCGGATATTTTTTCTTCAGGCGCCGCCGCGTAAACGCATCTGCGGCGGTCCCCTCACAGCGCAACTATACACCCGAACCCTTTGCCGCGTCAAGCCAAAGCCCCGCCGCACAGGGCGGTTGAGACGGAACGCAAAAAGTATCTGCGGCGGCGCAGCGTTTCGACAGGCTTTTCCGGCGGAAAAGCCTAAAATGGGAAAAACGGAGGGTGTTGCACAGATGAAGGTTTTTTCCACATATCAGGATGGCCGCCTGACCATCTCCCTGCAAGGGGAATTGGATCACCACGCGGCAAAGGAAACAATGACGCTGATCGAAAAGCTGCTGGATGAATATATGCCGCGGGAACTGGCGCTGGACTTTTCCCCGCTGACATTCATGGATAGCTCCGGCATTGCGTTGCTGCTGCGGCTGACGCGGCGGCTCTCCGGCGCAGGCGGGCGCGTGTGGGTGGAAAAGGCGCGGCTGCAGCCCCGGCGGGTACTGGAGGCTTCCGGCATCGGCCGGATGATCCGAATCAAAACGGAGGATGAGGACAGCATATGAGAACGAAAAGCGAAAACTACATAAAGCTGGAATTTCCCGGAAAAAGCGCGAACGAGGCGCTGGCGCGCAGCGCAGTCGCGGCCTTTGCCGCGCAGATGGACCCGACAATGGACGAGCTGGGCGACATCCGCACCGCAGTCAGCGAGGCGGTAACGAATGCAATCGTCCACGCCTATCCGGACGAAATTGGAACCGTGTGGCTGACTGCGCGCATCCTGAAAAACGGCGAGTATCTGGAAATCATCGTCCGCGACAAAGGACGCGGCATTGAAAACGTGGAGCAGGCGCGCCAGCCGCTTTTCACCACAGGTGGCGAGGAGCGCAGCGGCATGGGCTTTACCATCATGGAAACCTTCACTGACCGGCTGACCGTGCGCTCCCGTCCCGGCGCGGGAACTACCGTCACCATGCTCCGCCGCATCCGGAAAAAGCATTGATGCACGCAGATACGCTGCCGCTGATCCGGCGCGCGCAGTCCGGTGACCGTGACGCCGCGCAAAAGCTGGTGGAGGACAACGCGGGGTTGATCTGGAACGTGGCAAAGCGATTTTTCGGACGCGGTGTGGATACAGACGACCTCTATCAGCTTGGCTGCGTCGGCTTTTTGAAGGCGGTCAACGGCTTCAGTGAGGCATACGGCACCCAGTTCTCCACTTACGCGGTACCCAAAATCTCCGGCGAGATTCGCCGTTTTTTGCGGGACGATGGTGCAGTCAAGGTCAGCCGCGGGCTGAAGGAGCAGGCGCTGCGCGTCCGTGCGGCGCGCGCGGCGCTGGAACAGCGTCTTGGACGGGAACCGACGCTCTCCGAGCTGTCCGCCGAAACCGGCATGGAGCCGGAGGATGTGGCGCTGGCGGAATCCGCTGCCGAACCGACGGACTCCTTGCAGCGGGAAACGGGCGAGGATCACGCCACGCTGGAAGGGCTGCTGGGCGACGACGGGCAGGAGGAGCGGCTGGTGGAACGCGTGGCGCTTTTTGACGCGATGGAGCGGCTGGCGGAACGCGAACGGATGGTCATTGCGCTGCGCTTTTTCCACGGCATGACACAGCAGCGCGCCGCACAGGTCATCGGCGTCTCGCAGGTGCAGGTTTCCCGCCTGGAGCGCCGCGCGCTGGAACAGCTCCGCGCCATGCTTGTCGCGGCGGACGGTTAGCGGCGGGATAAGTTTTTAATTGTACCGCTCAATTTTCGCCATTTATACATCATGTTTCCTCATTTTCGTCTTTTCAATGTATGCCCCCATTCGCAACGATGCAGGGAACGCCGTCCTCCTGAATCAGCACGAACAGCGCCGCACAGGAGAGTTTTAGAGAGAACAGCGGGCAGGCAAAACTGCGGGCATTGCCGCGTCCCGCCGCCGTTACCGCAGCTTGAACAGCACAACTCCGCCGAGCATCAGGCCAAGTCCGGCGTATTTCGTCCATGTGAAGGGCTGCTGTTCACTGTCCATCAGGCCAAAAGCGTCGATGAGCGCGGCAACCAGCAGCTGCGAAATCAGGATGATGGAAATGCTGACGGTCGGGGAAAGGTCCCGGATGCCAAGCATGACCGTCACTGTGATGACAAGACCGAGCACGCCGCCAAACCAATAGAGCTTTGGCGTTTGCAGCAGCGCGGGAAAGCTGCCGCTGTGAAAAAACGCCAGCACCAGCAGCGAAAGCAGCGCCGCCGTACACTGCACCAGTGCGTTCGCCTCCGCTGTTCCGATCCGTTCTCCCAGCCGTGTGTTCATCACGCCCTGTACACTCATCGCCACGCCTGCGATTATGCTGAAAATTACGCCGATCATTACATTTGCCCTCCCTGTTTCGTGTGTGTACCCTCATTCATCATGCTGCGCCGCCAGAAAAACGGACACCCCCTGCTTCAGACAGACCGCCAGAAGTGGGAACAGCAGCATTCCCCATACGCCGCAGAGCTTCCAGCCTGCATAAATGGACATGAGCGAGGCAAGCGGGTGCAGCCCCAGTTGATCGCCCAGCAGCTTTGCCTGTATGCAGGAACGCAGAACCGTCGCCGCAGCGTAAGTAACGAGCAGTCCGACGAAGCGCGGCACGTTGCCCGTCAGCAGATCATAGACCGCCCACGGCAGCAGCACTGTTCCCGTCCCAAGCACGGGGAGCGCGTCGATGAGTGCGGTCAGCAGCGCCAGCAGCAGGGCATAACGGACGCGCAGCAGCAGAAACGCCGCGGCAAGCACCGCGCAGGTGATCAGCGAGAGCAGACCCTGTGCGCGCAGCCAGCGTCCCAGCGTCTGCCGCAGGCTCCGCCAGAGGGGACGCGCCCACATCTGAAACCGTTCCGGCAGAAACCGCGCAGCGCAGCTTTGCAGCTCCGGGTAGGATGCGGAAATAAAATAAGCGCCGATGACCGTCGTGACGGTAAACAGCAGCGCCTCCGGCGCGGCGGCGGCCAGCGCGGAGAGCAGCCGCGGCAGTCTGGACGCAGCCTGCGACGGCAGGTCGGCCAGCGCGTCCGCAGCGCCGGAAACCGCCTGCTCCGTCCAGTGCGCAAGTCCGTCCGGTATGCCGCGCTCCAGCGCCATCTGCCATGTGCGCAGGGTATCCAGAAACGCCGAAAGCATTCCCGGAAGGCGTGGAAGCAGCTCCATACACTCGTGGGCGAGCCGTCCGCCCAGCAGCCAGACCAGCAGCACAAGCAGCGCCAGCGCGCCCATTACGCATATGCCGGAGGCCGCGCCGCGGACGCATCCCCGGCGGCACAGGCAGGCCACAGCCGGTTCCAACAGCGCCGCCGCCGATGCCGCGATGAGAAAGGGCAGCAGCCACGGAAGGAACCAATGCACTGCGGCATAAGCTCCGACGGCCGTCAGCGCCAGCGCCAATGCGGCGGTGCGCAGACGCGGCGACGATAAAAACTGCAAAATGCTCCCTCCCTGTGCATATGGATATGTATGGATTTGAAAACAGCGCCGCCGATGCAAAAAAATACTTGCATTCTCCGGGAAGCTATGATATGATGTTTCGTGCGTAGACAAATGGCTTTTTGTCGCGGACACATTTCCGCGGCGGTCATTTCCCGGAGGGAAAAGATGGGCAATGCAAACCGTTATATTGTAGACGCGGCCGTGCTGCCGGAAATTTTTTTGCGCGTCAGCGAGGCCAAGGAATATCTGCAAACCGGCGCGGCGCGCACGGTTGCGGATGCCGCAGCAATGGCGGGCGTGAGCCGCAGCGCATTTTATAAATACCGCGACGCGATCACGCCGTTCCGTGACATGAAGCGCGACAGCATCCTGACCATGACCATCATCACACAGGATCGGCCCGGCGCGCTCTCCTCCGTCCTTGCTATTTTTGCCGAAAGCGGCGCAAATATTCTCACGATTAACCAGACCATCCCGACCAACGGGGTCGGGATGGTCACGATCTCCTTCACCACGGAAAACACCGCGCTCTCGCCGGACGCGCTCTGCGCCCGGATCGAGTCGTTGCCGGATGTATCGCGGCTGGAGATTTTGGCGGGTTAGGCACGTGGAAAATGGTGGCAGCGTATTCAGATACGCTATCATATTTTATACACCGTTTATCTTATTTACCACTTTACTTTGGAGGACAGAAAAATATGAAAAAAGCAGCACTGCTGGGCTGCGGCGTCGTTGGCGGCGGCGTCGCCATCATCATGCGGGATAACGCCGCGCTTCTGGAAAAGGCCGTCGGAGAACCGGTGGAATTGAAATATATTCTGGAAACAAAAGCGCCGTCCGGTCCGTTTGCCGACCGGATGATCAACGATTTTTCCATCATCGAAAATGACCCGGAGGTCACTGTGGTGGCAGAGTGCATCGGCGGCGTTGGCGTTGCCTATGATTTTGTACGGCGCAGCCTGCTTGCGGGCAAGAGCGTCGTCACCTGCAACAAGCAGATGATCGCGGAGCGCGGACTGGAGCTGCTTGCCATTGCGAAGGAAAAGCACGTTTTCCTGCTCTTTGAGGCCTCCGTCGGCGGCGGCATCCCCCTGCTGCGCCCGCTGACGAACTGCCTTTCCGCCAACCGCATCGAGGAGATTTACGGCATCGTCAACGGCACCACCAACTATATCCTGACCCAGATGATCGAATGCGGCGAGGAGTTTGACGCTGCGCTTTCCGCCGCACAGCGGCTGGGCTATGCGGAAGCCGACCCCACCGCAGATGTGGACGGTCTGGACTCCATGCGCAAAATCTGCATTCTGTCCGACCTCTGCTTCGGCAGCAATCTGCCGCCGGAAAAGGTCCCGACCGAAGGTATTCGCGGCGTGGCGCTGGAGGACGCGACGATGGCGGAAAAGCTGGGATATTCCATCAAGCTGCTGGCTTATGCGCGCCGGCTGGACGGAGAGCGCTTCACCGCGTTCGTCGCGCCGCAGCTTGTGCAGAAGGAGCAGCTTCTCTCCTCCGTCGGCGGCGTGATGAACGCCGTCGTGGTCAGGGGCAACGCCGTGGGCGAATGCCTGTTTTATGGCGCGGGCGCGGGTCGTATGCCCACCGCCAGCGCAATGGTTGCGGACATTCTGGATACCTTCCGCCGCGGCAATGGACGCAAGTTCATCGACTGGGGGGAGGAACAGCCGGAGCGCTTTGTGGACCCGATGGATGTGCCGTCCGCGTGGTATGTCCGCTATACCGGCAGCGCCGCATTGCAGCTTGCGCCAGCGGTCAGCGATGGTGTGGAGCACGCAGGCATCACGCCGCGCATGACGCCCCGCGCGCTGGAGGATTATCTCTCCGGTGTGCAGGTGCTCAACCGCTTCCGTGTGCTGGAATAACACAATACAAGCGCCAGAAAAGGGCGTGTTGCCAAGCCCGGCAGCACGCCCTTTTTTCGTTCCGCTGATTGCGTTCCCCGCTTTTTGCAGGAGACGCCCCGCAATGCAGGGGCAAATATGCCCGTTCGCCCTTGCGCCCTCCTCCCTTTTTGACTGGTTTGCAGCTTTACGCGCCCAGCCGCAGATTTTTGCTTTACCAAACGATATGCCGTTCGCTCCCCGGTCTGTATACGATTTATTCTTGTGCGGTGTTCCCTGAATCTGATTTCCACACTAAAAAATGCTTGAATCTTCCAAAAAATAAGAGTAAAGTAGTATACAGGCGCTGCTCAGGAAATCAGAACCCTGAAATGGCCCCAGATAATCGTATGATTTTCCGAAAGAGAGGGGAACAGGCAACAACAGATGAGAAGCAGGAAAAACTTTGCTGCGGCAGGATTGATGACCCTGCTCATTACCGGTCTTTTGACAAATACAGCGGCGGCGATCCCAATGCAGGCAGATGAAGCATCGGCGCGTGCCGTAAGCACATACGCAGTCGCGCTGGAATACGGACACGTTGGGTCATTTCAGGGACTGTGCGGTATGTCTGTGAACAGTACGCTGATGGTACTTGGTATCAACAATACATACATCGTTGCAAACGGGAACCAGGAGTGGAACATTTACAGTGGCAAAGCCACATCCAGCGGCGGATATGAAATTCGGACATACAACGCAAGGGAGTATACACTGAAAACCGCGCTGGAAGCAATCGACCAATCGGACAACGCTGTGAATCTGATGGTTTGCTTTGACCGCAGCCCATCTCTGAAGGGGGCGACCTATGGTCATGTTTTCTTCATTCACGCGGTAATAGACGGAACCGTGTATTACACAGAGAGCTTTGCCACGACATGGAACGGAGAAAAAGTGCCGGAAGGGGAATTGATCGCCGTTGCGATCGAGGACCTGTGCAATTATTACATCGCGTATACGTTTGAGGGCATCGTACAATTTATAGACCATACATACGACGACGATCCGATCCTGTCGGAGCGCTACCCGTTCACGGACATTTATGAGAGCTGGCAGGCCGAGTCCGTAGCATTTTGCTATGAAAACGGGTTACTTTCCGGCGAAACGGATTCGGCGTTTCATCCGGACGGAACCATGACCCGCGCAATGGCTGTACAGGCGCTCTATAACCTGGAAAAGATGTATGGAGCGCCGGAAGCAGGCGCAGCGGACACGGTTGAACGCGAATCTGCTGCGGTCAGCGGCATCGCATGGAATCTGGATGCGAGCGCATGGTACGCGGAGGCAATGCGCAATGTACTTTCCCAGGGGATCATCCCGCCAGCGGAATCTATCGACTTTGAGCCAAATGCTGTCATCACGCGGGAAGCGCTGCTTTCTATGCTGTATCAGTATTGCTGTTCTCTCGGCTGTCCAAAAGCGGATCTGGCGGCCGGGAATCTGAACTCATTTTCGGACGCAGACCAGATTTCCCCTGCGGCGCGGGAGGCCTTTGCCTGGGCCATTTGGAGCGGCGTCATCAATGGCACGGATGAAGGGCTGCTTTTGCCGAACGCCGAACTGACAAGGGCGGAGTGCGCGGTGATCCTTTCCAGATGCGCGCAGGCCATCGCGCGGCTCGCTGAATCATGATTTTGAGGAACAGGATCAAGAGAACATGAAAACAAGGACACAGAAAGCATCGTTCGTCGCGTTTTTGCTGATTTTTACGCTTTTCCTTCCTGTTTCACGGACGGCGGCTGCCGCGTTGGGACCGGATAACGGCATTGCCTCCGGCGTGGAGGAAATCGTATCTGAATTTGCGGAAAAATATCGTCTGACAGAATCCAATTTTGCGTTCGGCTGGTATGATATCTGCTCCGGCGAGAGCTGGTATTATGGCGAGGATTCGTGGATGACCGCCGGCAGTATGTATAAGCTCCCTTTGGCGATGTATTATCTCGACAAAATCGAAGCCGGAGAGCTGAACCTGGACTCAATGCTATACGGGTATCGTATCGAATATCTGCTGCAATCAACCATCGTATATTCCAATAACGATACCGCCAAGATGCTTGCAAACGGGCTTTCCCTGAATTATACGGAATACCGTGAAATGATCGCAAAATATTCCGGTCTGGAAACAGACGAACTGCCGGACAGCTACTATCAGACAAACACGCTCAGCCCACACTATCTGATCCATACGCTGCAATATCTGTATGAACATTCCGAGAAATATTCCCTGCTTCTGGACTACATGAAGCAGGCACACCCCGGACAATTTTTTCGCAGTACACAGGGAGACTACGAGATCGCACACAAATATGGCGCATACGAGGGAGCCGTCAACGACTGCGGGATCATATATACGCCGCGGCCTTTTCTGCTTGTGGTTTTTACAAAGAATGTTGGATATTCCGTTTCCATGCTTGGGGAACTGTGCGCCGCGCTGACGGAATACTCGCTTGCGCTCTATGAAAAGCAGCTCCGTGAACCCGTCGTTGACCCCAACACGGGATTCTGCGATGTGGCGACGGATGCATATTACTATGATGCGGTTGCGTGGGCGGTGGAAAATTCCATTGCAAACGGAACAGGAGAAATTACATTCTCCCCGGATGATTCATGCACATACGGGCAGTTTCTCACATTCCTCTGGCGTGCAGCCGGGTCGCCGGAACCGTCAGTTTATCATAGCAGTGCAGACCAAAGCGCAGCCGTGCTGCAATGGGCCTATGAGAGCGGATTGGCGGCGTTTCAAAGCAATGTCGCTTCGATCATGGCAATGCCCTGCTCCCGTGCGTTAGCCGTTGAGCTGCTTTGGCTGTACGCGGGCAAGCCGGAGAGCGCAGGAAAAACCACGTTCACAGATGTTCCCGCAAATTACGCGGAGTTTGTTTCATGGGCAACCGGGCAGCAGATTTGCAGCGGAACAGCCGCATCTCTGTTTTCCCCGGATGCGGTCTGCACACGCGGGCAGGCTCTGACGTTCCTCTATCGGTATATGGCTGCGGAGACAGCGAAATGAGCATTGGATGAAACGGTACGCCCCGCCTTTTGGTCGGAACCATCCTTTTGCCAATTCCGCATTTACAAACTCTTTACAAAACTTCCAGACTTTTTCCAGCGCGTGCGTGTATAGTTGCCTTAGTTGGATGATTCAGACGCAACCGTCTGCATCCAAAAATCCAATCTAAGGAGAACAAAACCATGATAACAAAAAATCTGAAACGCGGGATTGCAGTGTTGTGTAGCGCAGCGCTTATGTCGGCGATGGCGATTAGCGTATCTGCCGCTGAGGAAGCAGAATCGGATGCGCCGCACGGAACGGTCGCTGTGGCTCGAATCGTTGACATTGCGGACGACGAAGTGACACTGGAGCTGACCGGAGGCCGTGGAATGCAACACGGCAACATCGGGTTTGGCAGCGACGAGGACGAACCCCACATGGAACCGCCAGCCGATATGGATGCTGCGGATGGAATGGCTTTGCCTGAGCGGGCGGAAAAGCCCGATGCGGACGCCGAAACGCCGGACGATTCTGCACTTCCCGGCGAAGTCGGCGGCATGGCTCCCGCAGGGCGCGGTGAAAATCGCGGCGCCCCGTTGAACAACGCGGACGGAATGGAAAAAGCCGCGCCGCGCCAAACTGACGGGGACGAGACCCCGCCGGAGCTGCCGGAGGGCGGACCGGATGAAAGCATGACGCCGCCGGAAAACCCCGATGGAGCGCCACCGGAGGATTTGCCGGGAACGCCGGACGAGGACGTTGCAGCCGTCAGCATCACGGTTGACATCGATTTTTTTGCCGATACGGAGATTTCGGTTGGCGATGTCGTAAAACTCATTTATGACGATACTGAAACCCTCGTTTCTGTAGAAGTCTTGAATATCGAACTGCCTGACGCATAATTTCCTTCCAGGCTGAAGCATGATATGATCGCCGCACCGTGTTCTCAATTTGAGATGCGATGCGGCGATCATCATTTTGCACCGCGCCATACAGGAAGGACGTCCCTTCTCAAGCCCAAAAGTGCTTGCGGGAGGGCATATTTTTGCTGTGCCATATCTGGACAAAAAGCCCGCTGGATTTTATTTATCCGAAAAATGTTGACAAAACCATAAAAATTTGGTAGAATTTCTGCGTTGCAGAGATGCAGGACGTTTTCAAATTTCAAAACAATCAAAGTGAGGAAACAGAATTGTGGAACGGAACTCTTTGAAATTATCGGGAGACTGCAAAAACAGCAAGCACACAAAAAAATCCACCGCATGGCGCATCGTCGCAAGCTGTATTTTGGTTCTTGCGCTGCTTGTGGGTCTTTGGGGCGCAGCGGTTTTCTCAAATATCCCGTTCGTGAAAAAATGGCGTGAGATATACATCGAAACAGCCATGACAACAATGACCCATCAATGGCTTGCAACGGCGTTCATCCCTGCAAGTGTAATCGATGCTGTCATGAACCGGCAAAACGAGTTTTTGGAAAATAATCAGGTGGCGCAAAGCGAACTGCCGGAAATTGAGACGGAAACCGCGTACACACAGGAAACAGAAACGCGCGGCGACCCTGTTCCGATGGACGCGCTGGCAAGGATGTTTGCGGAAATCGATATGGAAACCGTACCGGACGATTTCCTGCCTGCCGAATATTCTGACTTTTGCGGGTTTCAGGCAAAAGACATAGAGGATACGGGTATTTTGACTGCTTCCGGCGATGCAGTCTGGGGAATCGATATTCCCAACGGTATTCTGATCACCAAAATTTATGGGGATAATTATGTCGGCACGCTTGCGATTGTAAACGACAGCGCACAGGTTTTTCTTGGGAAAAGCTCGCTTTCCCAAAGAGGAGAAACCATCAAAGAGATGTGCGATAGCTACGGTGCGATTTTGGGGATCAACGCCAACGGCTTCTACGACCCGGACGGTACGAGCTATGGCGACAGCCCCGAAGGTCTGTTGCTTTCCGAAAGCACGATATACAACCCCGCGTCCAGCGACGGCTATTTTCAAATCGGCGGTTATGATTACGATGACTACTTCCGCGTTGGCTACGGTCTGAATACGGACGAGCTTCGGGACGCGGCGCAGTTTTTCCCGATCGTGGTCCTCAATGGCGAGGACGCGACAGCCGAAAATGCAAACGCATTTGGCATCCAGCCGCGCACCTGCATCGGGCAAACTTCCACGTTGAAAACGCTTATGCTGATCATCGACGGTCGGCAAATCGGCTACAGCATCGGCGCAACCGTAGGAGACTGCGCGGCGATCATGCTGCGCTACCATGCGTTCAATGCCATGTGCATGGACGGCGGTTCCTCATCCTGCATGGTCTATGATGGAGCGTTAATCACAAAACCGAGCACTGCGATGACATATGGAAGATATGTGCCGTCGGGGTGGTTAGTTAATAATTCAAACAAAGGAGTTTAAGGGGAAATTATGTTTGCAAGAAAATTTTTTGAGGAAACACTGAAAATTCAGGATCAGGACACCTTGAATATGCTGGCAGAAAATGCAAAGCCAGGCAAGATAAGAAAGGATACGACCCTTGCGCAAACGGGTGAGATTCAAACGGTTGTGTCCTTCCTTTTCGAGGGCGTTCTGAGCAGCTACATCATCACAAGCGGCAAAAGCAAGAAAATATTTAACGGATTTTATTATCACTATGGCGATTTTGTTGTAGGCGGCTTTGAATTGGATCAGCCTGCACTGGTCTCGATCGCACCCGTTTCCGGGTCCGCCGACGTCCTGCAAATTCCGGTTGACGTTTTTCAGGCCGCGCTGGCCGGGAGCGCAGAGCTTCGCGCATGGTTCCAGACGCAGCAAATTCAGCGTCTGACAGAGCAGGCGAAGCTGAATAATATCCGGACTCAAAAATCTCCGGAAGAAAAGATCGCATGGCTCTATTCGACGTACCCCGGACTCAGCTGTGCGGTCGAGCAGAAGTTTATCGCCTCTTTTCTCGGCATAACAACAAAAAAGGTTTCGGATTTGAAAGCCGAGATGCTTACGAGCAAAGGTTGATCTTATCTTAGTAATGTAATAAACCCGGCTGAATTTTCGTTCCTTTATATGTTTGGCTAAAAACCGAAAAACCACTGAAAAGCCGTGAATGTGACATATAGGGCGCGTGGCAGCCATGTTGGTCGTGCCCTCCTTGCGTGATTCCTTATGCGCACACTTGTCCGCATTCTCTGCCGAATAACCGCAAAAAGGGCGCTGCAAGATTTTTGCAGCGCCCACGCATTTTGGGGGACACGGCGCGCTTGGCGCCGTGTCCCCCGGAGTTTAGATAAATATGTAACTGTGGAACAAAGAAATCAGGATGACGTTTGCAAGGATGGCAAAGGGCTGGGAAATGCCATAACCGACAGTCGGCTCCTCGCCGCCCATTGTGTTCAGCGCCGCGCCAAGACCGACAGAGGACGTGCAGCCGCCGCTGATCGCGCCGCAGAGCAGGCCCCAGTCCATCTTCATCAGCGGGCGGCCGATGAGGATAGCAAGCAGGATGGCGATGCTCTCGATGATCAGCGCCATAATTGCGATGAAGATACCGGTGCTGGCAAACGCATGAATCACGTCGTAGCCATAGCTCAGGCCGATGACGGACATAAAGAACAGAAGGCTGAATTCCCGGACAAAACCCAGAATTTTGGGATCCTGCTGCATATTGATCGGCCCAATGTGGGAGATGTTGCCAAAGACCAGTGCGCTGATCAGCACGCCGCCGACGGCGCTGAGGGAGAAGGTAACACCGTTGCCGAGCGGAACTTCGATGTTGCCGAGCAGGATGCCGCAGCCGATGGTAATGCCGAACGCGACGGCGTTGAAGAAGAAACCGCCCGCGCCGGGTTTTTGCGCTTGCGCACGTCCACAACAACCTCTGTCACCTCCGGCGTCTGCTCACGCCAGTCTGCGGGACGGCGTTTGTTCACCGGGATAGAGATGAGCGTCATGGCCAGGATGATGACTACGGTGCCGACCGGGAAGCTGATGGCGTAACCGGTGCTGACGTTGGCCTTTGCCTTGCCGAGGAAGGTGCCGACCTGTTCCTCTGTCAGAGAGTCTGTCGGCGTGGTATCCTCTGCGCCGATCATCTCCAGCGCGCGCGTCTTGTCCGCATCGGAAAGCTCCTCATAGCGCGTTTCCGCGTCGATATTGCCGATGACCTCCATGGAAGTGCCAAGCGCGGCTGTATTCGTCATGGCGCCGGAATACAGACCGGAAATCTGGTAGATGTTGTAGTCGTCCCCGATGAAGGTGGGGGCGATTTTCAGCACACCGAGCGTCATGCACATGGAAACAATGGGAATGAAGATACCGATTGCGATAAGCTTGAAAAAGTTGCGGTTCATAACGGTCTTGAGCTTTTTGCCGACGGAAAGACCGACGGCGCAGATGAACAGCAGCAGGAAGAACATCATGAACCCGGAGGGTACCAGTCCGCCGCTGACAAGCGAGGATGCGGTGGTTCCGACTTCCGGATCTTCCGCGAGGGAATCCATCAGCTCCGTGATGCCCCAGCCGATGACGATACCGGTGAAGATACCGCCCGTGGAGCCGAGGGTAAAGCCCTTGATGCGGATTTTACCCAGCGCCGCGCCGAACGCAGCGGTGACGAACAACAGGAAATAGCTGTTCGACAGGATGGTGACGAGGTAAGATTTCATAAGTTGTGCGCTCCCCAATTCCAAAATAATGCCACAGCATCTCTGTTGCGGGAATACTGCGGCTGGACACTGTGGCTGTTTTCATCCTTTATTTTAATCGAAAAAAGGCTATAAGTCAACATTTTTCTTTCCGCTTTGACCGAATTTGTATGATTTTTACTTATACCAGCAGGTTTTCCATCTCATCCATAAGCTGATTGAACAATTCCAGCGCGGCATTTATCGGTTCGGCGGTGGTCATATCCGCACCTGCAAGCCGCAGCAAATCAATGGGCGACTGGCTGCATCCGGAGGAGAGAAAGCGAAGATAGTCCGTCCGCGCGGCCTCTCCCCCCGTCAGGATGCGGCGGCTGATCGCCATCGCCGCGGAGAAGCCGGTGGCGTACTGATAAACATAGTAGTTATAATAAAAATGCGGGACGCGCGCCCATTCTATGCGTATCTCGTCATCCAGCGTGACCGCAGGCCCATAATAGCGGCGGTTCAGCTCCAGATATGCCGCGTTCAGCGCCTCCGCGGTCAGCGTTTCGCCGCGCCCGGTCATTTCGCCGCAGAGCAGCTCAAACTCTGCGAACAGCGTCTGGCGATAGACGGTGGTACGGAACTGCTCCAGGAAATAATTCAACAGATAGGCGCGCGCCCGCGGCTCCTCCGTTTTGGCGAGCAGATGCTGCATCAGCAGCGACTCGTTGACCGTACTGGCCACCTCCGCGACGAAAATCACATAGTCGGAATAAACCGTGGGCTGGTGTCTGGCGGAAAGATAGGAGTGCATCGCGTGTCCCAGCTCATGGGCAATGGTGAACGCGCAGTCCAGCGTGTCCTTGTGGTTCAGCAGCACATAAGGGTGCGGCCGCGAAAGGCCGGAGGAATAAGCGCCGGAGCGTTTGCCGATGTTTTCATAGACGTCGATCCAGCCCTCGGAAAAGGCGCGGCGCAGCACGGCGGTATAGTCCTCTCCCAGCACGGAAAGCGCGTCCAGCACCAGCTCCTGCGCGCGGCGGTAGGAGATCGTCACATCCGCATCCGGAACCAGCGGCGTATAAATATCGTACATATGCAGCTCGTCCAGACCCATCAGCCGCTTCCGCAGCGCCACATAGCGGTGCAGCTTTGGCAGATTCGCGTTTACCGCGTCAACCAGACCGGTATAAACCGGAACCGGCACATTTGTCGCATCCAGCGAGGCCGCCAGCGCGGAATCATAATGCCGCGCTTCCGCGAAAAACTGGAGCTGCTTCATCTGCGCATTCAGCAGCGCGGCAAAGGTATTCTGCGTTCCCAGATAGGTGTCATACAGCGCGTGAAAAGCGTTCCTGCGCAGCGTGCGGTCCGGTGCGCGCAGCAGCGGGATGAACGTCCCCGCCGTCACCTGATGGGGCGCGCCGTCCGCGCCCGCCGCGTCCGGAAACTTCAAATCCGCGCCCTCAAAAAGATTATAGATGCCGTAAGGGGCGGCGCCAAGATTCCCGGCAGAGGCCAGGAGCGCCTCCTCCGGCCTGGTGAGGACGTGCGCAGCCATGCGCCGCGCGTTAAAAATCGCGGTGCGGTATTTTTCCAGCTCCGGCGTTTCCGCATAAAACCGCTCCAGACGCTCCTCCGGGATTTCAATCAGTTCCGTCATTTCAAAGGCGGCTGCGGTAGAGAGCGCGACGCTCAGGTTCTGCGCCTTGCCCTGCATATCCTGATACCTGGCAACTGCGGTGTCCTCGTCCGATTTCAGGCTGGCATAGCCGTAAATCGGGCTGAATGTTTCGCTGACGCGCTCACTGAGCTGCATATAGGCCAACAGCGTCGCGCTGCTCTCTCCCAAACGTCCCTCGTAAGCGGCCAGTTCGTCTTTCAGTCCATTCGCCGCCTCCAGTGCGGCGTTCCACGCGGCATCGTCCGGAAAAATCGCGGTCAGGTCCCATTGGTATGCCGGGTCGGATGCCGTGCGGTCTGGCACCGGTTCCGGCGCAAAAATTTCCCTGCTTTCATTCATCGTAATGCGTATCCTCCTGTAATAAAAATTCATGGCAGCACCGCACAATCCGCGCTTGCCGGATTTCGCGGCGCTCCCTCAGAACAGGCTTTCGTATTCCGGAGCAGTGTTGACGTTCAATAATATATGCTCCAAATCAAATTCTGATACCTCCTCCGGCAGCACATAGCGCACATTTGCCGGACGCAGCATCTGCATAAACGACTGCCGCCCCTGTTCCAACGCCTGGCACGCATAGTCCAGACATGGTCGGGCATAGATGGCAAAGAGCGGCTCCGTACCCTTGACCCCGCGCCGCAGCAGGCAGGCATCCGCGCCGCCGCGCAGCGCCGCCAGACGCAGCGCCAGCGCCGGGTCGCCCTGCGGTAAATCGGTCGCGGTCAGGAAAATCTCCTCCGCGTCCGTCGCTTCAAACGCGGACACGACGCCGTTGAGCGGGCCGAGATCCGGAAACCGGTCGGGCAGCTCCAGCGCACCGGTGAAGGCAAATCGTCCCGAACGGTTTACGGAAACGGCAACCCTGCCGAGCGCGGCGTATTTGTCGATGAGGCTTTGCAGCATGGTGGTCCCGGCATAAGGCAGCAGCGCCTTGTCGCGCCCCATGCGCCGTGATGCGCCGCCGGTGAGGATTACTGTCAGCACCCTGTCCGCCCCCCTTCTCCGTTTGTTTTTCTGATTATAGCACATCGCGGTGAAAAAAGAAACAGGAGGTTTCGCTTCTGCCGGGGCGCGGCGGGTTTCGTTGCTGCGGGCAAGGTTTCGTCGCTGCGGCGACGATCTGCTTTCCTTACGCAAGGAAATCAGGCAAAGGTGCGCCCGAAGGGAAACCCTTCCGAATGGGTTTCCCTCCGGAACCACCCTTCCTGAGCGGCCAAAAGGGGCACCGCCCCTTTAAGAAAACCCTGTGCGGGACGTAGAAACAGCACCGATTGTTATGCTTCGCCTTACCGCTTGCACGGGGGTTATCCAAAAGGGGCGCGCCCCTTTTGGCCGTTGGGGAGAGGTACAGGAGAGGGGGATTCGGACGGGGTACATACTCCCGCGCCTTGTGCGGGCGGTACGTTCCCTGCGCCGCCGTAAGTCCCCCTTCTCCGAGCACGTCTTGAATGAGTATTATTGGGGAATGATGGATATATCGGTTCTACGACCTGCAACAAATGCGTAATTTTACCGCATAATGTCCCTGTTCGGCAAGGGATTATGTGCTGCACGGCAGGAAGTAATCACCTTTACGGGGTATGTTCCCACCATGCCTAAAGTATAGGTGTTTTTGTACTGCCCAAAATATGTTTATAGCTTGATCGCCGCTATTCCACCAGCCCAACAAAGCGATAATAGATGCGGACATCTTGCTGTCGCAGTCCGTCTATCATGCTGCCCTCTCCAACTTCAATACGTTCTACCAATTCATCCACGATGGGGCGGTCAAGCTCCTGCACATTCAGATATTTGCGGACCAGTGCAGTCCACTGCCGGATGTTCGCGTTATCCTGCTCGTATCGTCTCACTTCGGTTTCCAGCGCACTGAGCTGCTCTGCCTTTTCCTGTCGTTCCTGTTCGGTTTTTCCCGCCAACAACGAAAATGTCTCGGCTGAAATAGAGCCTGTGACCTTATCCTCGTAGAGTTGGGCGGTTTTCTGTTCCAGCTCCTGAATCTGGCAGCGCAGCTTTGTGATTTCACGTCTGGACGTCTGCCGGTGGTCTGCGCTGTCTGTGTCTGTCCGCTTTCTCAGCTTGTCCAGCACAGCGGCTTCGTCCAACGTGAGCGCTTTGGCATGAGCCTGAATTTCTCTCATCACGATTTGCTTTAGGGTCAACTCGTTTATTCGATGCCACGAACAGACGCTACCCCCTGAGCTTGTGTAATTTCCGCATATATAAGCCACATACTGTTTAACGGTGCCGTCTTTCCGGCGATACTTTTCTCTGTTCACATAAAGAGATGCGCCGCAGTCGGCACAGACGAGTTTCCCACTGAACAAGCCCTGTACAGGCGATGCATTGTTTGCGGATGCTTCCGCTGCCTGCCGGTCACGCTCCTGCACAATGTCCCATACCTTCCGCGGAATAATAGCCTCGCACGCTTCCTCGTGTATGATCCACTCGTTCTCAGGTTTATGAATTGCGGCTCTGTCCTTATAGGAACGTGAGCCGGTGGTATTCTGTGTCACAGTACCAAGATATACGGAACTCCTCAGTATGTACTTGACGGTGCTGCATAACCAGTACTTCGCATAGTTGCAGCTGCCGCTTCCATAATGAATCGCCCAATACCAACGCGGCGGCAGTACAGGGCCACCAACATAACCATTATAATCTGTTCCATTCGGCTCAAGCGTGATTTCACCACTGATAGTCAAATTCTTGATTGTTCCATCCTCGACAACGCCGAACAAGCCGTAATATGTGGTGCTTTTTGCCGGCGTATCGTTGATGTACAATCCGGAAATTTTATGGTTTCCGCCGTCATAGCCTTGATTTCTTGACGGAGAACCGATTTTGCGCAAGCCACTGAATACTGATTTCTTTTATGGTCAGCGCACAGGAACCGGTTTTCTTTTGCGCAAGTTCTGATTTGCGAAGTGTTAATTTCTCTCGTGCCTCGATATACGAATCTCCATAAACTGATTTGTAAATTGCGCGGCCGTCTGCTCGGTGACCATAGATATAACGTCCCTCCCAACGGCCATCTTTCCGCTTGTAGATGTTTTCTCCACGTCTTGGCATAGCTACCCTCCTGACCAGAATTTTGACGGCGATTATTCTTTTTATTGGGGTGGTTTTCCTCTCTTTGGCTGGTGATTTAGAAAATATACCGTTACGTAATTCATTATAGGGGATAAAAAATCTTTTTCAAAATAGCACTTGACATTTTGGCCTGAATGTCTTATTATATCAATTAAGAACGAATTATGAATTTTTTCTTTTCACAAAGGAGAATACTTTGCGAAAAGATTTTATGCATGACAGTGTAGGATTTTCCTCAGTTGTTTTCTATAAACAAAAAAATAACAGGCGGCCCACTGTACGCCCCGTACAGCAGACCACCTGCTTTATTCTGATTCAAATTATATATAAGATAAAAGAAGCCCCGCCATGCTGCCTGCCAGATTTTGGCCTTTCACATGACGAGGCATAGATAACGGCATCTGTACATGAATAATTCTGCGATGCCGGATTTTTTTCACGCATTATCGGTTTTGTGATACCTGTTTCACACAGGTACGATAATGCTATCCAATATTTCCGAAATCAAATCTTTCGGCGTAATGTGATTCATGCGCGCCTCGCTGCTCAGGCTCAGACGGTGTGCCAGAACGTATGGCGCAAGATATTTTATATCGTCCGGCAGCACATAGTTCCGGCCACGCATCAGCGCCAGCACCCGCGACGCGGCCAGCAGCGCAATACTGCCGCGCGGCGATACGCCAAGGTTGACGTTTTTATGCGAGCGCGTCGCCGTGACGATCTCAACGATATAGCGCTCCAGATCGGGGATGACCGTGACGCGCTCCGCGAGATTGCTCAGTTCCACCACATCTTGCCGGCTGACCACCGCATGAAGTTTTTTCCGGCTTGTCTTGCCGTTGTGGATGATTTGTCGTTCCTCCTCCATGCTGGGATAACCCATCGAGAGTTTCAGCAGAAAACGGTCAATTTGTGCATCCGGCAGCGGATAAGTACCAAATGATTCCACCGGGTTCTGTGTTGCCAGAACCATAAACGGCTCCTCCAGCGGGTAGGTGTGGGAATCCACCGTCACCTGCTTTTCCTCCATTGCCTCCAGCAGCGCGGCCTGCGTCTTGGCAGAAGCTCGATTGATTTCATCAGCCAGTACCAAATTGCTCATGACCGCGCCAGGGCGAAACTCAAATGCACCCGTTCCCTGATTATAGATAGAAAAGCCCGTCACATCGGATGGCATCAAGTCCGGCGTAAACTGGATCCGCTTAAAGCCGCAGTCCAGGCTCCGCGCCACTGCGGAAACCAGACTCGTTTTGCCAACGCCCGGCACGTCCTCGATCAGAACGTGTCCCCGCGCCAGCAATGCCAACACGACCAGTTCCACACAGGTTCGTTTGCCAATAATGACCGTTTCCACATTGTCCAGAACGGCCTCTATTTTTTTCTGTGCTTCCGCAAGCGTTTCCTGCGGAATCTGTTCCTGCTTTTGTTCTTGCATACTCGGTTGTCCTTTTCAATATTTCTTGTCTGCAATACTTTTATTATTATGTATCAACGCGCTCTGTTTCACGAACGAATGCCGCCGTACTGCAAACTCTTTATGCCAGTATAGCAAACATTAGAAAAAAATACAACTCCATTGTTAAAAATAAAATCGCAGTGAATTTTTGGAGAGGCGACGGAAAGAGAAAATTCATTTAATAGCTTTTCTCCGCCGCATAAGCTCCCACTGTGAAATCTTCCGCCCAATGGGAAAGGTTTTTATATGCCGCGTCGCTTTTCAGGTCATAGCGGGTGGGGTATCCGGTATCGGCCCAACAAACATCTATGTTGTACCATGCGCCGTCTATCCTGACCTTGTTCCATGCATGATTTATTTGACCGTCAGCGCCGACTGTGGAGCCTGTGACTTCGACACATGGTATCCCCGCGCGGAGCATTACATACAGAAAAACGGCGGAATAGCCATCGCAGACTATCTCGCCGCTTTGAAAAAAGCCAAAGACGGAATGGGCGCTTGCACTATACGATGCAGACCCGTTCGCATATGAAATTGGAGAGGCGTAGCTTGCCCGACGCATGATAAGCTGCTTCGCCGCCATCACAATATCATAATCGCTGTCAGAGGCGGCGATCCTGATGCATTCAGAGTAGAACGCGTCTGCGAGCTGTGTAATCGTATCGTCCGCAAATGCGGTAAACGCATCGTCCGCATCACACGCAAGCTGCCACTCCTCGCTCCATCGGAGCGCGTCAAAGGAAATCATACTGTCACTGCCGAGATAATCCGCGATTGCCAGCTTGAACAGATAAACGTACTCCGCAGAGGACAGCTCTCCCGTGCTGTGTTGAGCTGTAAGTGTGGAGATCGTGGCAGAATACGTCTCCGCTTCCGGCGCAGATTCCTGCGAAACTGTTTCATAGCTGGGCGACATCTGCGAGGAGGATGAAATTTTGCCCAGCCACCAGACTTCTGTTGCATACGCGCCGGACTTCGCCATGTACTGATACTGACAATAGGTTTTATAAAGCTCACGCAGTTCGCCCGCAGCGAGATCATCTCCATAGACCCGAATATAGGCAGGCAGATAACAGGCCGCAGCCTGAAGCTGCTCCTCGGCATCCTCCAGTGAAGCCGGTGTTAGAATAATCAAATACGGAAACGATATTTGCCCGAATTTCCCGGCCTTGTTCAGCGTCAGGTCAAACGTGTCCGCGCTGCATTGCAGATACAGCGCAGCATCACCCAAACAAAACGTAGCGGATAATCCTGTCGGGGATAAGCCTAATGTTGTGGCAAAGCTGATTGCTTCCTCAAAGTCAAATGCATCACTATAGCCCATATAGCGAAGCAGCATCGTCACAAACTCGGTCTCTGTAATTTCCCGAACGCCAAATTCTGTGGTGGAGATGCCCGACGTGATTCCCATAGCATACGCCCACGCAACGGCATCGGCATATTCATCGGGAACATCTGTAAACGGAGAAGCGCAGCTGCCGTCATCTCCAAACGCCGCGTATAAAGTTGCCACTGCGTCCGTTCTGGATAAGGGCAATTTTGTTTCCGGCTGCGGCGTTTTATACGCATCGTCCAGTATTCCATAGACGGCCATACGCGCCGCCGCAAGGTCGCCCAGCGTGTAACCGTCGCAGGTGAGCCGCCTGGCCGCCGTCATGGTAAGCGTGTCAGGCTCGTCGGCGCTGGCAGTCAGAATAAAGGAGAATATGAAAGATAAGGATAAGATAAAGATAAAAATTCGTTTCAATCAAGAGCCTCGCTTTCGTAGTGTGTAGTAAAAATGGGAACGAGAAAATGCCACAGGGAACGATAAATGCTCCTGCGGCGGAATGTACACAAAAAATTTTCTTGTATTTGTATGAAAGTCTGTGTATAATAGGAACAGATGAAGGAGGGCGATCCATGCCAACACCCAAACGAGATATAAAAGACAGTCTTTTCACATTTTTGTTTAAGCAGCCGGAGTACACGAGGGCGCTTTACCTTCAGCTCCATCCAGAAGATACCAAAGTGACGGATGAGGATTTCAAGTTGGTAACGCTGGAGAATGTGCTGGTCATTGGCCAGCACAACGACATTGGCATTCAGGTTCGTGACAGACTTATTTTTCTGGTCGAAGCACAATCCACGTTTTCGGAGAATATTCCGCTTCGGATGCTGATGTATCTGGCCTCCACCTACAAGGAATATGTGGAGGATCACAAGCTCTCGCTGTATCGTGAGAGGCGTGTATCAATTCCACGCCCGGAGCTTTATGTTGTCTACACTGGAGAGAAGAAAAATATACCTGACACGCTTTGCCTGTCTGACCTCTACAATGGAGATGGAGACGTTGAGGTAAACGTGAAAGTCCTGCGTGACGATGGTTCTGGCGATATTCTCGACCAGTACATCGAGTTCAGCCAGATATTTGACAGACAGGTGAAAGAGTATGGACGAACCCAGAAAGCAATGGATGAAACGCTAAGAATTTGTCTGGAACGGGGAATCCTAAAACCGTTCCTGGAAAGTCGGCGAAAGGAGGTCGTTGACATCATGACAACGCTGTTTGACCAACGGCAGGTATGGGACATTGAGCTTTACAATGTCGCTAAAGAGAAGTTCCAAGAGGGCTACCAGGAGGGTTACCAAGAGGGTTTTCAGGAGGGCTTCCGTGAGGGCTTCCAGGAGGGCTTGCAGGAAAGCAAGCAGGAAAAACGAGCTGAACTGGTTAAGAATATGCTTAAAAAGGTAAGCGTTGCAGATATTTCTGCACTGACGGGCATTCCGCAGGATGAGGTGGAGCGTCTGGCAAACTCCTGATCCATGGAGGCTTGACATCATGGTAACACTGTTTGACCAACGGCAGGTATGGGACATTGAGCTTTACAATGTTGCTAAAGAGAAGTTCCAGGAGGGCTTCCAAGAAAGCAAGCAGGATGCACGAGCTGAACTATGCTCAAAAAGGTAAGCCTTGCAGATATTTCCACACTGACGGACATTCCGCAGGACGAGGTGGAGCGTCTGGCAAACTCCTGACTTATTAGAATTACTATCTTTGTTTGAGTTAGAACTTAGCGGTTATCCCGCAAAATGTATTATCCCGAAAGGCACGAAAACGCCTGCAATCGTAGGCGTTTTCGCAAAAACTTTCGGGATAATTTTTCTCTCTATGCTCATGTTTTAAGTTCGTTTTTGGAATCAATCGCCCACTAACTTTCGGGATAATAATATTCTGCGCACAGTCGTCATGTACAATAGGAGGCGGCAGGGTGGCACAGACCTGACTAACTTCAAAGGGGCTAACGACAGAACCAGCGAAACACGAGTGGATGAAGTGATTCCATAGACGGCCAGACGCGCCGCCGCAAGGTCGCCCAGCGTGTAACCCTCGCAGGTGAGCCGCCTGGTCGCTGTCATGGTAAGCGTGTCAGTCTCGGCAGCACCGGCTGTCAGAATAAAGGAGAATATGAAAGATAAGGATAAGATAAAGATAAAAATTCGTTTCAATCAAGAGCCTCGCTTTCGTAGTGTGTAGTAAAAATGGGAACGAGAAAATGCCACAGGGAACGATAAATGCTCCTGCGGCGGAATGTACACAAAAAATTTTCTTGTATTTGTATGAAAGTCTGTGTATAATAGGAACAGATGAAGGAGGGCGATCCATGCCAACACCCAAACGAGATATAAAAGACAGTCTTTTCACATTTTTGTTTAAGCAGCCGGAGTACACGAGGGCGCTTTACCTTCAGCTCCATCCAGAAGATACCAAAGTGACGGATGAGGATTTCAAGTTGGTAACGCTGGAGAATGTGCTGGTCATTGGCCAGCACAACGACATTGGCATTCAGGTTCGTGACAGACTTATTTTTCTGGTCGAAGCACAATCCACGTTTTCGGAGAATATTCCGCTTCGGATGCTGATGTATCTGGCCTCCACCTACAAGGAATATGTGGAGGACCACAAGCTCTCGCTGTATCGTGAGAAGCGGGTATCAATTCCACGGCCGGAGCTTTATGTCGTCTATACTTATGTCGTCTATACTGGAGAGAAGAAAAATGTACCTGACACGCTTTGCCTGTCTGACCTCTACGATGGAGCTGGAGACGTTGAGGTAAACGTGAAAGTCCTGCGTGACGATGGTTCTGGCGATATTCTCGACCAGTACATCGAGTTCAGCCAGATATTTGACAGACAGGTGAAAGAGTATGGACGAACCCAGAAAGCAATGGATGAAACGCTAAGAATTTGTCTGGAACGGGGAATCCTAAAACCGTTCCTGGAAAGTCGGCGAAAGGAGGTCGTTGACATCATGACAACGCTGTTTGACCAACGGCAGGTATGGGACATTGAACTTTACAATGTCGCTAAAGAGAAGTTCCAAGAGGGCTATCAAGAGGGTTACCAAGAGAAGTTCCAGGAGGGCTTCCAAGAGGGCAAACAGGAAGCACGAGCTGAACTGGTTAAGAATATGCTCAAAAAGGTAAGCGTTGCAGATATTTCTGCACTGACGGGCATCCCGCTGGACGAGGTGGAGCGTTTAGCAAACTCCTGAGACTTATTAGAATTACTATCTTTGTTTGAGTTAGAACTTAGCGGCAAGCAATGCTTGTGTCCGGACAAACGGACACAAACGGCTTGTTGAGGGTATCCCTCAAGCTCCCTTTGAACGCACATTTGTGCGGCGGCGCATCCTGCGGATGCTTATCGGAGCGTGAACACTTCATCGTTGTTCGCGCTCCTTTTTCTTTTCTGTCTCGCAGGTGCCGATACCAAGAATTTGCTCTGCGTTCGCACGATAGACGAGCAGCCGCTTCATTTCCTCCCGCGCCTCGCGGTATTCGGCGTAGGCCGCTTTTTTCTCAGAGATCAGGGCGGCATACTCCGTTTGCAGACTCTTGACAGCAGGCAGCTTTTTCAGTCCCATCTCGTTAAAGGTTTTCTTTGCGGCACGATGGAGAATGATGTCGCCCTCATGCTCTGCAAAATATTTTTTTGAGTAACGCGACGCCTTGTATTCCTCAAAGACCTTGCGGGTCCTGGCATAGTTGATGAGCTGCGTTTTGAGAACAGAGATTTCTGCCATACGGGTTTCCGCCGCCTTGATTTGCGCAGACAGCTCATTGAACCGCATACTGGCGGCGTCGGCCCGCTGCACAAGTCCGTCGTAGTCCAACCCATCGTGTTCCCGCAGATAATTCATCGTCTGCGCCATCTGTTTGAGGTTAAAAACCTTCGCCCACCGTTCATAACCAGCGCCCTTTCCCTCGTTCAGCTTCGCCTGGATGTCGATGAGCAGACTGGCCTTTGACGGTGGAACGGAGGCAGGCTGCTTGCGCGGAGTATGTGTTTTCCCGCCGAGAATCACGGCGGTCAAATCGGCCTCAGTGTAGCCATCCCTGAGTGAATCCAGGCACGCCGCGCCTTTCCATCCCGGTGCGCAGAGAGAGATGGATTTTCCTCTGCGCGTGACCGTGATGCCGTTCTCCCGCAGCAGCTCCAAAAGCGCGTTGAAGTCTGCGGGCTTTTTCTCCAAAGCGGCGTCAATAGCGGCGCGCAATATGTCGCGGTGGCAAGGCTCTGCTTTGTCACCCAGCCACTTGTTGTAGCTTCTCCCCCGCCGCTGGGGATTTTCCACGATGGACAGGTGATGCTCCAGACAGATGAGGTCGCTCAGTTCCCGAACGGCTTTTGTGCTGCCCCAAAAATTGCGGAATTTCCGGGTGCAGTCCAGCGTGATAGAGTTCCAAATCACATGATTGTGAATGTGCGCCCGGTCAATGTGGGTGCAGACAATAAAGGCATTGTTGCCCTTGAGGAAACGTTCGGCAAACTCCACGCCGATGCGGTTGGCCTCCTCCGGCATGACCTCGCCGGGGCGGAACGACTGCCGGAAGTGGTAGGCGATAACATCATTTTTCTGCTCCCGTCCGGTCAGGCGCTTGTATTGTTGTTTGGAAAAGAGAAACTCAGCATCGGCAATCTGGCAGTTGCAGCCATAGCAGGTGATGAGTCTGCCGTGGTCAGTCTTTTCCGTGTTCTCCACATAGTCCAGAATACTTTGAATTGCCTTTCCGACGCTCCGACCACGGCCTATGTGCAGCGGCATGATGCAGGTGGTGGCAATGATGCATCCCTCCCGGATAAAGAATAGGGCGGCCACCAATGTGTGACCGCCTCAGACATAAATGCTATAAACTTGTTTAACCGTTCACGGCGTCCTTCAGGGACTTGCCAGCCTTGAACGCGGGAACCTTGCAGGCTGCGATCTGCACCGATTCACCGGTGCGCGGGTTCTTGCCCTCGCGGGCGGCGCGCTCCCTGACCTCGAAGCTGCCGAAGCCGGGGAAGGACACCTTATCTCCCGCAGCCATCGCATCGGTCAGAACTTTCAGCACGGCCTTTACCGCTTCGTCTGACTGTTTTTTGCTCAGTCCGCTTTCCGCGACAACCTTATCCACAAATTCAGTTTTGGTCATATTCTTTCGTTCCTCTGTTTGTTTTAGAATCATACGCTGTTGGTGGCTGTGACGTGAGGCCAAGTATACAGCATCTTTTTAGAATCGTCAATCAATCATTCGTAAATTCTGTCCTGAATGGCATACCGCATACCGGCTCCGCAGATTTTTTTGCAAGGATGCGGCCTATCCCAGTTTGGCAAGGGCGGTCAGAATATCCGACGCCGCCTGCCAGAGCCGTTCCTGATTCTGTTTTATGTCCTCGATGTCGGCATCATAAATGCGTCCCGTTTCATGGGCGCGGCGGGCGAACTGATTCAGGTTGTTGCCGGAGCGCCGCAGGAGGGACACCATTTCTTTCAATCCCGGTATATCCGGATTTACAATACATCCGTCGATGGCCATCTTGCGGAGATAGGCGCTCATGTTGCGGGTACCGAGCTGCGCCATCTTTTCCTCGATCATAGCCCGTTCCTGTTCCGTCACCCAGAACTCCAGCTTGATGTTCCGGCTGCGCGTGGTCATTTCACAGCTCCAAATCCGGTTTCTTTTCGGCTGCGGGTGCTTTTGTTTCCAGGGGGCTTGCTTTTTTCAGTTTGTCCATCACCGAAGGCCGCTTTTCAGCAGGGGGCTGTTCCCGCATCAGCTCTTTCCGAACATGGCTGACCAGAATATCTATTAACCCCGTGTGCGCCTGATCTACGACAAAAGCGAGGTTGCGGTCATTGCTCCATGCGTCCAGATTTTCCGCAACGGGGATCGTTTTTGCCCACGCCTTGTTGTCCGGCATAATTCTCCCATCCCAATCCTTTGCCCTCACCGTAACAGCCAGCACATAGACCACACGCTCCATGCCGAACAGCTCCGCTGCCTGCCGGAGCGCTGCACTCACATTCAGTTGGTTGTCCGCGTAATTTCCATTGATGGCCTGCTCCAGCGTTTGCTTACAGGCAATGTTGGCTTTATAGGATGCAATGTACTCGTCTTTCTCGTCATGCCTGCTGGCATAAGTGCCGCTTTCCCGATAGACCGGGGTGTTTCGCAGTTCCTTCTGCTGGCGGTATGCCTGCTCATTGGCATAGTCAGTTACGCAGTCGTGAATCGTATCCATATAGTCGGTATCTATGTCTCTCAGCTTATGAAATAAATCTGCGAGCGCATCCGGGGATGCGAGCAGCGCCGCCGCCTGTTGTGCGGTCAGATGATTTGTTTCAACGGACATCAAAATGTCCTCGCGCATCGTGTATTCGCAGGCATGATTCAAAATCTCCTCTGCGGGCTGCGACAACAGCCATGTTCGGTATTTTTCCTGCTCTGCGGTCATCTTTGCATAAAGCTGGTCGTTCAGTTTTTTCGCATCAGAACTCAAAATATAATTCCTCCCTGTAGAAATTCCGGAAATTGTGTGCTATACTGCCCTTATCAGAAGATACGGGAGACGGAGCTTAACGCTCCGTCTCCGGATGCTTTGCTTTCTTTGGCGAGCCATGCGATTCCGGCAACGTCTGTTTGAGCTTCGCAAGCACGGATGGACGCCCCGTCTGCTTTAGCACAGGTTCTTCCGCCACGCGCTCCATCGAGGTTTTCTCGTCAATATTCAACTCTGCATTTAACTCCGCCAAACGCGCGGATTTTACCCGCAGCTCATTCTCTTGAGGAAACGGCTTGCCCAGCTCCGCTTTGGCGTTTTCCATCTGCGCATAGAGATTGTCCAGTCTGTCCTGTGCGGTTTTCAGCCGTTTGGGAATACCGGTCAGAGCGTTGTCAATTCGGGTCAGGTTGCCTCTGGCATCCTTGCCAAGCTCAACACGGCAGCTCATCTGTCCCTTGAGCGTCAGCACAAAATCCCGGCCAAAATCCTCCACGGTCAGGCTCATGGAAAATCCGCGGTAGCTTCCTATGGAAACAGGTTCCATGCCCTTAACGTCCTGAAAGGCTTCCAACAGTGCAGCGCCGGCGTTATCCTTGTCTGTCAGGAAGTCGCCCTTGACCTCCATGCCAACGAACCCTTCCTTCGGACAGGGGTGTTCTGCCAGCGTTTTCAAATCCGCTTCAAATCCGGCGATGAAGCTCTTGCTTTCCTCCACCTGTTTGGGAAAGCGTTTGAGCAAATCGTCCTCCAGGCGGTACTGCTGGCTCTGGTGGTTGGCTTTCATCAGCCGCAGGCGGGACACGTCTACGTCCAGGTCCATCTTCTCCCGTATTCTGTCATCTCCGGCGCACAGCGCCTTGATTTCCGCATAGGAAAGCGCCGTTTCGTCGATGTCCTCACAGGAGCGCACCGGGCTTTTGCTGGTCATGATCTGTGAGATAAACTTCTGCTTATTCTCTACGGTCTGCCAGAGGTACGAATCAAATGTTCCTTCTGTGACATAGCGGTAAATGTGTACCTGCTCATTTCTGTTGCCCTGCCGGATAATACGTCCGCTGCGCTGCTCCAGGTCGCCCGGCCTCCACGGGCAGTCGAGGTCATGGAGCGCAATCAGCCGGTCCTGTACGTTCATACCTGCTCCCATTTTGAAGGTGCTGCCCATCAGGACGCGCACCTGCCCGCTGCGCACCTTTGCGAACAGCTCCTTTTTCCGCACCTCCGTGTTGGCCTCGTGGATAAAGGCCACCTGTTCCCGTGGGATACCCCGCGCCACCAGCTTTTCCCGAATATCATCGTAAATGGAGAAGGGCTTTTCAGGTTCAGCTTCCTCCGTAAGCTGTTCCAGCGCATGAAGCTCCGGACTGTCCACAGTTTTGGCGATTTTCTTTGTCGGTGCGCTTTTCGGTGTGGATATATCGCAGAACACGAGCTGGGTCAGCCTGTTCGCCTGTCCTTCCTCCCAAATCCTCACGATGTTGTTGACACACAAATTGACTTTGCTGTTCGGGTCGTCGGGCAGGTTGGGGTTGATCACCCGCTGGTCAAGTCCCAGCTTGCGGCCATCGCTGGTGATCTTCAACATATTATCTGCGCTGGCGTCTACTCGTCCGGCGTGTACCAGTGAGGCTCGTTCGGAGAGCTGCTGCACCATCTCCTGCTGGATTGCGGTAGGCTGCGCCACTTCGTTGTGATAGATGGGCGTAGGGGCAGGCAGATTGAGCTGATCGGAGGTTTTAATATCGGCAACCTCTTTGAACATGACCATCAATTCCGGCAGATTGAAGAACTTTGAAAATCTCGTCCGCGCCCGGTAGCCTGTCCCTTCGGGGAACGCTTTGTCAAGACTTTTTTGAAATTTGCTCTAAGTTGTGTGAAGTA